>NZ_CAJQZB010000001.1:0-430635 GCF_907164545.1 Paraburkholderia gardini | reverse complement strand
CTTTCGAAGCGCCTTTCTTTTGCTTACCTTTCTTTGGAAGACGCCCCGAAGGAAGTCCCCTTGGGGGGCAAAGAAAAGTAAGTGCCACCCCGCACAGGGGCAACACCAATAGACCGACACGAACACAAGGAAAGGCCAAAAAATACAGAACATCAAGCCCTGATCAAGGGCGCCACATACCGACATTCATACCGCTTCCTTACTGTCCCACTCTCATCAACGCTTTCGAGAAAAACGTCAAACTGCCAGAGGCGAGCCATATGCTTCAAAACCTCTTCACTGTCACCAGAGAGATGCCGGTTATCGCTCATGAAATGCCGAAGGGTCAAACTCCGGTCGCCACGCGTATTCACCGACCACACCTGAATATTCGGCTCACGATGATGCATATCGTACTGCCGCGACAACGCCTGCCTCACATACTGATACCCGCTCTCATCATGAATCGCGGAAACCTCAAGCGCATCCCGCATATCGTCATCGAGCACTGAAAACAGCCGCATCTCCCGAATCAGATGCGGCGAAAGATACTGCGCCACAAAACTCTCATCCTTGAAATTGCGCATCGCGTAATGCAGCGCTTCCAGCCACGGACTGCCGGCCAGTTCAGGGAACCATTGCCTGTCTTCGTCAGTAGGCGATTCGCAGATGCGCCGTATGTCGCTCATCATCGAAAAACCCAGTGCATACGGATTGATGCCGCTGTAATACGGCTTCGTCACCGGAGGCTGGTACACAACGTTGCTGTGCGAATGGAGAAACTCCATCATGAAGCCGTCTTCCAGCTTGCCCTGGTTATAGAGCGTGTTGAGCAACGTGTAATGCCAGAATGTCGCCCATCCTTCGTTCATGACCTGCGTCTGCCGCTGCGGATAAAAATACTGCCCCACCTTGCGGACGATCCGGATTACTTCCCGCTCCCACGGCTCAAGCAAAGGCGAATTCTTTTCCGCGAAATACAGCAGATTTTCCTGCGGCTCAGGCGGATAACGATCTTCCGTCTCCTCTGGCAATGCTTCCTTCTTCGAAGGCAACGTGCGCCACAATTCATTCACCTGCGATTGCAGGTACGCCTCGCGCTCGCGCCGTGCCGCCGATTCCTTCGATAGCGACAGCTTCTGCGGACGCTTGTAACGGTCCACGCCATAATTCATCAATGCATGGCACGAATCGAGCAGCTCTTCCACGCGATCGAGACCGAAGCGTTCCTCACATTCCGCGATGTAGTTTTTTGCGTAGACGAGGTAGTCGATGATCGCGTGGGCATCCGTCCAGAGCCGGAACAGATAGTTGCCCTTGAAAAACGAGTTGTGCCCATACGCCGCGTGCGCGATGACGAGCGCCTGCATCGTCATCGTGTTCTCTTCCATCAGATACGCGATGCACGGATTCGAATTGATGACGATTTCGTACGCAAGCCCCATCTGCCCGCGACGGTAGCTCTTTTCAGTGGAAAGATAATGCTTGCCGAACGACCAGTGCCGGTAATTGACCGGCATGCCGACGGACGCATACGCGTCCATCATCTGTTCGGAACTGATGAGTTCGAGCTGGATGGGATACGTGTCGAGCCCATACTGCTCCGCAACATGGGAAATGTGCGTATCGTATTCTTCGATGAGCTCGAAGGTCCAGTCGGACGGGCACGGCAGAGGCCGTCTATCGGCAACGTTCATACGGACTTCCCTTTGCCCTTCCACGGGCACCGCGGTTTGCCCAGGTGCTGCTGCTGCCCCGGCGGGGCCAGCGCTACCGGAATCCCTCTCCTTCGCGCTCTTGCCGCGCTCTGGCTTGTAGCCGCGCGCTTCATTGTGCAGATGTCGTGTTGTCATGAGGACGCCACCTGCTTTTCGAACAGTTCCCGGAAAACCGGGTAGATATCCGCTGCCGTTTCCACTTTCTTCATGGCCATCTGCGGCGCGCTCAGCGCGAGTTGCGCATATTCGAGCCACAGGTTCTGCTCTTCAGGCGTGACCTGAATATATGCAAAATAGCGCACCTTGGTCAGAATGTCATCTGCCAGCATCTTGCGGCACTTCGGCGAATCGTCAGTCCAATTGTCGCCGTCCGATGCCTGGGCGCCGTAAATATTCCATTCACTCGGCGAATAGCGGTCCTCCATCACCTTCGTCATCAGTTCGAGCGCGCTCGACACCACCGTGCCGCCGCTCTCCGTCGAATGGAAAAACGTGTCTTCGTCGACTTCCTCGGCACGCGTGTGATGACGGATGAACACCACTTCAATCCGCTCGTAGTTACGCTTGAGAAAGAGATACAACAGGATGAAAAAGCGCTTGGCCAGATCCTTGCGCTGCTCGTCCATCGAACCGGAGACATCCATCAGACAGAACATCACCGCCTGGCTCGACGGCTCCGGCTGCTTCACGCGGTTCACGTAACGCAGGTCGAACGGATCGATAAACGGAATGCGCCAGATGCGGCCGCGCAGATGATGGATTTCCTCTTCGAGCACCTTGATCTCGTCGCGACGGTCAGCCGGATCGGCCTTCATCTCTTCGAGCTGCTTTTCGAGTTCGTGCAGTTCGTTGACGAGCGGCGCACCGAGCGCGATGCGGCGGCCAAGCGCGCTGCGCAGCGAACGTACGACGTCGATGTTGTTCGGCGTGCCTTCGGCCGCCCAGCCTGCGCGGATACTTTTCCACGTCGGCACAGCGAGCAGATGCGTCTTCACAAGACGCGGCAGTTCGAGATCGTCGAAGAAATACTGCATGAATTCTTCGCGGCTCAGTTCGAATACGAAGTCGTCCTGCCCTTCGCCTTCGTTGCTTGCGCTGTTTCCGCCGCCACCACCGCCTCCGCCGCCGGGACGCGGAATCCTGTCGCCGCGGATATAGTCGGCGTTGCCGGGATGCACCATTTCACGCTTGCCGCCCGGTCCGTGCCGGAACGAAGGTTCCGCGATGTCCTTGCGCGGAATCGTGATGCTCTGCGTGTTCTGGATGTCCTTGATGCTACGGTCGCGAACCGCTTCCGATACGGCGCGACGAATATAGTTCTTTACGCGACGCAGAAAGCGTTCGCGATTTGCAATGCTCTTGTTCTTGCCTGCCAGCCTGCGGTCGATGATTTGATGAAGCACACCCGGTCTCCCGCTCGAATTTCTGGAGCGCGAGACGCAAGTTGCGCATGCAACCTCATGTCCATGCGGCTTGCGCCTCGCAAGGTGCCCGCGCCGTTGCGCGACGCAGGCCGTACGCCTTGTGTGTCATGACGACTTGCGTACGCGCAGATACCAGTCGCACAGGAGCCGCACCTGCTTCGGTGTGTATCCCTTCGCGACCATCCGGTTGACGAAGTCCTCGTGCTTGCGCTGTTCCTCCGCCGATCCCTTCGCATTGAACGAGATGACCGGCAAAAGTTCTTCCGTGTTCGAGAACATCTTCTTTTCGATCACGACACGCAGTTTCTCGTAGCTGATCCAGGCCGGATTTTTCCCGGCATTCGCAGCACGCGCGCGCAGCACGAAATTGACGATCTCGTTGCGAAAGTCCTTCGGGTTGCTGATACCCGCGGGCTTTTCGATCTTCTCCAGTTCGGCGTTGAGCGCGGCACGGTCGAAGCTCTCGCCGGTATCGTGATCGCGGAACTCCTGATCCTGGATCCAGAAGTCCGCATACGTCACATAGCGATCGAAGATGTTCTGCCCGTACTCGGAATACGACTCCAGATAAGCGGTCTGGATTTCCTTGCCGATAAACTCCGCGTAGCGCGAGGCCAGCACGTCCTTCACGAACGACAGATACTTCTGCTCCGTTTCCGGCGGGAACTGCTCGCGTTCGATCTGCTGTTCCAGCACGTACATCAGATGCACCGGATTCGCCGCGATTTCCGTCGAATCGAAGTTGAACACGCGCGAGAGAATCTTGAACGCGAAACGGGTCGACACACCCGTCATGCCTTCGTCGACGCCGGCGAAATCTCGATACTCCTGGAACGATTTGGCTTTCGGATCGGTGTCCTTCAGATTTTCGCCGTCGTACACCTGCATCTTCGAAAAGAGGCTCGAGTTCTCCGGTTCGTGCAGACGCGTCAGCACCGAGAACTGCGACATCATCTTCAACGTGCCCGGTGCGCATACCGCGTTCGACAGCGACGAATTGCGGATCAACTTTTCGTAGATCTTCATTTCTTCGCCGTAGCGCAGGCAGTACGGCACCTTCACGACGAAGATACGATCGAGCAGCGCTTCGTTGTTGCGGTTGTTGCGGAACGCCTTCCATTCCGACTCGTTCGAGTGGGCGAGGATGATGCCGTCGAACGGGATCGCGCCGAAGCCTTCCGTGCCCTTGAAGTTGCCTTCCTGCGTTGCAGTGAGCAGCGGGTGCAGCACCTTGATCGGTGCCTTGAACATTTCGACGAATTCAAGCAGGCCCTGGTTCGCGAGACACAGGCCACCGGAATAGCTGTATGCGTCAGCGTCGTCCTGTGCGTACTGTTCGAGCTTGCGAATGTCGACCTTGCCGACGAGCGAGGAAATGTCCTGATTGTTTTCGTCGCCCGGTTCGGTTTTGGCAATACCGATCTGCCGGAGAATCGACGGGAAGCGACGCACAACGCGGAACTTGCGGATGTCGCCGTTATATTCGTGAAGGCGTTTGACGGCCCACGGACTGAGAATGGTTTTGAGGTAGCGGCGTGGAATACCGTACTGTTCTTCGAGGATCGGACCGTCCTCGTCGTAATCGAAAAGCCCGAGCGGCGATTCGTTCACGGGCGACCCCTTGATCGCATAGAACGGCACACGTTCGGCCAGTTGTTTCAGACGTTCCGCAATCGACGACTTGCCGCCGCCGACCGGCCCAAGCAGATACAGGATCTGCTTCTTTTCCTCGAGCCCCTGAGCCGAGTGCCGGAAATACGCGACCACCTGCTCGATCACTTCTTCCATTCCGTAGAACTCACGGAACGCGGGGTATACCTTGATCACCTTGTTCGCGAAGATACGCGACGTACGCGGATCGTTACGGGTGTCGATCTGTTCGGGTTCCCCGATAGCTGTCAACATGCGTTCGCCCGCAGTGGCGTACGCGGCGGGATTGTCTTTGCAGAGCGCGAGATACTCCTCGAGCGAGAGTTCATCCTCCCGGGTTTTCTCGAAGCGGGTCGCGAAACTGCCGTAGATATCCATGCTACCTCCTCGCCGAAGTCTAGACCGATGTCGTGCGCGGCGCGCTAATCGGAAACAACATCGCTCGAATTCATCCTAAACCCTTTTAAATTTTTTTTCACGAACTACGTTGCGAAAATCGGCCCGCAACGGCGTCGTTACATTCGTCCCCTGGAAAAGCCATTTCGGGTCACCTACAATCTTCCGTCACACACAACGGTCCTGCGACCCCCAACGCAGCATTCGAATACGGCGCTATCGCTGACATTCGTGCTGTCGATACAGCATAAACGTTCTTCGGCCGCACAATCGCAAGCACGCGATGACGCTAATGTCTGCACACGCACATTACGCATGCGACTCATGTGCGCGCAACCACATTCACCCGCGACGCATCGTGTCCGCGCTTCACCGATCCGTGCCTCCGGCACTGCTTCTTTCCCTCAACGCGCGATCGGGGTGAATGGTGCACATAAACAGGTTTACGGCAGCTACAGGCACGCGCTGCAACTGGATGCAGTGCCTGTTACTTTTTCGCATGACGGAGTGTGTAACAGAGAGAAGGTGCGCGAGCGCGCATTGCAGCGCGTCGCGAGACGGGGCGGATCCTGGCACCCCGGATTCAAGGCACGTTCAAGGCACCTATAAGGCCCCCTTGAGGGCCCTTATGTCAGGACGATATCCACTTCACCGAGGCCGTAAATGCGCCCATGCACGGTGCCCGGCTGTTCGATGCGGTGGGCGCCGACGTACGTGCCGGTGGTGATGGTCCACTCAGGCTCGATTGCGATACCCATGGCAGCGCAATGGTTAACGAACCAGACGAGCAGTTCGCGCGGATCGCCGGCCGGATTACCGGTCGACCCGGGTACGAGCGACGCACCGTTGAAGGTCAGATCCAGTTCGGGCGAAACGAAGTCGAACGTGCGCGCAACGCCCGCGTAAGGCACGGACTGACCGGTAATGAGCGCGCCGTTGTTCTGCGCATCGGCCAGTTGCGCGAGCGGTGCGACCTCGGGCCAGTCCGCAAAGCGGCTGTCGACGATCTCGATGGCGGGCAGCACGGTACCGACACGCGCGAGCACCTCGTCGCGCGCATAGGCGACGTTGCGTGGCTCGATCGGTTCGGCGAAGCGAAAGGCGATCTCCAGTTCCAGCAACACGCGAAAGAACCCGCTGTGGGCGACGCTCGCGGGCGAGGCGATGACGCAGGGCGCTGGAATCGGGGCGCCCGAGGCGGCCGCGCCGGGGCTCTTCGCGCCGATTTTCCAGCCGCCCGTGGTGGTGCCCAGTCCAGCGATGACGGCCTGCTGGATCGCGTAGGCGCTGGCCGCATCGGGTGGCAGGCTGTCCAGTGACAGCCCTTCGACCGGGCGATGCTGCTGGCGCGCTTTCACGAGGCGTGTGGCGAGGTCGTATTGCGTCATGTAGGTCCCTTCCAGGCACGCTATCGCGCTTGATTGTGATTGACGACGTGTTCACTGCGTTGCAGTGGCATGATGCCCTGGACGGGCCCACCCATTCATGCCGCGAGAGCAACCTTCGCGCCCGACAATGTACCGGAAGCGCGTCGATCCTGGGTCACCTCATTATTCTGAATGGCGAAAAAAAGACCGTGATGGCCGGCACAAACCAGCAACCACGGTCTTTCGAGGGGACCTGCATGCGCCGCCGCCACGCTGCGGCAGCGCCGTGTTCTTCAGAAGGTTTCCCAGTCCTTGTCGCTGCCCGCTACTGCTACGGCCATGGCCGCGGCACGCGGTGCCGCGGCCAGCGCCGGTGCGGCGCTGGCGGGTCTCGCCGGCGTCGCCGGCGTCGCCCGGGCCACTTTGCTGGCCGGCACCGCCGTCGCCCGATGCACCGGCTTGCGTGCCGCGGCCACGACGCCCGATCCTGCCGGGCCATCTTCCAGATGAAATACGGAGACGGCCGTGCGCAGCCTGCCCGCCTGATCTTCCAGCGACTGCGCCGCGGCCGCTGCTTCCTCGACGAGCGCCGCGTTCTGCTGGGTCGCTTCGTCCATCTGCGTCACGGCTCGCGCGACCTGGTCAATGCCGCTGCTCTGCTCTTCCGAGGCCGCGGCGATTTCGCCCATGATATCGGTCACACGCTGCACCGCACCGATGATCTCGGTCATCGTGCGGCCCGCCTCGTCCACGAGCGCCGAGCCCGACTGCACGCGTTCCACCGACGTGTCGATCAGCTCCTTGATTTCCCTGGCTGCCGCCGACGAACGTTGTGCAAGGCTGCGCACCTCGCCTGCCACGACCGCGAACCCGCGCCCTTCCTCGCCCGCGCGGGCCGCTTCGACGGCCGCGTTCAGCGCCAGGATGTTGGTCTGGAACGCGATCCCTTCGATGATCGAGATGATGTCGGCGATCTTCGTCGAGCTCTGGTTGATGTCGCCCATCGTGCCGACGACCTGCCCGACCACCGCATTACCCCGGTTCGCGATCTCCGACGCATTGGCGGCCAGCGCGCTTGCCTGGCGGGCATTGTCGGCGTTCTGCTTGACGGTGCCCGTGAGCTCTTCCATGCTCGCCGCCGTTTCCTGCAGCGCCGAAGCCTGCTCTTCCGTGCGCGAGGACAGGTCGATGTTGCCGGCGGCGATCTGGCGCGTCGCCGTGGCGATCGATTCGCTGCCGGCGCGCACCGAGCGCACGGTCTCGATCAGGCTGCGCTGCATCCGGCCGACGCCTTCGAGCAGCTGGCCCATCTCATCGCGTGAACGCACCACAATCGGGCGCCGCAGGTCGCCTGCGGCGATTGCGTCGAAATGTCCGATGGCTTCGCCAAGCGGGCGGGCAATGGCGCCGCGCAGCGTAATGTACGAAAAGAACGCTGCCAGCAAGCCGGCGACAATCGCCACCGCGGTCACGATGCGAAACGTCGCGAAGCTCGACTGCGCGGCGTCGTAGCCGTCCTTCGCCTGGTTGAACTGGAACTTGCCGAGCGTCTCGTCCGCCGCCGACAGTTCGACGTGCGCTGCCTGCAGCTGTTTGGCCAGATCGAGAAGCTTTGCCTGGTCGCCGGCTGTGACCGCCGCGGCGAACGCATCTGCGACCTGATATTCGGCTGCGCGCTTGACGACGACATCCTGGGCGAGGCGGTCTTCCTCGGGTCCACGCGGCAGGTCCATGTATTTCTTCCACGCGTCTTCCGATATCGAGCGCATCAGACGCGCGCGCTCGAGGGTCTTGAGCGCGTCCGGCGTGCCGATCTGGAAGGCGGAGCGGTCGAGCGCGAGACGCTCGCGCGCGACATACAGTTCAGCGGTGCCGATATTCTTCGCGCTCGGCATCTGGTCGGTGAACGTGCTGCGATAGGCGTCGTTCGCCTCGCTCATGCCGGAAAGACCGAGTATGCCAATAGCGATCGACAGCGCGGCGAGAAACGCCATCGTCAAACCGATGCGCGCCTTGATGGTGATGCCCTTGTTCAACATGCTTCTTCCCGTATGCCATCGAATGAGAACTGGCATGCGCGACACCTGGATTCGCCGCGCACACGTTTGCTCCGGCGTAGATCCGTCGCTCTGGACGTGTTTACGGCACCCCTGAACAGGACTTGAAGTTTTTATATTGTCTGACTAATGCTGCGATGCATCGAGGTATAAATTACAAATAGCTGTCATCCGGGTTCCCGCCTGTCAGACTGGTTAACCCGTCATTTCCGCCTGATATGGAATCGAAGGCTGTGCGCCTTCACGCGTGACCGAGAGCGCCGCGGCCCGCTGCGCGAACCGGATCGCCGCGTCGACCGGCGCACCGGCTGCGAGTTGCGCCGCGAAGCCGCCGATGAACGTGTCGCCTGCTGCTGTCGTATCGACAGCGTTCACTTTCGGCGCGGCGTAGTGCGCGGATTCACCGTTTTCCAGCGCCACGTGGACGCCCTGCGCACCCAGTGTAACGAGCACGTTGCGCGCGCCCGCCTGGCGCAGCGCCGCCGCGGCCACGGCAGCCTCGTCGGGCGTGCTGGCCGGCAGGCCAGTCAGTGTCGTCGCTTCGAGTTCATTCGGAATCAGGTAATCGATGAGCTGAAACCAGTCGGACGGCAATGGTCCGACAGCCGGCGCCGGATTCAGGATGACGGTCTTGCCCATGCGCCGCGCCGTCGCAAGGGCTGCCTTGACGGTCTCAGGTGGCGTTTCCAGCTGGCATACGACGACATCCGCGGCGGCCAGCGCCGCTTCGTGGCGCGTGATGCTTGCCGGTGTGACTTCGCCGTTGCTGCCGGCCACGATCACGATCGCGTTCTGGCTGCCGTCGTCGACGATGATGAGCGCGACGCCGGTGGACGTGGAGTCGCTGGTTTCGAGCGCCGCGCAGTCGATGCCCTCGGTTTCGAGGCCGGCGCGCAGCTGCGCGCCGTTCGCGTCGGCGCCGACACAGCCGATCATCGCGACCTGCGCGCCGAGCCGCGCCGCGGCGACGGCCTGATTGCCGCCCTTGCCGCCCGCGACCTGCGCGAAGGCGTGTCCGGCGAGTGTCTCGCCCGGCCGCGGCAGACGCGGCGCCCGCGCGACGAGATCCATGTTCAGGCTGCCCATCACGGCAACCCGGCCGCGCGTTGCTGCTATTGCCACTTCCCTCTCCTTCAGTCGTTCAGAATCGCGGCGCCGCGCGGTAACCTGTGTGCTCAAAGGTTGCCCGTGTGGCTGCCGGCCGCGGCGTGACGGCGCGATGCGCTCATGAACGCCGAAGTCGACTCGCGGATGATCAGCCGCGGCGCGACGACGCGCCGGCGGGTCGGCGCGTCGGTGGCGCCCGTGATGCGTTCGAGCAGCGTCTGCGCGGCCATGTCGCCAAGCGCGCGCACCGATTGTCCGACCGTCGAAAGCGCCGGATACGTGAAGCGTCCCAGTTCGATATCGTCGAAACCGATGATCGAGCAGTCGCGCGGCACGCTGATACCGCGCTCGGCCGCGGCGCGCAGCGCGCCGATACCCATCATGTCGTTGCCCGCGAAAATCGCGCTTGGGGCCACCGTGTTGAACAGCTGGCTCGCTGCGCGATGCCCGCCCATCCCCGAAAAATCGCTTTCGACGATCGCGCCCGATGGAATCTCGATGCCGCGCTCCGTCATCGCGCGGATGAAGCCGTGCACGCGCATCGCGCTCACCGCGGTCGCGACGGGGCCTGTAATGCAGCCGACCCGTGCATGGCCCAGTTCGAGCAGATGCCGCGTCGCCAGATAGGCGCCCTTTTCATGGTCGATCTGAACCAGATCGGCGTTGAGCCCTTCGATGTTGCGATCGACGACCACGAGCGGCTCACGCGCGTCGGCAAGACTCTGCGCGAGCACGGAGTCGTCGCCGGCAGAGGCGATGATCAACCCGTCGATCCGCTTTTCCTGCAGCACGCGCAGGTAGTTGCGCTGCTTCGCGGGATCGTCGTCGGAATTGCAGAAGAACACGCAGTAGCCGTTGCGCGCGCAACCGTCCTCGACGCCGCGCGCAAGCTCCGCGAAATACGGATTCGTGCTGTTCGGCACCACGAGACCGATTGTCGCGGTCGCGCGCGCCTTCAGCGAGCGTGCAACCGCCGACGGCACATAGTGCAGCTGGCTGATCGCACGCTCTACCTTCGCGCGCACGTCGGCCGACACCGGCCGCGAATTGTTGACCACATGCGACACCGTCGTAAACGACACGCCGGCCACGGCCGCCACATCCTTGATCGTCGCCATAACCCGTTCCTCTCCTGCTCGTTCTTGTTGCTGACCGGTCTGTCACGCAATGCGTTCGCGCATGCGCGCCGGCTTTCTCAATCGATGACTGGCCCCAGTTTCATTTTGCTTCGACTGCTACTGCTACTGCCTTTACCACCCCACCTGCAACTCGCCCCGTCTGCGCCTTCGCGTCACGCCTTGCGTTTGCGACGGCTGCGATACGTATCGAGCACGACCGCGACCACGATCACCGACCCGGTGATGATGCGCTTGGTCGGCTCGTTCGCGCCGATCTGCGCCAGCCCGGCCGCCAGCACCGAGATGATCAACACACCGAAAAACGTGCTGATCACGGAACCGCGCCCGCCCATCAGGCTCGTCCCGCCGATCACCACGGCGGCGATCACCTGCAGTTCGAGCCCGACGCCCGCGTTCGGATCCGCCGCTTCGAGCCGTGAAATCTGGAACAGCGCCGCCAGCCCCGACAGCGCGCCCATCAACGCGAACACGATGATCTTGTAGGGTCGCGGATTGACGCCCGCGAGCCGCACCGCTTCCTCGTTCGTGCCGATGCCGACCAGATAGCGTCCGAACACGGTGCGCGTGAGCACGAACTGCGCGACGATCATCACCGCCACCGCGATCAGGAAGGCCGGCGAGATGCCGACGGCGATCGGATTCGACAGAAAGTCGAAGGCGTCGCCGATGTAGGCCGTGCGCGAATTCGTCATCTGGTACGCGAGGCCGCGCGCGGCTTCCAGCACGCCCAGCGAGACGATAAACGACGGAATCCGCCAGCCGACCGTGACCGCGCCCGTCACCGTGCCCGTCAGCGCGGCGGCCGCGAGGCCGATCAGCGCGGCGGGAAACGCTGCCCAGCCCCATTTCAATGCGGCGACGCTCACCACCGAGGCGCCCAGCGCGAGCACCGAGCCCACCGACAGGTCGATGCCCGCGATGATCAGCACGAACGTCATGCCGACCGACATCACGACGAGATCGGGAATCTGGTTGGCGATCGTGATGAACGTCTCGTACGTCAGGAAATGCGCGCTCAGCACCGAGAACAGCGCGATCATCGCCAGCAGCGCGCCGGCCAGCCCCAGGTAATTCGAAACGCCAAGGCGCGTCCCGGCTGGCCTGCCGGCCGGAACCGGCGCCGATGGATCGTCCGGCGGCGCGGCGTGCGGCGGGTTCGTCAGGTTTGTCATCACACACTCCCTGCTTCATTCGTTTCGGGCGCGTGGAGCAGCGCCTCGCGACTCCGGTAACCGGCGAACGCCGCTGCGAGCAGCGCGTCCTGCGACCAGTCGTCCCGGCTGAAAATGCCTGTCATCCGGCCCGCCGACATCACGCCGATCCGGTCGCAGATGAGCATCAGCTCGCGCAGGTCGCTCGACACCACGACGAGCGCCCGGCCCTCGCGCGCGAGGGCGCCCATCAGGCCGTAGATATCGAACTTCGCGCCGACATCGATACCGCGCGTCGGTTCGTCGAACAGCAGCACCTTGCAGTCGCGCGCGAGCCAGCGGCCGATCACCACCTTCTGCTGGTTGCCGCCCGACAGCTCGCCAACCGGTTGCGCGGGTCCGGCGCTGCGAATCCGCATCGCCTGGATCTGCTTCATCGCCAGCGCGTTTTCGCGTTTCGCGTCGACCACGCCATGACGCGCGACGCTGCCGACGTTGCCAAGCGACACGTTCGCGGCAATCGGCAGCGGCAGCAGCAGGCCTTCACCCTTGCGGTCCTCGGTGATGAGCGCGATACCTGCGCGCACCGCGTCGGCGGGCGTCGCGATCCGCAGCGGCACGGGCGCGGCGCCGGGCGTTGGCGCGAGCGATACCGTGCCGCGATCCTTCACGTCGGCGCCGTAAATCAGCCGCATCAGTTCCGTGCGGCCCGCGCCGATCAACCCGCTCACGCCGAAAATCTCGCCGGCGCGAACCTCGAACGACACGTCGCGCACGACGTCGCCGCGGCCGATGCCCTCCACCTTAAGGAGCGGCGCGCCGATATTGCGCACGCCGAGGTCGATGCGCTCGCCGATCTCGCGGCCCACCATCAGCGTGACGATCTGGTCGCTCGTCAGGTTCGCCATCCGGTCCACATGCACCAGTTTGCCGTCGCGCAGGATCGCGACCCGCTCAGCAACACGAGCCAGTTCCTCGAGCCGGTGCGAGATGTAGACGAGTGCCACGCCACGCGCCTTCAGCCGTGCGATCTGCTCGAACAGCAGGTCGACTTCGCGTGAAGTCAGCATCGCGGTCGGTTCGTCGAGAATCAGCACGCGGCAGTCGCCGATCAGGTTGCGCGCGATCTCGACCATCTGCTGATGCCCGATGCCGAGTTCGCCGACGAGCGTGTCCGGGTCGATCGCATCGAGCCCGACCTGCGCCATCGCCCCGCGCGCGTTTTCGCGCAGTTTGCGGCGGTCGATCCAGCCGAGGCGCAGCAGCCCGCTTTGCGGCAGATGGTTCAGGAACAGGTTTTCCGCCACCGAGAGTGTCGGCAGCAGGTTCAGCTCCTGCATCACCATCCGTACGCCAAGCGCTTCCGCCGCGCTCCGGCTGGCGGGCGCATACGCGCTGCCGCCGAGGCGCATCGTGCCGGTCGTCGGATCGACCAGTCCGCCGATGATTTTCGACAGCGTGCTCTTGCCTGCACCGTTCTCGCCGGTGAGCGCCAGCACCTCGCCTGCATGCAGGTCGAGGTCGACGTTGGCGAGCACCGGTTCGACATACGTCTTGCCGATACCGGTGACGGATAAAATGGCCGGCTGTGCTTCGTGAGCAGTCAGATCCATCGCAATCCTGTTCTTGCAGCGTCCACGCCGGCTTTCGCGCAATACCCGCGGCGAAACGAAAGCCAGTGGTCGACTGCCTGTGTCATGGTCGCCGGGCTTGCGGCCATACGGGCTGGCCGGATTCAGCCCTGCTTCAGGCGCGGACCCACTCGCGCGATCTAACCATACGGCGCCGATTCCGGCATGTAAGGGGACGCGCGGGGCCGCAGGCTGTCGCCATGACGTCTATCTGTGCAATAACGGCGGCGGCGCGCCTTTCTTGAGCGTCCGTTGAAAAGCGACGAACCGGCGTGCGCGGAAGCGCGCGTCTGCTCACGGCCCATCGTGGACAGCCGCCGTCGCCGCCTTGCAGCGTTTTACTTCGTGACGAGGTCGACTGGCGTTTCAACCACGCCGGACAGCTCCGACTGCTTCTTGTGCTCGCTGAGCGCCTTCAGCGCGGTATCGATACCGAACACGGCCTGCTTTGCCGCGTACTGGTCGGCGGTGGCAAGCACGCGGCCGTCCTTCAGCATCGGCTTGATCGCGTTGATGTCGTCATAGCCGACCACGTAGACCTTGCCCTGCTTGCCCGCCGCACGCACCGCCGACACGGCGCCGATCGCCATGTTGTCGTTGCCGGCCAGCAGCGCCTTGATGTTGGGATGCTCGCTCAGCATCGCCGAGGCGACCGCGTTGCCCTTGTCGATTTCCCAGTCGCCCGACTGTACGGACACGACCTTCGCGCCGACCGTCTGCATCGCGTCCTTGAAGCCCGCCGTGCGTTGCTGCGCGTTGGTGGTCGTCGACACGCCCTCGATGATCCCGACTTCGTCGCCGGCCTTCAGCTTCTTCGCGAGATAGTCGCCGACCTTCTGCGCGCCCTTGCGGTTATCCGGGCCGACGAACGGCACGTTGAGGTTCTTCGACTTCAGCACGTCCTGATCGAGCCGGTTGTCGATGTTCACGACAATGATGCCGGCGTCGACAGCCTTCTTCACGACTGGCACGAGCGCCTTCGAATCAGCCGGCGCGAGCACGATCGCGTCCACCTTCGATACGATCATCTGCTCGACGATACGGATCTGGTTCGCGGTATCGGTCTCGTCCTTGATGCCGTTCGTGATCAGGTCGAAGTTGTTCGGATTGTGTTTCTGGTAATCCTTCGCGCCGGTTTCCATGGTGAGGAAGAACTCGTTGGCGAGGGACTTCATGACAAGCGCGACCTTCGGCTTGTGGGCAGCCTGCGCATAAGCGCTCGACATCGGCAGAACGGCGGCAGCGGTGAGCACGACGGTAGCCGCCAGGACGCGGCGACGAATGCGGTGGTTCATGCGGATCTCCAGTTGTTGGCTCCGTGCGAGCCGTATTTTTGATTGGGCGCAAACGTTTGCGGGGCCTATTCTCGACGTAGCCTGCCGGATATGTCAACGGCAGGCAGTGCTGCAGCGCACACCTCTTCACGCGGCGCGTGTGCCGTATGCAACCCGTGCGGCCGGTGTGGTGTGCCACAAGACTACGTTCTGACAAGGTCTTTCGCTCGGTCCGGCGTTGAAGTCATCCCATCCGGTGCACGGTTGCACGCCGACGGGCCGCTTATGCTGGCCTTTTATTGCGCGCGCTGCAAGCGGGAAGAACGCGGTGCTTCCGTCAGACCCGGGCGTGCCCTGCAGGCCAGGGGCGACTTCGCTATGATCGGGGCTACTTCCTTGCCGACCGGGACGGGCTGCATCATGTTCGGGATCATCCAGTTTCCGCTGTTCCTTGTTGCCGTCACCGCGCTCAACCTGACGCCCGGTCCGGACATCGCGTATGTGGCCGGCCAGAGCATCGCGCAGGGCCGGCGCGCCGGCCTTCTCTCGGCGCTGGGCGTCTCGCTCGGTGGCTGCGCGCATACGGTCGCGTGCGCGGTGGGCCTGACCGCGCTCATCGCGGCCTCACCCGGCGCGTTCAATGCAATCAAGTGGATCGGCGCGGGTTACCTGATGTGGCTCGGTCTGCGCATGCTGTGGCCAGGCGCCGGTTCCACCGGTTCCGCCGGCAGCGTCGAGGCGCGGGTCGCGTTGCAACGCTCGCCCCGCACACTGCTCTTTCGCGGCTTCGTGACAAATGCGTCGAACCCGAAAGTGCTGCTCTTCTATATCGCGTTTTTCCCGCAGTTCGTCGCCACCGGCAGCGCGCACAAGACCGCCGCCTTTCTCGTGCTGGGCGCGGTATTCGTCACGCTTGGGCTCATCAACGACTGCGTCGTTGCATGGCTTGCCGCGCGGGCCGCGCGTGCGGTGCGCTCGCAACCCGTTGTGCGCCGCTGGATCGACCGCGTGATCGGCGCCGGCTTCATCGGGCTCGGCGTCAGGCTCGCCCTGACCCGACGCTGACGCCGCGCGGCGGTGCGGTTGCCGGCCACGCGACCGGTGCAGCGCGACCGCCTGCATTCACAGCCAGTTGGCCTTCTTGAAACGCCAGTACAGGAACCCGTCGAGCAATGCCATCACGGCCACGCACGCTGGATAGCCGTATTGCCAGTGCAGTTCGGGAATCTCCTGGAAATTCATCCCGTAGATCCCGGCGATCATCGTCGGCACCGCGAACAGCGCGGCGAACGAACCGAGGCGCTTGGTGACCTCGTTCTCGGCGAGCGAGATCATGCCGAGATTGACCTGCACGGCGGTGACGATCATCTCGCGACGGCCTTCGATCGTGCGCACGATCCGGTCGAGATGGTCGTACACATCGCGGAAGTACGCCTGCATGCCCTGGCAGATCGCCGGGATACGCCCGCCCGTCAACTGGCCGATGCCTTCGAGAAGCGGCGCGATGTGATGCTCGAGCAGCACGAGGCGGCGCTTTAACGCGTACAGATCCTCGATGATCGCGCGCGACGCGGCGAGGCTGTGCTTGCCGAAGATGCGGTCCTCGATCTCCTCGATTTCGGCGCCGAGTTTTTCGAGAACCGGAAAGTAGCGATCGACGATGTTGTCGGCAAGCGCGTACAGCACGAACGCCGAGCCTTCCTTGAGCAGCTTCGGCTCGCGTTCGCAGCGCGCGCGCACTTCCTGGAAACCGTGCTGCGTCCGGTTACGCACCGAGAGCACATAGTTCGGACCGACGAATACGTCCATTTCGCCGATCAGCAGCTCACCCTCGTCGTCCATTTCGATGGTGTGCATCACCGCGAACAGCGAATCGCCGTATTCCTCGATTTTCGGGCGCTGATGGCCGTTGCGGACGTCTTCGACCGCCAGTTCGTGCAGGCCGAACTCGTGCTTCATCACGTCGAGTTCGCCGGGGCCCGGATCCTTCAACGCGACCCAGACGAAGCATTCGGGCTTGGCCACATAAGTGCTGATGTCGTCGATCTCGATGTCGGCCAGTTTCCGGCCTTCCTGGTATGCAGCGCAGTTGATCAGCATCGTCTCATTACCTTGATAACAGCGGCGGGCAGGCCGCGGTCGCAAATGCGCGCGGCGTGTCCGGATACAGTGAAAGAAGCGGCCATCATGTTACGGACTCTTTGTGCAGAACGTGCGTCGAAACTGCATCGCGCCGACAGGTGGCTGGCCTCATCACTTCGGCACACGCCGTAACTGGATGCGATGTTCCGGGTTGAACGTGACACTCGCGTGGTTCGTGTAGCGGTCGGTGACCATGAACTGCATCTCGATGACAGGATCGAATTGCGTCGACACGGCAATCCGGTGCATGCCCGGGCTGAGATAGAAGATCACGCGCTCGCCGTTCATCAGGTCGGTGACCTGCTCGCCGTCGACATAAACGAGCGCGTCGCGAAAGCGGATCACGACGTCGCCCGAGCGCTCGCGGCGGACGTCGACCGCGATCTTGCCGGTTTCGGGCTGCGTGTAGCCTGGCTTGACGATGCGCGCGGCGGGCACGTCCTTGTAGGGAACGGGCCCGGCGGGCTCCGAGGCGCAGCCTGCCAGCGCGGCGAGGCATGCCACAAGCGTGGCGCTCACGGCGAATTTCCATGCAACCGGCAAACGCAACGGCATGTCGGTCTCCCCTTGTTTTCGTTTCGCGGTCAGATAATTGCAAGCAGCCATGGGTGCGGCGCCTGTCCTGCGCCGTTCGATCGACATCCATGATACCTGCGGGGCATGCGCTTCTGGCAACACCTGGCCCGGCAACCTCGTCGCGGGAACACCGGCGTTCGGCCCTCTTGCGCGGCCCCCGCTTTCTGGTCATGATCGCTTCATGCCCTCCGGACGCGTCGCGCGTCAGGCAGCCCTACACCGGCAGGAGATTGCGATGTGGTATTTCACCTGGATTCTCGGCATCGGCGTTGCGTTGGGGTTTGGGATCATCAACGTGATGTGGCTGGAGGCGAACGGCACGTTCGCCCGCGGCAGCGGCAGTGACAGTGCCGACGCGTCCAGCACGGACACGCGTTTGTGACGCATCTGGTATTTTTCTGCGGCCATGCGGGCACAGGCAAGACGACCCTCGCGAAACGCCTGATCCGGCCGCTGACGCACGCCACGGGCACGGCCTTCTGCCTGCTCGACAAGGACACGCTTTACGGTGCGTATAGCGCCGCGGCGATCGGCGCGCTGACCGGAGACCCGAACGATCGCGACAGTCCGCTCTTTCTGCAGCATCTGCGAGACCCCGAGTACCGGGGGCTCATCGACACCGCGCGCGAAAATCTGGAACAGGGCATCAGCGCGCTCGTGATCGGGCCGCTGTCACGCGAGATTCGCGCCCGGCTTCTGTTCGACCGCGCATGGCTCGGCGTGACGGACGACGTCGAGATTCATGTCGTATGGGTTTATACATCGGAAGAGACGGCGCACCAGCGCATCCTCACGCGGAACAATCCAGACGATGCGTACAAGCTCGCGCACTGGGACGAATACCGGCAACGCCGGTTCGTCCCGAATGCCGAACTGGCCCGGGAACTGCTGATGTTCGACAACACGGCGCCGCAGCCCGCCGACTACGACGCGCTGCTCGCGCGCATCGCCGGCGCGCCTTCGCCAGATGAACCGGATGTCGTCCTGCCGCCCGTGCCGGCCTGAGCTGCGTCAGCGGCCGGCACACAACATCGCCTGAGCCGTCTGTCTAGACGGTCGCCGTCGATTCGTGCAACGCCTGGCCTTCGTAGAGTTGCCCGAAGCGGTTGCCGAGAAACGCCCGCAGCGACACCTGTTCCTGACGCACAAAGCCCTTTTGCGGCAGCTTCTTTTCGCGGAACAGGTCGAGCACCGCGCACATCGCACCGGCCGTCGTGATCTGGATCGCGCTCATCGGCACGCCGCACACCGTCTTCGCGAAGATCTTGCGCGTGAAGACTTCCTGCACCAGCTGGCCGTCGCGCGTGCCCGTCACGGTGATGAAGATCAGCACGACGTCCTGCGCTGTCGCCGGCACCGAACGGCGCATGATCGACTTCAGCGTGTCGCGGTCGGTCGCAAGACGCAGGTCTTCGAGCAGGAACTGCATCAGGTCGCGATGCCCCGGATAACGCACCGACTTGTAGTCGAGCGTTTCGACACGGCCCGCCAGCGTTTCGCACAGCGTGCCGAGGCCGCCGGACGTGTTGAACGCTTCGTATTCGGTGCCGTCGAGCGAGAAATGCTCGAGTCCTTCGAGCGGCTGAACCCATTGCGTGCGACTGTCGCGGATCGCTTCGCACGGCTGGCAATACTCGTTGATCAGGCCGTCGACACTCCACGTCAGGTTGTACTTCAGCGCGTTGGTCGGAAATTCGGGCAACGCGCCGACGCGCATCTTGACGTCGCGGATTTCCGTGAAGCGGTTTGCCAGCTCGTGCGCGGCGATGCCGATAAAGCCCGGCGCGAGGCCGCATTGCGGCATGAACGCGTGGTCGGCATCGTCGGCGATCGCGCGGATCGCGTGCGTTGCGCGCACGTCTTCGGTCAGGTCGAAATAGTGGACGCCCGCGCCCTTCGCCGCGGCCGCGACGTTCACGGCGAGATAGTACGGCAGCGCATTGACGAGCGCATCGAAGCCCTGCACGGCCGCGCGCAGTGCGGCGGCGTCGCCGGAATCGACGCGATGGGTCGGGATGCCCTGCGCGGCGAGCTTGTCGAGCGCTTGCTGATCGCGGTCGAACGCGGCGACTTCGTAGTCGCCGGTTTCGCGCAGCATATGGGCGATGGTGTGACCGATGAGGCCTGCGCCAACGATGGCAACTTTCATGCGCTTCTCCTTGTTCTGTGTGTGAGCCGTGCTTGCGCCGAACCCTTGTTACACAGTTTATGGAGACGTACGTACGAATGACAGACGCAAAATGCTGCGTTATGACCGCCGCTTTCGTCTAAATGACGAAAAAATAATCCAGTTCGACGAAAACGCGTTAAGACGGCGTAAAGGTCATGCACGCGACCATGCCCTCAAAGGGCTAACCGCCCTCCATGCCCCGGTCGATCTTGCGCGCGAGGATGATCGACGTCGTCGTGCGCTCGACGCCTTCGAGGCCGCCGATCTGGTCGAGCAGATCGTTGAGCCGGTCCGGCGAACCGGCGCGCAGCCACGCGACGTAATCGAACTCGCCGCTCACCGCGCACAGCAGCTGCACTTCGGGCATGCGTCCGAGCCGCTTCTGCACATCCTGCCCGTGCTTCGGCGCGATGATGATGCCGACGTACGCATAGATGCTCGCGTCGAGCACATCCTGGCCGAGCCGCACGCTATAGCCCGCGATCACGTTGCTCTTTTCGAGCCGCGCGATCCGCGCGATCACGGTCGTGCGCGCGACGCCGAGCTGGCGCGCGAGATTCGCCACGCTTTCGCGGGCGTTCTCCTGCAAAAGGGCGACGAGGTTTCGGTCAAGGTCGTCGAGCTGGTCGAGGCGCGGTGGTCTCATCGATGGCGGTCTGTCACGTTGAAGGAGTGCGTCGGTGCCGGGCAGGCACCACGGTATGCACGGATTATCGCCTGCTGTCGGGCGAAAGCTGTACCGGCATGCGCTTTCCGCTGTCGATTTCACTCGCCCCCCGCGGTGGAACGCAATTGGGACCGTCTTCACGGCCCGGTCATCGAACCCGTCGTGCGAATCTCCAGCAACGGGCTCCCCCTCGTCCACTCTCGTTGAGCAGGGCGTCAGGGATCACCAGCTCCAGCGCCCCCCCGACGTCGCCTTCGACGATGCTTCGGTGCGCACCGCTCACATTGCCTGTATACCCGCGGTGGCGAATACGCTGCCGCGTGCGCTGACGTGCCCGGCAACGCCGAGTCCAAGCTGGACCGTCGTCGCGGCCACGCTGGCTGGAATGACCGTCGTCCCGGCGAACGTGGCGCTATCGGTTCCCCCGAAGTATCGCCAGAGGTTGGCGCGTGCGTACGGTTGCCACACCGTGTCCGCTGCTTCGAAGCGCCCCTGCAGCCGCACGCCGAGTCGACCCGCGAGACCACTCGCGGCGTGAAACGACACGCTCGATATGCCGTCGTCCAGATCGTTTATCGATGCGTGCTCCCAGATCAGTTGCATTTGCGGCTCGATGCTGAGACTCGCGGACAGCGCAATCGGCAAGCCCGCTTCCAGCGACGCGGTCACCGAATCACCATGCGTGGTCGCGCCGATATCCTGCTTCGACGACGGTTCGAAAGTCAGCGAACTGCCCATCAGTACCGCATCGGTATACCAGCCGCCCGGCCCCACATGCGTCCAGTACCCGCCGAGGCTGTAAGCGTTGATTGACAGCTGGCCGACCGCCAGATCGGGAAACCCGAGCGCGAATCCGCTCACGTCGCCCTGCGCTCGAGCGAACCCGAGAAAGAAGCCATAGTGGTTGCGATGGCCGCTTGCGGACGCATCGGCGTACACGTAGTGGCCCACCTGCACGCCCCCAACGTGCCGCTGAACTCCGGATCGACGGCGCCGTCGTTACGCTGGGTCGCGTGTTCGCCCCACACGCGCGCCCATGCCGCCGGCAGAGCGCCGATCTCGCCCAGCAACGACTGCTCGCCCTGGCGGTCGTGAAATGTGCCTGTTTGCGCGATGCTCAATTCACGTGCGAGGACCGGAACTTCCGCATAGACCGGCACTTCCATCCGGTAAAGCGGCGTCGGCGCCGCGCCCGCCGGCGGTGGGGGCGGTAGCGACGGCGTGCCGGCCGCGGCGACAGGCGTGCCCGTTGGCGCGGACGTCGACGTCGGGGTCGGCGCGGCCGCAATGCTTGAACGCAGATACCAGTTGTCGACCGTTCCGGCGCTCACGCCGCCCTTGAACAGGTAGTACGTGTAGGCGCCCGCCACCAGCGGCCTGGGCAGCGTGAACGCACTCGCGGTCGTCGTCGCGCCGTTCGTCGCCTGTACGACCATGATGCCGTCCGTCACCGTGACGCCGCCCGTCCCGCCGACGTTCGTGACGCCAATCGAAGTATTGCCCGAGCCGGTACCTTGCATGATCACCAGCCTGTCACTGGGCGAACTGTCCGCACCGAGAACGCTTTGCAGCAACAGCCGGCCGTTGAGCCCAACGTAGTTGCCGTTGACCACGAGCGCATCGCTCGTGCCCGTACCACCGCTGGTCAGATCGATCGTGCCCGCATTGCTGACGGCCACAAGCTGGCCGGCGACCGCGGGCATGATCGAAGGATCCCCCAGGCCACCTGCGAACAGGGTGCTGGTCGAATCGATATTGAGCGCCCCGGTCAGCGTGCCGCTGCCGCCAAGTGTCATGCCCGCGCTGTCGAGCGTGAGCTGGCTGCCGTTCGTGACGTTGACGGTCTCCCAGTTCAGGAAACGGCTCAGGCCGCTGGCCTGTGTGCGGTTGAACGTCAGGACGTCCGTACCGGGCCCGCCGTCGAACCACGGCACGCCGGCGAGCGTGGTATTGGTGAGCCCGGAGAGCGTCGCGGCGTCGTTGCCCGCAGCCAGCCGGATGGAGCCGGTGATCATGCCGCCACTCCAGTTGATCGTGTCGTTCCCGCTATTGGTGAGAATGGCCTCGCCATTGCCTCCCGAAATGTTGCCGGTGTTGTTGATCACGATATCCGATGCATCGTTCGAAACAATGGCCTGCGCGACGCCCCCTGGAGCGTGCCGCTGTTGTTGATGGTCGCGGCGGCGCCGACGAGGGACAGGGCGACGTTGCGGCCTGAAATCGTGCCGGCGTTATTGAAGGTGCCACCTCCGTTTGCGTCGATACCATTGTCCTGCTGGCTCACGATGCTCGCGCCCGCTGCGTTGTCGAGCGTCACACGGCCTGCGATGAATGCGCCCAGGCCACCCGGGCCGCTTGCGGCGATGGAGCCCGTGTTCGTCACCACGCCGGGCGACGAATCCAGTGACGTGATGCCGTGCGCGTTGGCGCCCGACACATCGATCGTGCCGTTGTTCGTCACCACGTTATTCCCGGGTCCGCCAGCCGCTCCGCCATTCGCGAGCAGGCCGTGCGAACCGGCGCCGGTGGTCGTGATCGTGCCATTGTTGACGAGCGTGTCGTCGCTCGTCAGTGCAGCCATGCCCGCGGAGTTGTCGCCGGAGGTCGAGAGCTTGCCGTTGTTCGTCAGCGAGCCGCCACCCGGGCTGAGAAAATCGTGCATTGCAGGCGAATTGGTCCCGCTGGTCTCCTCCATGCAGGACAATTAACTTAACCCTTTGTCCTGAGCTGTTCGTCTGGATCAGTAACTCCTGTTTTATACGTTAAGAGCGGGACATTGATATATTTCTGAACTCAACGTATTCAACGCATCCGTGTCAGGCAATATGTAAGTTTTCTGGGGTATTTGCAGAACCTGAAACCGTTATAGCGCGACATCTGGATAAGATTTCACATGCCTTACCCAGGTCCTGTAAATGACAGTCTTCGAGAAGCGTGGGGAAATCAAGCTGTCAACGCGCGCTATGGAACCCCGCCTTTACAGGCATTCCCGATTGACGGATTTAATGCGTTCTATGCCAGCACCCCGGTTGTATCGCGAGGCCGAAGCCGCGCAACGCGTTGACCTTCAGCGCCTGACCGTTGTTCGCGCAGGCAATCCCCGTGCTGACGGATTTATCCACCTGCTATTTCCTGTTCGTTTCGGTTGTAAGGAGTTGTGGCAAAGCGGGCGGACGACACGGATATCGTGATACTAATAGCGCCCACGTTGAAGCGCGCAAGGAAAGCCCATGAGGCATACGGCGCTTCGGCCCGATACGAACGGACATCAGGAGTCTCGATGAAAAAAACTCTCGTTATTCTCGCCTCCACGCTGGCGATGAGCGGCGCATTTGCACAAACCACGGCATCGGCAGGCGCGGCTCCGGCATCGGCGGCGGCACCCGCGCCAGCCTCGGGCGCGGCACATTACGAACAGCGTGTCGAACAGCGCATCACCTATCTGCACACGCAGCTCAAAATCACGCCGGAGCAGGAACCGCAGTGGAAGACGTTCGCCGACGTCATGCGCACCAACGGCGAAACGATGGCCGGCCTGTATGAGCAGCGCATGGCGAATCCGAACCAGTCCGCGCTCGACGACATGAAGCAGTATTCGGCGATCGCCACCGCGCACGCGGACGGCACGAAGAAACTGGTTGACGCTTTCGAGCCGCTCTACACGAGCCTTTCTCCGGATCAGAAGAAGCTGGCTGATACGACGTTCCATCATCCGTCGCGTGCGGAAGGACATCACAAGCACGGCGGCAAGAGCAAGGCCAAGAAAAAGGCCGCGCCGGCAGACGAAACCGTCAAGCCGTAAGGTTGCGTGTCTGACGATGCCCGTCAGGCAGGCCCCGATAGCGGCATCAGCGCCCAACGCCCGCGTTTTACCGCGGGCGTTGCTGTTTCCGGCGCGCGATCGAAGCGGCCGGATCGAAGCGGCGAGGATGCGCGCGAACGGCTTTCGCGCTACCCTTGCGACCTTGCAACCCGCGTATCCTTACCGGCCTCACGGCGACCTGAAGTCATGATCGAACTGAAGAATATCGACCTGCGCACCGATCCGGCCGCGCAACGCTACGTCAAGGACGAAACCGTCATCGTCGAATTCGCGCCGGGCGACGGTGAGCTGATGAGCCTCGAAGGCCCGAACCGTTACACGCGGGGCGACGCGCTGATCACCGGTTCGACGGGCGACCGGTGGGTCGTTTCACGCGAACGCTTCGATGCGAAATACCTGCCCGCCGATGCATCCCGCGCGCACGGCGATGCCGGCCCATATCGCAACCGGCCGGCCGTCGTGCTGGCAAAGCAGATGGATGCGCCGTTCTCGATGGCGCGTTCGGCGGCAGGCGGCGACGTGCTGCATGGCACCGCTGGCGACTGGATCATGCAATATGCGCCGGGCGACTATGGCGTCGTTCAGTCCATCCGCTTCGCGAAGGTTTACCGCCGCGCCGATTGAAGCCGACGGAGACGCCGGCGCCTGCGTTCACGCCCGACGCCTCCGACCGGATCACGCGAACTCGTCGCCCAGATCGACCGTGATCTCACGCGGCACGGCCTCGCCGTTCGCGTACATTTCCTCGAGCGAGCCGAGCGTCGCTTCCACATACGCACGCAATACCGCGAAGCCGCGGTCCCGCAGACGCGCCGGCGTCGCACGAAAGCGCGCGAGCGCGGCCGGCGCGATCATGACGCTCAGCGTGATGCGCCGCGCGGTCGAACCGAAGCGCATCGCGACCCACTGAACCGTCAGCACTGGCGTGCCGTCGTCGGCGGGACGCTCGATGAACTGGGTCTGCTCCGGGAACAGGTCGCTGATGACGCGCGCCAGTTGCTCGAAATCGGGACTTGCGCAGTCGTATTGATAAAGTTCCATCGTTACTGCCCGAAGGTTTCAGTTGATTGAACAGGGTGCGACGGGCGACGGAACAGCTTGACCAGCATGGCCGCCACGCCGATAGCCACGACCACATAGACGCCGTCGACCGCGACAAGCGGCAGCAGGTGTGCCTGAAACAGCGCGGCGGGCAGGTCGACCGCCGCGTGCGCGACGATCGCGAGCGGCAGGATCGCCTTCCACCCTGCCCGCACGCCGTGCCACATCAGCACCGACAACGCGATCTGGAACACGAGCGCAGCCACCCGTTCGACCGCGAAAATGCCAGCCGTCGCGGGCGACAGGCTCGCGAGCAC
Source organism: Paraburkholderia gardini (assembly GCF_907164545.1). Taxonomy (NCBI): domain Bacteria; kingdom Pseudomonadati; phylum Pseudomonadota; class Betaproteobacteria; order Burkholderiales; family Burkholderiaceae; genus Paraburkholderia; species Paraburkholderia gardini. The sequence continues at coordinate 405,006 of NZ_CAJQZB010000001.1, read as the reverse complement.
CAGATGGATGCGCATCAGCGAATCCGGCGGCAGGTTCGACAGATGCGCGGCGAGTTCGCCGCGGTTTTCGAAGACGGCGAACACGATCCACTGTATCTGCACCAGCACGCCGACGAGCCACGCTTCGGCGCCGCCGTGACCGATCCCGTACGACAGCGCGGTGCTATTCGTACCCGCCGACGGCGCACCCTTCTTTAACGCACGCTTGAGCAGCAGACGCATCGCGATGAAGCGCCCGGTTTCCTCGCAGATGCCGGCAGCGAACGCGCCGTAGATCACGAACATGACCGGATTCGACAACAGCGCCGCCGTGGCTTCGTTCTGCTGCAGCACGAACGCGTTCAGTGCGCGCTCGATCACCATCGCGAAGAACGCGAAGGCGGCGATGCCCGCGATCGCGTCGCGGCGGTCGAGCGCAAGCGGCGTGCGGTAGCGGCGATACAGCAGGATGGGCAAAGCGGCGACGAAGAGCGTCGCGAGCGCGAGACATGTGAGGGTGAGCGGTGCTACGACCATGAGCTTCCTTGCGATAACCGGCGCGCACCCGCTGCGCGCCACAGACCGCATGATCGCAGATCAGCGCCCGGTTGACCCGCGCACGATCAGTTCGCCCGCCAGCAGACAGTTCCGCGCGACCTCGGTCGCGCCGTCGATACGCTGGCTCAGGAACTCGACGGCGCGGTAGCCGATGTCACAGGTCGGCTGGCGGATCGTCGAGATGCCGGCCAGTTCGGCCCAGTCCGGATCGTCGAAAGAAAGCAGCGCGACGCGCTCCTGCCAGTGCGCGCCGTAGCGCGCCTTCAGATGCAGCGCGACCCGCAGCGCCACCGGCGCATTCGCCGTGAACCACGCGATGCGCCGGCCGGCTGCGGCGGCGGCATCGACGGCATGGTCGAGCGCAGCGAGCGCGTGCTGAACAGCGGCTTCATCGCCGAGATCGAGTACGACCGTCAGGCCGTGCGCGCCGCTCGCTTCGCGCATCACGTCGCCGAACGCCGCCTCGCGCTGACGGCGCGAACTGATGTTGTCGAACGGCTGCACGATAAAGCAGATTTCGTCGAAGCCGCGTTCGAGCAGATGGCGTGTGCCCAGTTGCGCGGCCGCCGTGTTGTCGAGACCGACCATGTCGGCCTCGAGCCCATCGACGCTGCGGTCGACCAGCACGGCCGGAATACCGCCACCGCCCAGCGGCCGCAGTATTTCCTCGCCCACGCCCAGTGCATTGACGATCACGCCTTCCACGCGATACGTGGTCAGCAGCGCAAGAAAGCGGCGCTCCATTTCGACTTCATTCGCCGCGTGACAGATCAACGGCATATAGCCGAGTGCGTGGCACGCGGCTTCGACGCCCTGCAGCACCTCGACGGTATACGGATTGGTGAGATCGGCGACCAGCATGCCGATCAGCCGGTTGCGCCCGCGCTTGAGACCGCGCGCCATCTGGTTCGGCTGATAGTCGAGGCGCGCGATCGCGGCTTCGATACGCGCGCGCAGTTCCGGCGACAGCACGTTCATCTCGCCGTTCAGATAGCGCGAGATGCTGGTCTTGCCGGTACCGGCTTCGCGCGCGACATCGTTGATCGTGGCGCGTCGTGGTGCCATCGTGCGAACGGGTGTGCTCATGCGCCCAGCACTTCACGGTTGACGATGTTCGTGCGCAAGGTGCCGTCGAGCGCCGCGACGAGGTTTTCCGCCGCGCAGCGGGCCATCGCATGGCGCGTCTCGTGCGTCGCCGAACCGATGTGTGGCAGCGCGACGACGTTCTTCATCGACAGCAGCGGCGAATCCGCCGCGAGCGGCTCCTGTTCGAACACGTCGAGACCAGCGCCGTGAATCGTGCCGGCCTTCAGTGCTTCGATGAGCGCGGCTTCGTCGACGGTCTGGCCGCGCGACGCGTTGATCAGAATCGCGCTCTTTTTCATCGCCTTGAGTTCGGCCGCGCCGATCAGATGATGCGTTTCCTGCGTGAGCGGCACCTGCGGGCAGACGAAATCGGACTGCGCCAGCAGTTCGGCGAGTTCGACGCGCACGGCGCCGTACGCCTGTTCCGCGTGTTCATTCGCGCTGCGGTTCGTGTAGAGCACGCGCATGTTGAAGCCGGACGCCGCGCGTCGCGCAACGGCACCGCCAATGCGGCCGAGCCCGACGATGCCAAGCGTCTTGCCCTGCACGTCGACACCGAAATGCTCCGCGCCGATGCTGTGCTTCCACTCGCCGGCCTTCACGTAATCCGCCAGTTCGACCACGCGCCGGGCCGTTGCCAGAATCAGTGAGAACACCGTATCGGCCGTCGATTCGGTCAGCACGTCGGGCGTATTCGCGAGCAGGATGCCGCGGCGCGTGAGATCCGCGACGTCGAAGTTATCGAAGCCAACCGAAATCGTCGCCAGCGCTTTCAGCCGTGTTGCGCCTTCGAGCATCGCCGGCGTGATCCTGACGCTCGCGCCGATCGCGCCGTCGGCGTCTTTCAGCGCGGCGACGAATGCGTCGTGCCGCGCGGCGTCGGCTTCGACGACGTCCGCGTGTTCACGCAGATACGTCATGACATCGGCAGGCAACGGCTTGTACGCGACAATCTTTTTCTTCATCGACTCATTTTCCTTGTAGCGGTGTTGCGAGCTTGCGTACAGATCGCGTGGATTGCGGCTTGACGGCGAGCGTCAGGATCACGGCGGCAATGAGCGCCACGCTCATGAACGCATACGACGCCGCCGGCTTTCCGGTCGCGCCGTTCAGATAGCCGACCACATACGAACCGACGAACGAACCGAGCGCGCCCATGCTGTTGATCAACGCCATCGCGCCACCCGCGACGTTCTTCGGCAGCAGTTCCGGCACGATCGCGAAGAACGGGCCGTACGGCGCGTACATCGCGGCACCCGCGATCACCAGCAGCGCGTACGACATCCAGAAGTGCGTCGAGCCGAGCGCATACGAAGCCGCGAACGCGATCGCGCCGATCAGCAGGAACGGCCACACGAACGCCTTGCGCGCGTTGAGTTTATCCGAAGCCCACGAGGCCGCGAGCATCGCGATCGTCGCGGCCAGATACGGCAGCGCCGACAGCCAGCCGGTTTCGACCATGCCGAACGTCGAGCCGTTCTTCAGGATCGACGGCAGCCACAGCACGAAACCATAGACGCCGATGCTCCAGCAGAAATACTGCGCGCACAGCTTGATCACAGCCGGCGTGCGAAACGCCTCGCTGTAGTTGCGCACCGGTTTGATCGCGGCCTGCTCGGCGCGCAGCGTGTCGTCAAGATCCTTCTTTTCCTGCGGCGAGAGCCACGATACCTGTGCCGGCCTGTCCTGCACGATGAACCACCAGATCACCGCCCAGACGATCGCCGGCACGCCTTCGGCGATGAACATGTGACGCCAGCCGAACGAATGCACGAGATAGCCCGACACCACCGACATCCACAGCACCGTCACCGGATTGCCGAGAATCAGGAACGTGTTGGCGCGCGAGCGTTCGCTCTTGCTGAACCAGTTGCTGATGAAGATGAGCATCGCGGGCATCACGGCGGCTTCGACGATGCCGAGCGCGAAGCGGATCACCATCAGCGACGGAATGTTGCTGACCATGCCGGTGAGCGCGGCGCAGCAACCCCACAGGATCAGGCTCCAGAACACGAGCTTCCTGACGCTGCGCCGTTCGGCGTAGATCGCGCCCGGAATCTGGAAGAAGAAGTAGCCGAGAAAGAACAGCGCGCCGATCAGCGACGACAGCCCCTTGCTGATGCCGAGATCCTGATTGATGCCGGCAGCGGACGCGAAGCCGAAGTTCGCGCGATCGAGATACGCGAGACTGTAGGTGATGAAAACGATCGGCATGATCGTCCACCAGCGGCGGATCGCAAGCGATGAGGTGGTCATGGGTGTCTCCTTGATCCCCGTTGAAATGGATGGGCGTGTCGCGCCTTCGTGCACGTTCTAATGCAGCGTCTGCGACGCCGTGCGTGCGGATTCCCGTGTTGCAGCCAGCAGGCGACCGCTTTCCAGCGCGTCGAGTTCGACGCGCGTGGGCAACCCTTCCGAATCGCCGGTCACCTGAATCGCGAGCCCGCCGATGCGATTGCCGCGCGCGACGGCCTCCGGCATCGTGCGCCCTTCCAGCAGCGCGCTGATGACGCCCACCGCGAAGCCATCGCCCGCGCCCACCGTGTCGACGACGTTCGCCACCGGTTGGGATGCGATCACGCCCGCATCGTCGGCGGTGCGCAGATACGCGCCCTTCGCGCCGAGCTTGATGACGACGCCGCGCGCGCCCTGATCGAGATAGAAGCGCGCGATGTCTTCGGGCTTCGTGTAACCAGTCAGGATCTCGCCTTCGCCGATGCCGGGCAGCACCCAGTCAGCGTGCGCGGCAAGCGCGTTCAGCGTGGCGATCATCGTCTCGCGCGAAGGCCATAGCGTCGGGCGCAGGTTCGGATCGAACGAAATCGTCTTGCCGGCCGCGCGCATTTCCTTTGCCATATGAAAGGCCAGTTCGCGCGACGAATCGGACAGCGCGGGCGCGACACCCGTGAGGTGCAAATGGCGTGCCTGCAGCACGTAGTCGGCCACGTAGTCTTCAACCGATAGATGACTTGCCGCCGAACCCTGGCGGAAATATTCGACGGCCGGATCGCTGCCGTCGTCGTTTTTCGACTTGAGCTGGAAGCCGGTCGGATAGCGCGCGTCGGTCGTGACGCAGCTCGCGTCGATGCCTTCCTTCGCCAGCGTGTCGCGCACGTACTGGCCGAACGAATCGTCGCCGACCCGGCTCATCCAGCCCACCTTGAAACCCAGGCGCGACAGGCCGATCGCGACGTTCAGGTCGGCGCCGGCGATGCGCCGCGTAAAGCAGGAGACGTCGGAGAGTGCGCCGGTTTCGGCCGCGACGAACATCGCCATCGCCTCGCCATAGGTGATGACATCGAGTACCGGTTTCATTGAAAAATATCCTTGCTGTACTGCACGTTCTGACCAAACCACGCGGTGAAGCGCCGGTGCGGCCCTGGGTGAAATTGCGATGCTTTACGACACTATGCGGCCGCAAGCCAGGCGACATAGCGCGAAGCGTCGGCCTGAAGGCTGGCGGTGTCGAATTGAAATTCGATGCCGCGCGGCACGTGGCGCGGCAGAAGCGGCAGGACGGCCGCGCAGACGGGATCGTCGGGGGCGGGCGCGACCGCGAAGCGTCGTGCGCCCTCGCCCGTCACCGCCTTGCAGTGAATGTATTCGACATGTGGCGCGAGCTGCCGCGCGGCTTCGAGCGGCGCTTCGCCGGGCCATTGCCAGTTGCCGATATCGAACGTCATGCCGAGCACATCCGGATAGCCTTCGCGCTCGAGGGCCGCGAACAGCCCGACGAACTGCGCGAGCTGGCCGCCTGCCTTCATCTGCCCGTTTTCGACGACAAGACGGAGGTTCGCGCCGCGCAGGCATCCGGCGATCGCGGCGGCGCGCGCTTCGTGCGCGAAGCCGCCCAGCTGCAGCTTCACGAAGCGTGCGCCGAGCGCCTCGCCTTCGGCGATCGCGAGACGCAGCGCGTCCAGATCGAGCGCGCCTTCGGCGGTGTACAGCGCGTCCGGTGTCGACCAGACCGACCACATGCCGAGTGCGGCGATCGCTTCGCCAAGATCGTTCAGGACGTCTGGCGCGGTGTCTTCTTCGGCGTTGAACAGTTCGCGCCGCACTTCGAAGGCGGACGCGCCGGCCGTTGCCGCCGAACCCAGCCACGCTTGATGGCCGTCACGCCGGATGGCGTCGGCGCCGAATGCGCTCGCTACGATCACGATGTCGGGCATGTCGATTGACCTCTGTTTCCAGCGGTTCCTTGATCATTAACAATGGAACCGGTTCCATAATGGGTTCTGAAAAAAGCGCCTGCGCGCTTCGTTGGAGAAATACTGCGCTTCGCAACTTCCCGGCGCCATAGTGGAAATCCCCTGGAACCGGTTCCGAAGCCCGTGGAACGGTCAGTCGACACCGGAAAGGCACAGCGCCAGGAAGCGCTCCGCGACGCGCGACGGCGCGCTCGCGTGCGGAATCAGGATCGAGAAATGGCGGGTCAGCGGCTCGGGCGCGAGCGAGAAGAGCCGCAGCACGTTGTCGTCGTGGCGCATCGACATCGCCGACACGAAACCGATGCCCATCCCTGCCCGCACGGCCTCCTTGACGCCCTCCACGCCCGCGATCTCCAGCGCGACGCGCATCGGCACCGCAGCGCGCGCGAACGCGCGCTCGACCATCTGCCGCACGCCCGAGCCCGTTTCGCGCAACACGAGCGTGTGCTCGCCGAGTTCGGCGAGCGTCACGTGACGCCCAGCCGCCGGCACGCTCTCGCGCGCTGCCGCGAACGGATGCGTGCGCGGCATGATCGCGACGATCTCGTCTTCACGCCATGGATGGACGGCGGTATCGGGTGGCAGACCGGTGCCGACCGGCCCTTCGACCATCGCGATATCGACCGATGCCAGCGAACCGACGATGTCGGACGTATTGCCGTCGGCCGTATGGATCGAGACTTCGGGATAGCTCCGGTGAAACGCAGCGATCAGATACGGCAGCAGATAGCTCGCCGGCGTCGTGCTGGCGCCGATGCGCAGCGTGCCGCGTTCCATGCCGCGTAGCGCATCGCGATACGCATGCGCCTGCTGCCAGGTGTCGCGCAGCCGGGCCGCATAGCTTGCCAACTGCTCGCCCGCCGGGGTGAGGCGCACGCCGCGCCCGTCCCGCTGATAAAGCGCCTCGCCGAATTCATCCTGCAATTGCCGCAACTGGCCGGACACCGCCGGCTGCGACAGATGCAGCGCAAGCGCCGCCCGGCTGATGTTTCGGTGCTCGGCGACGACAGCGAACGTTATCAGTTGGTCAGGGGTCATGGAGACTAAATATCAGCTAATCCGATATTTTACGTCGCAAATGACGATTTTTCATATCGATATATCTAAATTAGGATTAGGCCATCGCATCGAACCCGTTCATTGACGGCACATCTCATGTCCACGGCCTCCCCCTCCGTTTCCGCTTCAGCGCTGGCCCGCAAGGCGCCATCCACGCGCGGGCAGCTCAACGGCATTCTCTTTGTCGCGCTGTTCGCGGCGGCGGTCACCAGCATTTCGTCGCTGCCGTTCATCGCCGGGCTCGGCATGAGTCCGTTGATCATCGGCATCGTCGCAGGTGCGGTCTACGGCAATGTGCTGCGCGACGGCATGCCGGAAAGCTGGGCTGCAGGCGTCAACTTTTCGGCGCGCAAGCTGTTGCGCATCGCGGTGGCATTCTTCGGGCTGCGCGTGAGTCTTCAGGAAATCGCCCAGGTCGGCCTGCCGGGTCTGGTGGAATCGGTCCTGATCGTCGTCAGCACGCTCGTGATCGGTACATGGGCCGGCATGAAACTGATGAAGCTCGATCGCGACACCGCCATGCTGACCGCCGCCGGCAGCGCGATCTGCGGTGCGGCCGCAGTGCTCGCGTTCGAATCGACCTTGCAGTCGAAGCCGCATCAAAGCGCGATGGCCGTGGGTAGCGTGGTGCTGTTCGGCACGCTCTCGATGTTCCTCTACCCGGTGCTCTACCATGCGGGCTGGCTGCATCTCGATACACGCGGCGTCGGCCTCTTCTTTGGCGGCACGATTCACGAGGTGGCGCAGGTGGTTGGCGCGGCGAGCAACGTCAGCCCGGAAGCGACGCATATCGCGACGATCGTCAAGATGACCCGCGTGATGCTGCTGGTTCCGGTGCTGCTCTCGCTGGGCGTGTGGCTCAACCGGTCGGCACGCGGTACGGCAGCATCGGGCGTAGCCGCCGACGGCACGCCGGCACGCAAGCTCGCGATACCCTGGTTCGCGCTCGGCTTCCTCGCACTCGTGATCGTCAACTCGATGCACGTGCTGCCGCAAGCCGCGACGCACACGCTGAACACGCTCGACACCTTCGCGCTGACGATGGCAATGACCGCCCTCGGCATCGAAACCCGCATCTCGCAGGTCAAACAGGCGGGCCCGCGCGCCCTGACGACCGGACTGATCCTGTATGTCTGGCTGATTGGCGGTGGACTGGGCATTACATGGGCCGTCGAGCGCTTCTTCGGCTGATACGCCCCGCCTCGCCGGTCCGACCGGCAGCCCCGCTTCGTGCGGGGCTTTTTGCGTTTTTGCGCCCGCGAGCGATACGCGTGATACGCGCAGCTTCGTCTGGTTTCGCGCCTGACGCCGTCCACGCACCTCGCCGCGGTTTTTTGTCCGCTGTTCACACAACGCGGCGCGCCGGCGCGGCATACTTTCGGCTCGCGCAGTCGAACTCTCAATCCAGGCGAGGATCGATCGATGGCTTATGAACTCTTTTACTGGGACGGCCTGCAAGGCCGCGGCGAATTCGTGCGGCTGGCACTCGAAGAAGCCGGCGCCCGCTATACCGAAGTGACCCGCGCGCCGGACAGGGACGGCACCGGCGCGATGCTCGACGTGCTCAGGAGCAAAAGCGAACCGCATCCGCCGTTTGCGCCGCCGTTCCTGAAAGACGGCGACCTCGTCGTCGCGCAGACCGCCAACATCCTCATGTATCTCGGTCCGAAACTCGGGCTCGCGCCGAAGGACGAAAACCTGCGCTACGTCGTGAACGGCCTGCAGCTCACGATCGCCGACATGGTCGCCGAAGCGCACGACACGCATCATCCGCTCGCGAGCGGCCTGTATTACGAAGACCAGAAAGACGCCGCCAAAGTGCGTGCGCACGACTTCATCGACAACCGCATTCCGAAGTACATGAAATACTTCGAGCGGGTGCTGAAGCAGAACCCCGATGGCGATGCATATCTTGTCGGCAACGCGTTGACGTACGTCGATCTGTCGATGTTCCAGCTGATCGACGGCCTCCACTACGCGTTTCCGCTTGCGATGAAGCATTTCGGCGAGCACTATCCGCGTCTCGCGGCATTGCACGACGCGGTCATCGCGCGGCCGAAACTCGCCGCGTATCTCGAGTCCGACCGGCGCATCGCGCATAACGAGGCGTGCGTCTTCCGGCATTACCCCGAACTCGACAAGGCCGCGCGTTGAACGCGGCCTTGTCGACGCAACCCGCGATGCCGTGCTGGCACGCGCCGTCCAACCCTGACTCATGCCCGTTTCTTCCGTGCTTTCATTTCTGCTGAAACTGCGCACGCGCGCCCAAAAACTGTTTCGTCTGTCCGACGCTCACACGATGCTCGTGTGGTCGGTGGTCGTCGGCGTGGCCGGCGCGTTTGCGACGGTCGCCTTCCGTGAAGGGATCGCGCTCCTTCAGCGCGCCATTTCCGGCAGCAACGGCGGCATCGTCGACATGGCGCGGCGTCTGCCCTGGACCGTGCGGATCTGGCTGCCCGCCGCGGGCGGCCTGATCGCCGGCTTCTTCCTGCTGGTCGCGCGGCGCGGCGTCGACAAAAAAAGTCATACCGACTACATGGAAGCTGTCGCGATCGGCGACGGCGTCGTGCCGGTGCGCCCGAGCCTGTGGCGCAGCGTGTCGTCGCTCTTCACGATCGCGAGCGGCGGGTCGATCGGACGCGAAGGACCGATGGTGCAGCTCGCGGCGCTCTGCGCGTCGCTGATCGGCCGCTGGGTGCATTTCGACCCGCCGCGTCTGCGATTGCTGGTGGCGTGCGGGGCGGCGGCGGGTATCACGTCCGCCTATAACGCGCCGATCGCCGGCGCGTTTTTCGTGACCGAGATCGTGCTCGGCTCGATCGCGATGGAAAGCTTCGGCCCGGTCGTGGTCGCCTCGGTCGTCGCGAACATCACGATGCGCGAATTCGCGGGCTACAAACCGCCGTACGAAATGCCGGTGTTCCCGCCGGTGACGGGTGTCGAGGTGCTGCTCTTCGTCGCGCTCGGCCTGCTGTGCGGTGCGGCCGCGCCGCAGTTCCTGCGCCTGCTCGGCGTCTCGAAGGCTGCCTTTCGGCGCCTGCCGTTGCCGCTGCCCGTCACGCTCGCGCTCGGCGGTCTCATCGTCGGCATCATCTCCGTGTGGTCGCCGGATGTGTGGGGCAACGGCTATAGCGTCGTGAACTCGATCCTGCATTCGCAGTGGACCTGGACGGCGCTCGTCTTCGTGCTCGTGTTCAAGCTCGTGGCGACCGCGGCGACCGCGGGCTCGGGCGCGGTCGGCGGGATTTTCACGCCGACGCTCTTCGTCGGCGCCGTACTGGGCTCGCTGTTCGGTCAGGGCATGCATGCGCTGTGGCCGCACGGCACGTCGGCGCCGTTCGCGTATGCGATGGTCGGCATGGGGGCGTTCCTCGCGGGCGCCACGCAGGCGCCACTGATGGCGATCCTGATGATCTTCGAGATGACGCTCTCCTACCAGGTCGTGCTGCCGCTGATGCTCTCGTGCGTGGTGGCGTACTTCGTGTCGCGCGCGATCGGCAAGACGTCGATGTACGAGATCACGTTGATGCGCAACCGTGACGAACAGGAACGCATGCGCCTGCGCGCAACGCAGATGCGCGAGCTGATCAAGCCGGCTGAAACCATCGTGCCGCTCAAGGCGACCGTGCATGACATGACGCGTGTGTTCCTCGAATATCCGGTGAAGTATCTGTATGTGATCGACGACGCCGGGTGCTTCCTCGGCGTCGTCGCGCTGAAGGACATCACGTCCGATCTGCTCGACAAACACGACACCTCGACGCGCACCGCCGCGCACTACCTGCAGCCCCATTTCGATGTGCTGACACCCGACATGCCGCTTGGCGACGCGCTGCAGCATTTCATGGCGTTTCAGGGCGAACGGCTGCCGGTGGTCGAGAGCACCGCGTGTCCGACGCTCGCAGGGGTCGTATACAAGACATCGCTGCTCGATGCGTATTTCCGGATGAACCCCACGCGCTGACGCAGGCGTCTCGCACACCCGGTAGCAAAGCGCGGCATATTTTCTAGAATGGAAAAGAGCCGTGCAGCGTGCCGGCCTGCGGTTGTCTTCGGTCGATCGGGCGCGCGCTGCGCGGATAACCGTGAGCGCCATTTCGACCCGGAGCGAAGATGAGCGACCCGTCAGGCGATGCCGTCCGCCGCGATCAGGCCGGCTGGATTTTCCTGCACATCGAGGGCGAGCCGTACGATCGCGGTGAGCAGCACGGCCAGCTCCTCGCGGCCGAGATCCGGCATGCGATCGACACTGCCCGCTACCTCGCGAAGTGGGACACCGGCGAAGACTTCGACACGTTCGTCGATGCCGCCGTGGCGCAGTTCGCGCCGCGCCTCGACACCGAATTCGCCGACGAAATCCAGGGCATCGCCGACGGCGCGAAGCTGCCGTTCGCCGACGTGCTGGCATGGAACGGCTACATGGACCTGCTGCAAAGCTGGTGGCCAACTCACGCGGCGCAACAGCAGCCGCGCCTCGGCCTGAAACCGTGGCGCGGGCGGCGCGGCCATCATTGCAGCGCGTTCATCGCGACCGGCGACGCCACCCGCGACGGCCGCATCGTGATGGCGCACAACTCGTGGGACCGCTACGCCGCCGGCGACGCCTTCAACGTCGTGTTCGACATCGTTCCGGATGCCGGCCACCGGATCCTGATGCAGGGTCTGCCCGGCTGCATCTCGAGCCTGACGGATTTCTGGATCACGTCCGCCGGCCTGATGGTGACCGAAACGACGATCTCCAGCTTCGCGGGCTACAACGCCGCCGGCGCGCCCGAGTTTTACCGCTCACGGCGCGCGACCCAGTATGCGAACAGCATCGGCGAATGGTGCGAGAGGTTCGCGGTCGCGAACAACGGCGGCTACGCGAACAGCTGGCTGCTTGGCGACGTCAAGACGGGCGAGATCGCCCGCTACGAACTTGGCCTGCAGTTTTCCGGCTTCGAAAGCACGAAGAACGGCTTCTATAGCGGCTACAACACCGCGACCGACCTGAAGATCCGCAACCAGGAATGCGTCGGCGAAGGCGACGATTACACCGACGTGCGCAGGAACGGAGCGCGTCGCCTGCGCTTCATGCAACTGGCTGAACAGCATCGCGGCAAGATCGATATCGACGTCGCCAAAGCCATGATCGCCGATCATCACGACGTCTATCTCGACCGCAGCGACAACCCGTGCTCGCGAACGATCTGCGGGCATCTGGAACTCGACGACCAGCGCTTCGGCGGCTCCGACCACGGTCCGTTCAACCCGTGGGGCGCGAACGACGGCAAGGTCGTCGACAGCGAAATGGCGCGCGACATGGCGTTCTGGGCGCGCTGGGGTCACCCGTGCGGCCGGCCGTTCGACGCGCAGGCCTTCATGCAGCGCCATCCGCAATGGAACTGGCTGAACGGATACATGCGCGACCGGCCGTCCTGGCCGTGGACGCAGTTCGACGTGCTGCGCTAGCGCATTGCCCGGCCGGCGCCCAGCCAGTCCGGACCGGTCGCGCAAAACCGGCGCGAAATTCCCGCACCGCAACACGCATTCCGCATGATTGCTCGCAACTGAACGTCAGCCGTTTGCGAAGATTGCAAAAGTCTCCACCGGTTTCGCGCGGTTTTGTCGTTTTTGCTGCGGCGTGTGGGCGAATTGCGTCCTAAGATAGTAAAAGGCGCCCCGTCTTCGCGGTCCGCGCCAGGCGGGTGTCAGGCTGCGGGATACCGCCATGGCACAACGCTTGCTGCAGCCTCTGTGCTGCAAGAGCAAAGGAGCTCGGGCGATGAAAATCTCGACGCTATTGACCATGGTGACGCTGTCGGCCTCGTGTTTCGCCGCGCCGGTTCACACGGCCTATGAAAACCCGGCGGCGGGCGCCGCGGGCGACCCTGACGGTTCCTCCCCGGCGGCGCTTGCGGCAAACGCCGCGCCGGTCGCACCAGCGGCGCCGGATGTGGCCGCGATCGACGGCAGCAAGACGCAGCACTGGGAGTTCATCGCGCTGCCGAAGTCGAAACACCCCGATCGCGGCTTTGTCGCGAAGAACGAGCATCTGCAGACCTGAGCGCCCGTTGCACCGGGTTGCCGCCTGCAAGTGCGGGAAGCGCGGGCTTCAGCATCACGCATCGGGTGCGGCGCCGCGGGTCGGGCACAGGTATTAATTAGAACAAGGACCTCGCGCATGACCGGCATCCCTATTCCCGACGAATCGCTCGATATGCAGATTACCGACATCCTGCAGACCATTTCCTGGCCCGTGAACAAGGACGCGCTCGTTGACGCCGCGCGCGAGGCCGGCGCAAGCAATGAAGTGCTTTCGATGCTCGACGGCCTGCCCGAGCAGGACTACGCCGATGTGAATGCGGTGACGAAACTGATTGGCAGCAACTACGGACCAGGACTCGGAAGCTGAGTAACTCAAGCCTGAGCGCCGCTAACCCGGCAGGCGCTCAGAAGCAGGACGCAAAACGGCGTGGAGGCAAGTTCAGAGCACATCGTCCGCGCTCCTGCCGAACACCACCCGCGCGAAAAACTCCGAGAGCACCGTTTCGACCATGTGATCGGTGATGTGCTGCGGATCGGCCGTATAGAACGACTGCACCCCGTCGCAAAGACCGAAAAGACCGAGCGTCAGCGTTTCAGGCGGCAGCGACAGCGGCGTGCCGGCACGCACCGAAAACTCCTGGATGTACGCCGCCATCTGTTCGCGCTTCTCGCGCATGAACTCGTTGAAATTCGTGCGAAAGCGCGCGTCGCGCGCCGACAGCAGCTTGGCTTCCACCCACAACAGAAAGCACTTGTTGTCGAACGGCAGACGCCGATAGAACGTCAACACGCGCTTTTCCATCCCTTCGCGCGTCGACTCCCCTTCGAAGATGCTCTGCAGATCGGCCTGCATCTGTTCGTGATCGCGCCGCAGCAGTTCCAGGAACACCTCGGGCTTGCTGTGGAAGTTCGAATAGAACGCACCCCGCGTGTAACCCGCTGCGTCGGCGATGTCCTCGACACTCGTCGCGACAAATCCCTTCTTCATGAACATGGCGAGCGCGGCGTCAAGCAGGCGCTCGCGCGTCTGGTCCTTGCTCTGCTCGCGTGTGAGGCGTTTTCGTTTCATCGGCGGAGTCTAGCATCCAGGAGTAATTGATCCAGCTTTGCATTCAGATACACATATGCATTAGAATCCATACCAATATTTGAAGCAAGCGTCCCGCATCTCCTTTTTGATCCGCGTCCGCTGGCCACATCCGCCGCCTGTCGCACCCTGTTTGCTGTCCCTGTTCGCCACGTCAGTCCTGGGGTTATCGTGAATCGTCCTGGCTTTAGCGCGCCGGCTTCGCCGCGCAGGCAGTCCCATCAGCACGCAGGTTTCGCGCCGTTGCGCACTGCTGCGCTCGTCTCCGTATTGAGTGCCGTGACGGTGCTCAGCGCCTGTCACCGCAATGAAGTTGCCGCACCCGCGCCGCGCCCGGTTGTCGCGCAGGCGGTTCATCCGGACGGTCATCCCGTTTCCGCCACGCTGCCCGGCGAAGTGCAGGCGCGTTATTCCACGCCGCTGTCGTTCCGGATCGCGGGCAAGATCATCGAACGGCACGTGCGGCTCGGCGATGTCGTGAAGAGCGGCGAGGTCGTCGCCCGCCTCGACCCGGCCGATGCGCAAAAGAACGCGGCCAGCGCGCAGGCGCAACTCGAAGCCGCGAAGTCGCGTGCGGTCTACGCGAAACAACAGTTCGACCGCGATCGCGCCCAGGCGCGCGAGAACCTCATCTCGCAGGCGCAGCTCGAACAGACTGAAGATGCCTACACGTCGGCCATCGCGCAGCGCGATCAGGCACAGCAACAAACCGCGCTCGCGCAGGACCAGCTGAAGTACGCCACGCTCACGGCCGATCACGCCGGCGTCATCACGGCGGAACAGGCCGATACGGGCCAGAACGTGTCCGCGGGCCAGGCCGTCTATAACCTCGCCTGGACGGGTGACGTCGACGTCGTCTGCGATGTGCCCGAAAGTGCGCTCGCTTCGCTCGCGACCGGTCAGGTTGCGAAGGTCACGTTGTCCGCGCTGCCCGGCCGGACGTTTTCGGCACGCGTGCGCGAACTGTCGCCCGCTGCCGATGCGCAAAGCCGCACGTATCGCGCGAAGCTCACGCTGGAAAACCCCGGTCCCGAAGTGCGCCTTGGCATGACTGCCGACATCGCGCTCACGCAACCCGTGCCGGCGGCGAGTGCGGCAAGTTCCTTCGTCGTACCCGCTACCGCGCTGTTCCACGACGGTAACGCACCCGCGCTGTGGATCGTGCACGCCGGCGACAACAAACTCGAACTGCGTCGCGTGCAGGTCTCGCGCTACAACGAACGCACCATCGCCATTTCGCGGGGATTGAACGACGGCGACCGCGTCGTCCTGCAAGGCGTTCATACCGTGACGGCCGGCGAGCAGGTTCGCGTGATCGCACCGCTGCATCCCGAGGACTTCGCGTCATGACCGCGCCGGATTCGCAGGAAGAAGCGCGTCACGACGCCCCACAACCGGAAGACTACCGTCACGAGGAAGGCCGTTTCAACCTGTCCGCATGGGCATTGCGGCATCAGGCGCTGGTCGTGTTCCTGATCGCGATGGCGACGGCATTCGGCATCCTCGCGTACACGCGGCTCGCGCAGTCGGAAGATCCGCCGTTCACGTTCCGCGTGATGGTGATCCGCACGTTCTGGCCTGGCGCGACCGCGCGCCAGGTGCAGGAGCAGGTGACCGACCGCATCGGCCGCAAGCTGCAGGAGACGCCGCAAATCGATTTCGTGCGCAGCTACTCGCGCCCGGGCGAATCGCTGATGTTCTTCTCGATGAAGGATTCGGCGCCGGTGAAGGACGTGCCGGAAACCTGGTATCAGGTGCGCAAGAAAGTCGGCGACATCGCCGCGACGCTGCCGCCAGGCATTCAGGGGCCGTTCTTCAACGACGAGTTCGGCGACGTCTATACGAACATCTACACGCTCGAAGGCGACGGCTTTTCCGCCGCCCAGCTGCACGACTATGCCGACGAATTACGCACCGTGCTGCTGCGCGTGCCAGGCGTCGGCAAGGTCGATTATTTCGGCGACCCCGACCAGCACATCTACATCGAGATCGCGAACACGCAACTGACGCGCCTCGGTGTCTCGCCGCAGCAACTGGCCCAGGCGATCAACTCGCAGAACGCGGTGTCTCCGGCCGGCACGCTGACCACCGCCGACGACCGCGTCTTCGTGCGACCGACCGGCCAGTTCAAGGACGTCCAGGCGCTCGCCGATACGCTGATTCGCATCAACAACCGCTCGTTCCGGCTTGGCGATATCGCCACGATCAAACGCGGCTACGACGATCCGGTCGCGACGCAGATGCGCTATGGCGGCAAGGCCGTGCTCGGTATCGGCCTGACGATGCAGCCTGGCGGCGATGTGATCCGCCTCGGGAAGGCACTCGACGAAAAAACCGCCATGCTGCGCGCGCATCTGCCGGTAGGGCTGAAGCTCGTCGAAGTATCGAGCATGCCGCACGCGGTCGAACATTCGGTGGACGATTTTCTCGAAGCCGTCGCCGAGGCCATCGGGATCGTGCTGGTGGTGAGCCTGATCTCGCTTGGCGTGCGTACCGGCATGGTGGTCGTGATCTCGATTCCGGTCGTGCTCGCGGTCACCGCGCTGTGCATGTACCTGTTCGGTATCGGTCTGCACAAGGTATCGCTCGGCACGCTCGTGCTTGCGCTCGGCCTGCTCGTCGACGATGCGATCATCGCCGTCGAAATGATGGCAGTGAAGCTCGAACAGGGATGGAACCGCACGCGTGCTGCTGCATACGCCTACACGAGCACGGCGTTTCCGATGCTGACGGGCACGCTCGTCACTGTCTCCGGCTTTCTGCCGATCGCGCTCGCGAAATCGAGCACGGGTGAATACACGCGCTCGATTTTCGAAGTGTCGGCGATTGCGCTGATCGCGTCGTGGCTCGCGGCCGTCGTGCTGATTCCAATGCTCGGCTATCACCTGCTGCCGGAGCGAAAGCGTCAGGCGCACGAAGCGCATGGTCACGAACACGACATTTACGACACGCGTTTCTACCGGCGCCTGCGCGGCTGGATCGGCTGGTGTGTCGAACGGCGCTTCATCGTGCTGATCGTGACGGTGCTGCTCTTTATCGTCGCGATCGCCTCCTTCGCGCTGGTGCCGCAGCAGTTCTTCCCGAGCTCCGACCGGCCGGAGCTGCTCGTCGACGTGCGTCTGCCAGAAGGCGCTTCGTTCGAGGCGACGCTGCGTCAGGCACAACGCCTCGAAAAGGCACTCGAAGGACGGCCCGAAATCGATCACACGGTCGACTTCGTCGGCACGGGTGCGCCGCGCTTTTATCTGCCGCTCGACCAGCAGTTGCCGCAGCCGAATTTCGCGCAGTTCGTGATCACGGCGAAGTCGGTGGAAGACCGCGAGAAACTCGCACGCTGGCTGGAGCCGAAACTGCGCAACGAGTTTCCGGCGATCCGCACGCGCCTGTCGCGGCTCGAAAACGGCCCGCCTGTCGGTTATCCGGTGCAGTTCCGTGTGAGTGGCGACGACATCGCAACCGTGCGCTCGATTGCCGAGCGCGTGGCCGCGACGATGCGCGCCGATCGGCGCACGAGCAACGTCCAGTTCGACTGGGATGAACCGGCCGAGCGTTCAGTGCGCTTCGAAGTGGATCAGAAGAAGGCACGCGAACTCGGCGTCACGTCGGAGGACATTTCGAGCTTCCTCGCGATGACGCTCTCCGGCTACACCGTCACGCAGTATCGCGAGCGCGACAAGCTGATCAGCGTCGACCTGCGCGCGCCGAAGAGCGAACGCGTCGACCCGGCGAACCTTCTCACGCTTTCGATGCCGACGCCGAACGGCGCGGTGCCGCTCGGTACGCTGGGTCATCTGCGTAACGATCTCGAATACGGCGTGATCTGGGAACGCGACCGGCAACCGACGATCACCGTGCAATCCGATGTCGCGCCCGGCGCGCAGGGCATCGACGTCACGAACAGCGTCGACAGGACGCTGTCGCGGATACGGGCCACGCTGCCCGTCGGTTATCGCATCGAGGTGGGCGGTTCGGTGGAAGAAAGCGGCAAGGGCCAGACATCGATCAACGCGCAGATGCCGATCATGGTCATTGCTGTTCTGACGCTGCTGATGATCCAGTTGCAGAGCATCGTGCGCGTGCTGATGGTCGTGCTGACCGCCCCGCTCGGCCTGATCGGCGTGGCCGCGACGCTGCTGCTGTTCGGCAAGCCGTTCGGCTTCGTCGCCATGCTCGGCGTGATCGCGATGTTCGGCATCATCATGCGTAACTCGGTGATTCTCGTCGACCAGATCGAGCAGGATATCGCCGCCGGACACAAGCGTTTCGATGCGATCGTCGGCGCGACCGTGCGACGTTTCCGGCCGATCACGCTGACCGCCGCCGCTGCCGTGCTCGCGCTGATACCGCTGCTTCGTTCGAACTTCTTCGGGCCGATGGCAACCGCGCTGATGGGCGGGATCACGAGCGCCACGGTACTGACGCTCTTCTATCTGCCGGCGCTCTACGCCATGTCGTTCAAAGTGCGCAACGACGAGCGCGAACCGACGCCGCCCTCGCCTGCGCAATCGGGAGTCTGATCATGGCCCATGTTTTTTCCACGTACAGCATCACGCGAACGGCGGCCGGCACGCTCACCCTGTTCGCGCTCGCGGCCTGCTCGTTCGGACCCAATGGCGAGCCGCCCGCGATGCCAGCGCCGGCGCACTACGGCGCCGAGGCGCAGCCGACCCAGACCGTGCCGGCCCAGGGCGTCACGCAGCAGTTCGTGGTGGGCGCGAAGGCCGTGCCCGAGTGGTGGAAGCAGTTTCAGTCGGACGATCTGAACGCGCTCGTCGACGAAGGCCTGCGCAACAGTCCGACGCTCGCCGCCACGGACCGCAGTCTGGCCGCCGCGCGCGAGCAGTTGCGCGCGCAGATCGGCAGCTCGCTGCTGCCGTCGATCGACGCGGGCGGCCAGGCGACACGCGAACGCGCGCTGGGGATTCCCGAAGCCGGCCCGAATACGTTTCTGTACAACGTGTTTGTCGGTCAACTGCAGGCGCACTACACGTTCGACATTTTCGGCGCGGCGCGACTCGAAAACGCGGCGCTCGCCGCACGCGTGGACGTGCAGGCGTACCAGTTCGACGCGGCGCGTCGGGCGCTGGCGGCCAACATCGTGTCCGCGGCGCTCGCATCGGCAACGTTGCATGCACAGATCGACGCCACGCAGCGCCTCGTCACGCTCGCCAACGAACAGGCACGCGATACGGTGCGCCGCTACGATCTCGGCGCGGTGTCGCACAGCGATGCGCTCAGTGCGCAGCAAAGCGCGGCGTCGCTCGCGGCGAGCCTGCCGGGCCTGCGTCAGCAATGGACGACGACGCGTCACGCACTCGCCGTACTGCTCGGCCGCACGCCCGATGCCGCACCACCCGATCTCGACCTCGCGCGTATTCACGTACCTGAACAGGTGCCGGTTTCGGTGCCTTCGGATCTGCTGAAGTCGCGACCGGACATCCAGGCCGCGGATGCCACGTTGAAGGCCGCCGCTGCCGATGTCGGCGTAGCCACTGCGCAGATGTTCCCGAGTTTGTCGCTTACGGCGTCCATGGGCCAGGGCGGGTTTAGCTGGCCGGTGGCGCTGTCGGGCGCGGGCGCGATCTGGAGCATTGGCGCGTCGCTGTCGCAACCGATCTTCCACGGCGGCGCATTGCTCGCGCAGCGTCGTGCGGCGGTCGATTCTTATGAGGCCGCGACCGCGCAATACAAACAGACGGTGCTCGCCGCGTTCCAGAACGTCGCCGATACGCTCGCCGCGCTCGAACACGACGCGCAGGCGCTCGATGCGGCGAATTTCGCGGCGCGCTCGGCACGCGGGATCTTCGACGAAACGTCGGCGCGTTACCGGCTTGGCGCCGTGCCTGTGACATCGACGCGATCGAGCGAGCAGCAGTATCGCAACGCGCAACTCGATGAGATCCGTTATACGGGCGCACGGCTCAGCGATACGGCGGCGCTCTTTCAGGCGATGGGGAATCCGGTGCAGGACGTGAAACCTGCTGTTGAAGGTGCGGCGCGGAATTGACTGCGCACCGCGGTTATCCACAGATCATGTTGAAAGGGCTGTTGATAACGTTCTGACAGCACACCTAACCCGCTGATCGCAGAACACTTTTATCTGCTGCAACGAAATCAGGCCAGCGCTTCAATAGACAGCAGGTTCGCCCTCGGGACGATGTTTGAACCGCTTGTGAACCCAGTAGTACTGGTCGGGAATCCGCCGCACCTGAGTCTCCAGAAACTCGGTGATGCGACGCGCATCGATCGCCGGGTCTTCGGACGGAAAGTCGCTCAGCGCCTCGAATATCTTCAGCCGGTACCCACGGTATTCCGGCAGCACTTCGGTCACGAACGGCACCACGCGTGCATTGCCCGCCTTCGCGAGTCGCGAGACCGACGTCAATGTGCAGGCCTCGACGCCAAAGAACGGCACGAACACCGAATCGCGCAGGCCAAAATCCATGTCGGCCGCGAGCATCACCGGTTTACCCGCACGCAGCACGCGCAACGCGTGACGCACGCTGTTGCTGCGCGGGATCATTTCCGTGCCGAAGCGGCCACGCTGACGCAGCGCCATCGCGTCGAACATCGCGTTCGACATCGGCGTGTACAGCGAGGCGACCGGGTGGCGCGTCGAGTACATCATGCAACCCGCTTCGATGCCGACAAAGTGAAAGCCCACGAAGATCGTCGGGTGCTCGTGCGCCTGGGCGAGATCGATCGCACTCTCCACTTCGACGAGGCGCGCCAGCGATTTCGCGTTGCCGAACCATTGCGTGCCGCGCTCCACGAAACTGCGGATCACGTGCCGAAAGTGCGCACGTGCCAGATTTTCGCGCTCAGCCTCGCTCATGTCAGGAAAACATAGCCGCAGATTCGTGTGCACGACGCGGCGACGGGAACTGGGAATCCGGTACAGCAGCGAGCCGAGCCCGCTCCCGAAACGCGCGACGATTCCATAAGGCAGGAACGCGAGCACGCGCAACAATCCTGTGGCAAAACAGAGGAGAATGCGGTTCTTCAAAGGAGGACCCGATAAATGAGGCGTTTGGGGCAATCGCGTCGTGCCTGGGCCGGAAACACCGGACACTGGAAACGCTGACCGTCTGGGCTGGCATGCACACGCCTTAACCGGGGTGAGACGCCGCGCCTGACGCGGAAATATTATCCAGCGGTGTTCACGGCAAAGGCAATAGTTACTTACCAGTGCAGATTACAGTGTGTGTCGCGCACCGAACTCCGCGGCATCCGGTGTCCGGTGCGACGCATTTCAGCGTGTTTCGCCGCTATACATCACGGCTTGTTCGATTCGAACAGGTCCAGGATCTGTTTCTTTTCGCTCGACGAAACATCCGGCGGCGTCAGGCCAGCGGGCCCCACGCCACCCACCGAGTTCGTGCCGCCCGCCAGCGGATTGGCGGCATCCATGCCAATACTCGCGACAAAACCGCTACCCGGCGTCACATCTGAATAGAACAGTTCGCCATCGATCTGCGTGACCGTATCGGGCATCGGCGGCTCTTCCTGCGGCACGCCGCGCAGCGCGCGCTGCATGTACTCGACCCAGATCGGCAACGCAAGCTGCGCGCCGAATTCACGGCTGCCGAGCGACCTGGGCTGGTCATAGCCCATCCACGCCACCGCCACGAGCGACTTCTGGTAGCCGGCGAACCAGCCGTCCTTGGCGTCGTTCGTCGTGCCGGTCTTGCCCTGCAGGTCCGAACGATGCAGCACGTTCGTGCCGGCGCCAGTGCCCGCGGTGGCTACCGAATGCAGCATGCTGTTCATGATGTACGCGTTACGCGGCTCGATCGTGCGCGGCGCATCGCGGCCGGCGGTCAACGGTTGCGCGCGTGAAATCAGCTGGCCGCGTGCATCGGTGACTTCGGCGATCAGATATGGATTGATCCGGTAGCCGCCGTTCGCAAACACCGCGTACGCGCCCGCCGACTGCAACGGCGTCACGAGCCCCGCACCGAGCGCCAGCGGCAGATACGGCGGCGTCTTGTCGACATCGAAGCCGAAGCGCTGCGTCACGAAATCCTGCGCGTACTTCGTGCCGATGAACGACAGGATGCGGATCGACACCAGGTTCTTCGATTTTTCAAGCGCGAGACGCATCGGCATCGGACCGTCCGGCTGGTCGTCGTCCTTGGGTTCCCACGCCTCGCCGCCCGGCGTGGTTGCCGGGAACGACAGCGGCGCATCGTTGATGATCGTCGCCGGTCCGAGGCCCTTGTCGAGCGAGGCCGAATAGATGAACGGCTTGAAGCTGGAACCCGGCTGGCGCCATGCCTGCGTCACATGGTTGAACTTG
Source organism: Paraburkholderia gardini (assembly GCF_907164545.1). Lineage (NCBI taxonomy): Bacteria > Pseudomonadati > Pseudomonadota > Betaproteobacteria > Burkholderiales > Burkholderiaceae > Paraburkholderia > Paraburkholderia gardini. Next base: position 382,700 of record NZ_CAJQZB010000001.1, on the reverse strand, counting down.
TTCTTGTTGAAGTCGAAACCGCCGACCAGCGAACGGATCGCGCCGTCCTGCGGCTCAAGTGCGACGAGCGCGCCCTCGACCTGCGGCAACTGCGTGATCTGCCAGTTGCCCTTCGCATCGGCGATCAGGCGCACGATCGAGCCCGGCTTGATGCGTTGAGCCTGCGCGGCACGCGGGCTCAACGCCGTGGCCGCGAACTTCAGGCCGTCGCCGGTGACCGCCGCGACCGTACCGTCGACGAGCTGCGCGTTCACTTCCTTCGGCGTCGCGGCAGTCACGACAGCCGCGACGATTTCGCCGTTGTCGGGGTGATCGGCAAGCGCGTCGTCGATGGCCTGGTCGCGGTCGTCGCTGTCCGACGGCAACGCGATGAACCCTTCGGGACCACGATAGCCGTGACGCCGTTCGTAATCCATCACACCCTTGCGCACGGCCTGATAGGCCGCGTCCTGATCGGCGGAATCGATCGTCGTCGTGACGTTCAGCCCGCGCGTGTAGGTTTCGTCGCGATATTGCGCGTACATCATCTGACGCACCATTTCCGCAACGTACTCGGCGTGCACGCTGTATTCGTTGCCCGACACCTTGGTGTGAATCTCTTCCTTCACGGCCTGGTCGTACTGCGCCTGCGTGATGTAGTTCAGATCGAGCATCCGTTTCAGGATGTATTCCTGACGGATTTTCGCGCGCTTCGGATTCACGACCGGGTTGTATGCGGAAGGCGCTTTCGGCAGACCCGCGAGCATGGCAGCCTGGGCGAGCGTGATGTCTTTCAGGTCCTTGCCGAAGTACACGCGCGCGGCGGCCGCGAAGCCGTAAGCGCGCTCGCCCAGATAGATCTGGTTCATGTACACCTCGAGGATCTGGTCTTTCGTCAGCGCGCGCTCGATCTTGTATGCGAGCATCATTTCGTAGATCTTGCGCGTGTAGGTCTTCTCGCTCGACAGGAAGAAATTGCGCGCGACCTGCATCGTGATCGTGCTCGCGCCCTGCGCGTTGCCGCCATGCATCAGGTCAGTCAGGCCGGCACGCAGGATACCGACGAAGTCGACGCCGCCATGCTCGTAAAAGCGGTAATCCTCGATCGCGAGCACCGCTTTTTTCATCTGGTCAGGGATATCGGCGAAACGCACGATACTGCGGCGCTCTTCGCCGAACTCGCCGATCAGCACGTGATCGGCCGTGTAGACGCGCAATGGCACCTTTGGCCGGTAATCGGTAAGCGCATCGAGCGGAGGCAGTTGCGGCCCCATCACGACGAGCGCGTAACCGGCGATCAGCGCGCCCACGACTGCCACGATGGCGATCAGGCCGATGAACCAGAGGACAATCGTCACGCCGACCGAACGGCCGCGCGATTTGTCGTCACGGGCGTCATGGCGATCTGGATGGGAGCCGGCGCGGCGGTCAGGATTCCGGTCGTTGGCCGGATGATTTGAAGGCGGTCGTTTGATAATTGGCATGACTTGTATGGTTAGCGCCCGTACTGCACGCCTTCTGCGCACGCGTCGCGCGCGCACGGATCATGGTCGTGGCAGACCGCGCATCGCGCAGGCCACACCGACGGGTTGACACATGCTGTCGAAAAGCGTCGCATTGCCCGGACAAATGAACGGCAACCCCGCTGACGCCCCAAGCGGCCCAACAACCCCGGCGGCCGCACAGCGCACGGCACACAACGGCCGGCGCAACTTAACAGCGCATTTTAAAGAATTCAGACAGCGGTCTACCCGATTTTTTTGTAAGAATTCCCTGCGGATGGTTCCCCGCAAGCCGACGCAGGTCTTTTACCGGGGAACGAGGGGTTATCCACACAAAATGTGCAAAGGCCTGTGGACAATAGCGCGGGAAAGGCTACAACTCATTGAAGTCACGGCCTTTTCCCGCGGCGCCCGGTTTTGTCGCCTTCTTCCTGACGGGGGGCGCTGTTGTGCCGGAACGCAGTTCGTACGATGCCCGTTTCGCATCCGCACGAGTCGCCTTATGATGGTCCTGTCACACCGGTTCGACGGGATGACAGGACCATCATAACCAGCCGCAAGCCGTAAAAACGCGTAAAACGCACGCGAGCCGACCATGAACAAGCCTAGCGAACGCATCGTCGTATTCGTCACGCCCGCGCAGAAACGCGCGATTGCATCGACCGCCGAGGGGCTCGGCATCAGCGTCAGCGAACTGATGCGGCGCGCCGTATTGAACTTCGGCGCGACCAGCGAGCAGGTAAAAGCAGCCAGCATCGTCGACCGGCTACGGGCGCCACGCGAGCCGGATGCGCTCAACGAGGCGCTGCGCAAGGCTGCACGCGGCACACGCCATACGCACGCGGCGGAACCCGTGCCGCTGCCACCAGGACTTGTGCGTGTACAGGCGGCTCCAGGCGACGACGCGCAACCGTACCACGCGCCGTCCCGTCTCGACCCCATGCCTTTCGACACAGCAGGCGCTCCAGCCGACGATCTGCCGCCCGATGCCCCCCCGTTCGATCCCGCAACAGCAACCGAAGAGGAAATGCGCAACGCAACTGAAGCGGTCGCGCGCGTGGCAGCAGCGAAAGCTGCCTCGCTGGCGGCGCATCCGGCGGACACAATCGATGCACTACGCTCGCCCGCACGAATTGGCGACGAACACGACGCCGACAGCGATCCGCATGGCGACCCCGCCACAGGTGGGCGCTTCGCATGACGGAGCTCGCCTCACGCTGAACGAAATCGACACACATCGGGCCACCGGCTGTGGCCCGATCTCAACCGGATCTGTTCTGGAATCGTCTTTTCGCACACCGCTGAAACATGGGTATGAATCTGCGGTAATAACTACGTTTTGAAACCTTTGTGAAACCTGTCTTTAAGCCCGGTTTAAGTCATGCCGTGGTGTAATATCCGCGAGCGACTGGACCCACCCGCGCACTTTTCATGACAGTGAATCCGCGGCAATGGCGCGATCGAAGAATGCCGCCATTGCAATTCACGGAAACGACCCGATGTGGGGACCGGCCGTCTGCACAATGAAACGTGCGGCGGCGTAAGCTGTCGGTTAAATGCGCCCGGATTTTCCAGCGCCGAATTCAATCTACGGAGGTATTCATGTCGCTATTTGACACCGTCTCGCGCACGCTCAAAGGTCTCCTGAACGACGCGGCTGATTCCGTGCAGGATCCTTCGCGCGATTCGCGCCAGATCGTGCGCGAACTCGACGACAGCATCGCGAAAGCGGAGAACTCGCTGATCGAAATCCAGGCGCAGGTCGCGACGCAGCAAAGCAAGCGCGACGTCGCCGCCGACAAGGCAAGGAAATACGAAGACGGCGCAAAGCGCGCGCTGCAGGGCGGCGACGAAACGCTCGCCCGCGAAGCACTCGGCGCGCAGGCAACGGCCGAAGCCGAACGCAACGCGCTGGCCTCCGAACTGTCCACGCTCGAACCTTCGGTCGATCAGTTGAAGCAGCAGATCGACGAAATGCGCCAGCGCCGTAACGACCTGAACGCACGCTCGAACATCCTGCAGGCGAAGCAGCAGATCGCGCAGGCCAAGGATGTCGCCGCAACGGCGCTCGGCGGCATCGGCGGCAAAAACCTGTCGGAAGATTTCCAGAAGCTCGAGGACAAGGTCGCACTCTCGAACGCGCGCTCCGACGCGCGTCTGAATTCCGCCGACGTGAAAAGCGGCAAGGCGCTCGACGACAAGCTCGCGGAACTGAATCGCGGCCCTTCCGTGGAAGACCGCCTCGAAGCGTTGAAGAAGCAGTTGAACACGCCGGCTCAGCAGTAACCGCCGGACCGGTGCGGCGCCGCGCGGGTCAGGTCCGGTTCGATCGTCGTAGCCATGGTCGCAGTCGTGGTCTCGTCGTTCGAACCTTGCGTGACGCGCGGCGTCGCATCTGAATCGATTGCCATGGAGACGGGCGTGAAGTCGCCTGGTCGCATCATGAAAAGATTTTTCGCAGCGGCGTTCGTGTCGTTGATGCTGGTGTCAGGCGCCGCGTTCGCGCTGCCCACCGCAACGCAGATCGAAACCGCCATGCAGCAGGGTAACTGGCAGCAGGCCGATGCCGGCCTGACGCAGGTGCTGCAGGCGCATCCGAACAATGCGCGGGCGCATTATCTGTACGCGCAGGTGCTCGACCGCGAAGGTCGTTACGCCGACGCGCTCGCGCAGATCCAGCAGGCGAAGACGCTCGATCCGCAGGTCCGTTTCACCGATCCCTCGCGCTTCGCGCAGACAGAAGCGCGTATCCGCACCGACGCGGCCCGCGCCGGTGCCATCCAGACGAACCGCGCACCCACACCCTCCGCGCAGCAGGCCGCGCAGATCCAGCAGACACCGGCAATGCAGCCGGTCGCGCCGCAACGTCATGAACCTTCGATGGGCCTGTGGATCGGTCTTGTGTTCGTCGTTGTCGTGATCGCGTTTGTGCTGCGCTGGACGTTAAAGCGCGCGCGCTCGAAAGACGACTCCCGTGTCGACGACGATCGCCGTGCGCAGTTAAAGCGTGCGACTGAACTGCTCAACGCCGTGCGTTCGCTCAAGCTCGACGTGAAAATCTCGACGGTGCCCGGACACGAGGCGCTGGAAAAGGAAGTCGAAGGTGCGGAGACACAGTTGCGGCAGCTCGTCGAAACATTGTCGGGCAGCCCGAACCCCGTGCCGCCGTATCAGCTCGACGATCTCGAACGCCAGGTCGAAAGTCTGAAGGCACGTGCCGAGGGGCGTCCCGATCCGAATGCGTCCGGCGCGGCGGCGTACGGCCCGGGCCCGCTCGGCAGTGGCGACTCCGCGTATGCACGTGAAGCCGACGAGCGCTTCGGTCGTCAGCAGGCGCCCTACCCGTATCCACAACAACAGCCGCCTGTCGTCGTCCAGCAAGGTGGCGGATTTGGCGGTGGCATGGGCGGTCTGCTCACCGGCGTGCTGCTTGGTCAGGTACTGAATTCCGGTGGCCGCGATCGCATCATCGAACGTGATGTGCTGGTCGATCCCGACGATGCACGCCGGCGTGCCGGTGGCGGAGATGTCGATTTCGGCCAGGGTTCGAACGACTGGAGCGACGGCGGTGGCGGCGGTGGCATCGACATGGGCAGCAGCGACGACTCCGGCGGCGGCTGGAGCGATACCTGAGCAGCGCTGTCAGTACACATACACGGCAGAACGAGAACAGGCTCCTTTCGGAGCCTGTTTTTTTGCCTGACGATCCCGCGCGTTTCTGCTTCTGCTTCAGTTTCCGCTTCGATGGATGAGCCGGCCTGCCGCTAGCTATTCGACGTACCGCCGACGTACAGACGCGTTTCGTAAGCAAATTCGACCGTGCCGTGTGTCGCGGTGTGGTCGAACAGTTCGCGTAGCGCGACGAGCATGGGTTCGTGATCGGGATGCCCTGTCTTTGGTGCGAACGACGACGACATCAGCCGCCCTTTCAGTCCATCGAAATCCAGCTGCTGCGCGTTCGGAAACGTCGCCTTGTGCGCGAAGCCATTGTCGAACCAGGCGGCCATTGTCGCGTCGTCGCCATAGCGTCCGGACACTTCCGTGTAGTCGACGCCATAGCGCTTGAGCAATGCTTCAAAGCCGGTGAGAAACGCAGTGCCGCTGAGCAGACGGCTGTTCCAGAAAAGCGCGACGAGGCCGCCTGGCCTCACGATGCGGGCGAATTCACGGCGGGCCGTCGCCGGATCGAACCAGTGCACCGCCTGCGCGGCGACGACGAGATCCACGCTGGCGTCATCGAGCGTGGTGGCGTCGGCCGTGCCCGCCTTGCTGCTGAAACCGTCGAAACCGGAGAGCCACGCATCGGCCGCGTTGCGCATCGCCTCGTTCGGTTCGACGGCGACGACCGGATGGCCCGCATCGAGAAAGAGCTTCGCGGAGATGCCCGTTCCCGCGCCGATGTCGGCAACCCGCGCGCCCTTCGCGAGACCGCAGACGTCGTGCAGGAACGTGATCACTTCGCGCGGATAGCCTGGACGGTACTTCACGTAGTCCGCGACGCGGTTCGTAAAGCGCTGGGTCGAATCCTGATTCATCGATACATCCTGTGCATGGTGTGGTGCGACGCTCAACGTTACCCGGAAACGCGCGCGATTGCCTGACGTGACACTTTCAGCCCCCGCCGGGCAGCAGCAGGAGGCCCCATAGAAACTTGCAGACCAGCACGATCAGCGCCCATAACTGCGCGAGCTGCGCCCAGCCTGCAATGCTGAATAAAACCTCGGACATGAAGTGATGGATGGAAAGTTGAGTCGCAGTGAAAACAGTAAGCCGAAGGGAGCGGCGCCGAAGCCTCCATGATATCGACCGAGGGATAGTCCGTATCAAGTCATGTGAAAGCGCGCCGTAAACCCAAGGAAGAAAACGCGGCATTCGCGCGGGCGAACCCGGGAGAATTGCGTTTCACCGATGCGACCCGCGACAACAAGGAGACATCCATGACGGGCTTCAGCTTTCGCCGGAAGGGCCGATCGAGTTCGGTGGTCGGCGATATTGCGACGCAGGCGGGCAAACTGGGCATCGAGATTTGCGACGTATCGGGACACGTCGACGAAGTCGCGGCGCGCGTTCAGCGCCAGGCACAGGTGTGTCGTGCGTTACGCGAATCCGCTGCCCTGACGATGCAGGGCAACGAGCGTATCGCCACGGCTGCGCGCGAGATGCGCACCGTCACCGCCGATGCCGCGAGCGGCGTGCAGGAATCGCAACAGACGCTGCAGGCGTCGCTTGCGGACATCCACGGGCTGGTTGAGGGCGTGACCGTCATCGAGAGCCAGATTGGCGCGTTGCGCTCCGCGCTGGCTCACGTAAGCCGCGTCTCCGAGGAAATTTCGCTGATTGCGCGACAGACGCATCTGCTTGCGCTGAACGCCGCAATCGAAGCCGCTCGCGCCGGCGAATCCGGCAAGAGCTTTGCGGTGGTCGCCGCCGAGGTGAAGAATCTGTCGGCGAAGACTGCGCAGGCCACCGGTCAGATCGAGACGACGCTTGCGCAGTTGACCCAGCAGACCGAGCAGCTGATTTCAGAGGGATCAGTGAACACGGCGCGCGCGCATCGAGTGCGGGAAGGTACGCGCATGATTGGCGACGTCGTGCATTCGACGGGCGAAGCAATCACGCAACTGAATGCCGACGCGGGCCAGATCGCAACGCTGACGGGCGAGATCGAGACGCAGTGCCACGGGCTGGAAGCACAGGTCGTGGAGATGGCGAGCGACATCGAGGATTCGAGCGAGAACTTCGTGCAGGCAAAGGATCGCTTGGGAAATCTGCTGGGCTTATCCGAAACGCTGATCGAACTGACGGCCGGGACGGGCGTGGAGACTGCCGACACTCGATTTATCGAAGCCGTCGAGGGCGCCGCGGCGAAGGTGGGCAAGTTGTTCGAGACGGCGCTTGCACGTGGTGACATTACGCTGGCGGACCTGTTCGATACGGCTTATGTGCCGGTGCCTGGAACGAATCCACCGCAGTTCATGACGCGGTTTACCGCATTTGCCGATCGCGTGTTGCCGGCAATACAGGAGCCGTTGCTCAAGCTCGACGAGCGCGTTGCGTTTTGTGCTGCTATCGATGCAAGGGGTTATTTGCCGACGCATAACCTGAAATTTTCGCGGCCGCAGGGGGAGGATCCTGTGTGGAATGCGGCGAATTGCCGGAACCGGCGGATGTTCAACGACCGGACGGGATTGGCCGCTGGCGCGAATACGAAGCGGTTTCTTCTGCAGACGTATCGGCGGGATATGGGAGGCGGGGCGTTTGTGTTGATGAAAGATGCGTCGGCGCCCGTCGTTGTCGCCGGGCGGCATTGGGGTGCGGTGAGGATTGGGTATCGGGTTTAGGTTTTTTTCGTTTTTCTGTTTTTGTTTTGTATTTCTTGCCAAAAAATCCAGAAATACAAAACAACCACTACATCGCCATGGCAAGCCGCCTCCTCTCCGCATTCTGCATAAACCGGTTAGCCACAACCACCCCAACCGTGACAACGGAAATAAACAGAGTAGCAAGCGCATTCATCTCAGGATTCAACCCAAGCCTGACGCGGGAAAAAACCACCAGCGGCAACGTGGTCGACCCAGGCCCGGACAAAAACGCCGACAACACCAGATCATCGATCGAAAGCGTAAACGACAGCAGCCACCCGGCAACAAGCGCCTGGGAAATCAACGGCAACGTAATCGCAAAGAACACCCTGAACGGCGTAGCCCCCAGATCCAGCGCAGCCTCCTCAAGCGACGGATTCAGATCCCTCACCCGCGACTGCACAATAATCGCGACATACGAAATGCACAGCATCACATGCCCGATCCAGATGGTGAAAATCCCCCGCCCGGCAGGCCACCCCAGCCACTTGCCCATTTCGATAAAAAGCAGCAGCAGCGAAATCCCCTGGATAACCTCAGGAATCACCAACGGCGCATTGATCATCCCCGTATAAAGCGTAAAACCACGAAACCGCCCCATTCGGGCGAGCACAAATCCAGCCCACGTCCCGATGAACACCGACGCAAATGCCGTCAGCAACCCAATCCGCAAGGAAAGCCACGCAGCAGCAATCAGTTCGTCGTCTTCAAGCAACGCCTGATACCAGCGCACGGAAAACTTCGTCCACACGGTCACCAGCTGCGATTCGTTGAACGAATACACCACCAGGCTCACAATCGGTATGTACAGAAACAGAAATCCGATACCCAGCGCGACGATCTGCAAAAAACGATTCGGCTTCATCAGTGGCTGTCCTCCAGCTCCTTCGCCTGCGCATACTGAAAGAGCGCCATCGGCACCAGCAGCAGCACAACCATCGCACACGTCACCGCGGACGCCATCGGCCAGTCGGCATTGTCGAAGAACTCATTCCACATCACGCGACCGATCATCAGCGTATTCGCCCCACCCAGCAGTTCCGGAATCACATACTCGCCAACCGCCGGAATGAACACCAGCAGGCAGCCCGCAATAATCCCGTTCTTCGACAGTGGCAGTGTGATCTGCACAAACGCTTTCCACGGCTTTGCGCCAAGATCATATGCGGCCTCTAGCAGCGTCAGATCCATCTTCACCAGATGCGCGTACAGCGGCATCACGAGGAACGGCAGGTACGAATACACCATGCCGATATATACGGCCGTGTTCGTGTGATAAAGCTCGATCGGCGCGTGAATCACGCCAATCGACATCAGAAAATTATTGAGCAACCCGTTGTTCTTCAGAATCCCGATCCACGCGTACACGCGAATCAGAAACGACGTCCAGAACGGCAGCATCACAGCCATCAACAGGATATTGCGCGTCGACGGATTCGATCGCGCAATGTAATACGCCATCGGATAACCCAGCAGCAGGCACAACAGTGTCGAAATCGCCGCCACCACCACCGAATTCACGTAAGTCGCGAAATACAGGCTGTCGGTGACGAGAAACACGTAGTGCGACAGATCCAGCGCGATATGAAGCACGCCGTCCTTCATCGACGTCAGTTCGGTATACGGTGGAATGCCCATCCGAAGATCCGCAAAGCTGATCTTCACCACCAGCACGAACGGCACGAGGAAAAACAGCAGCAGCCACAGGAACGGCCCGGCCACGACCGCGGTGCGCCCGGTCAGGCCAAAGCGGCGCACGGGCCACGAGGCGAACGAACTCATCGACCGCTTCATGACGTCAGCACCACGCCGGCGGACGCGCTCCAGCGCACATAGATCTCGTCGCCCCACGTCGGTGTCTCGATCTCGGAGATCGCGAGGCTCGACACGTTTGCAATCACAGTCTTGCCGCCGTCGAGTTTGACGTGATAAAGCGAGTAGCCGCCCATGTACGCAATGTTCGTGATGACGCCCTTGCCCCAGTTGTACGCGCCCTCAGGCGGCTTGCGCGTAAGCGCGATGCGCTCGGGCCGCACGGAAATGGTCACCGGCATCCCGAGCGGACCGGTAATGCCGTGGTTCACGTACATACGGCACGGCAGATCCGGCGTTTCGATGAACACGTGATCCGGCTCGTCCTCGACGACGTTGCCATCGAACAGGTTCGTCGAGCCGATGAATTCCGCCGAGAACCGGCTGTTCGGATATTCGTAGACTTCATGCGGCGTGCCGAGCTGCACGATCTCGCCTTCGCTCATCACGGCGAGACGCCCCGCCATCGTCATCGCTTCTTCCTGATCGTGCGTCACCATGATGCACGTCACGCCGACCGTGTCGAGAATGTTGACGAGTTCGATCTGCGTGCGCTGCCGGATCTGCTTGTCGAGCGCCGACATCGGTTCGTCGAGCAGCAGAAGTTTCGGCCGTTTGACGAGGCTGCGTGCCAGTGCGACACGCTGCTGCTGGCCACCCGATAGCTGATGCGGCTTGCGCTTCGCAAAGCGGCCCATCTGCACGAGCTCGAGCACGGTCTGCACACGATCGCGCAGTTCGGCCTTCGGCACGCCTTCCTGCTTCAGACCAAACGCGATGTTCGATTCAACGTTCATGTGCGGAAAAAGCGCATACGACTGGAACATCATGTTCACCGGCCGGCGATACGGCGGCATCTGCGCGAGGTCTTCGCCGTCGATCAGAATCCTGCCCGACGTCACGGTCTCGAGACCCGCCAGCATGCGCAGGAGCGTTGACTTTCCGCAGCCGGAACTACCGAGCAACGCAAACAGCTCGCCTTTTTCGACGTTCAGGTTCACGCCCTTGACCGCGACGGTTTCGCCGAACTTCTTGACGACGTCGACGATCTGCACGAAGTTTTCCGTTGCATCGTTTGCGACGAAGGAATTGCCTTGGGGCAGCGTGCCGGCCCCTGCCGACACGCCTGACTGGTCACTCATGATCTGCTGCTTCGCTCCTGCGTTTGACGAACAAAGCCCCCGGTGAACACCGGGGGCTTCTTGTTGATGCACTACCGCATGTGTCGGCCCGGCATCAGCGGCCGGACTTGAACTCGGTCCACAATCGCGTCTGCAGACGCTGGATTTCCGGCGGCAGCGGCTTCAGCAGGAACAGCGTCTTGATGACGTCAGCCGGCGGGTACACGGCGGGATCGTTCGCGACGTCCTTGTCCACGTACTTGCGCGCCTCGAGGTTCGCGCTCGGATAGTAGACCTCGTTCGTAATCGCGGCGTGGACCTGCGGCGTCTCGATATAGTTGATCCATTCGAGCGCGGCTTCCTGGTTTTTCGCATCTTTGGGAATCACCATCACGTCGAACCAGACCGGTGCACCACCCTTCGGAATGTAATACTCGATCTTGTACGGCTTCTTCGCTTCGACAGCGCGATGCTTCGCAATCACGACGTCGCCGGACCAGCCATACGCGAAGCACACGTCACCGCCCACCAGGTCGTTGATATAGCCCGACGAATTGAACTGCGTGATGTACGGACGGATCTTCTTCATCATCGCGAGCGCGGCGCGGTAGTCGTCCGGGTTCGTGCTCATCGGATCCTTGCCGATGTAATGCAGCGCGGCGGCGAACATCTGGTCGGGCGCGTCGAGCACCGAGACGCCGCACGCTTTCAGCTTCGAGATGTTCCCGGGCTTGAAGAGTACGTCCCAGCTGTCGAGCGGCACGGACTTGCCGAGAATCTGCTGGGCCTTCGTGACGTTGTAGGCAAGGCCGGTCGTGCCGTATGCCCAGGGTACCGCGTACTTGTTGCCCGGATCGGCGCCGGCGACGAGCGCCATCAGTGCCGGGTCGAGATACTTGAGATTGGGGAGCTTCGATTTGTCGAGCGGCGCGAAGATGCCTGCGGCAATCTGCTTGCCCGCGTAGTTGCTGGTCGGCACGACGATGTCATAGCCCGAATTGCCCGTGAGGAGCTTGGCCTGAAGCGTGTCGTCGCTGTCGTAGTTGTCGTATCTGACCTTGATGCCGGTCTGTTTCGTGAAGTTCGGGATCGTATCCTTGGCAATGTAATCCGACCAGTTATACACATTCAACTGCGTATCCTTCGCCGCGGCCGCGACCCACGGCGCCGCGCACAGCACAAGCGCCGCCAGCCGGCCCATTACCCGTTTATTCATCCCGTTCTCCGATCCTGACCGGCTCTGTCCGGCCTTTGCCCCGCTCATACCGCAACGCGTCGCGCGCGGCTCCCCTGAAAAACCCGAAAACTACCACTAAATACTGCACGCTCCAAAAAAAACGGCGCGCTGTCGTGCAAAGGGTACAACCAGAAAACCACCCTGCAACCGGCCCCGCCTTCGTGGGGGCGATGCCAGCATTGCAAAATTGGGCGCAATTTTATCGGGTTATCGGCGCATGTCCACCCGAAAAAAACCCCATCGTCTATGTTTTGACGAAGGACGCTCATTTCGGAACATGACGGCCCGCGGCCTGGCGGCGAAGCACGCAAGGCGATTGACAGGAAAGGCGGAGCGCGCTGCCCACCGGCATAAGGCGACCATATTCGCTTCGCGCGAGTTGCCCGCCCCCGATACTGGCCGCCCTCGCCCGGGCCTGTGCGATGGGCCCCGGGCACGACGTTTGCGCCCTGCTTGCCCTTCGTGGGCGATTGATGCGTCGTTTGCCTGTCCTGTCGGTGGCAATGTGCGTGCGCACCCTGCGCTGATTTTTTGATGATCGCGATGAACCCAAACCTGTTCGCCATGCGTCACCACCGACGCCGCCCGCGCATCGCCGCCGGCGGCGGACCGCAACGCCCCGCGCCCGGACGGCCCGCGCACTGGTCCTCGTTCGTCGGTCCCGGCGCGCTGATCGCGGTCGGCTATATGGATCCCGGTAACTGGGCAACAGCGCTCGCGGGCGGCGCAAGCTTCGGCTACCGGTTGCTCAGCGTCGTGCTCATGTCGAGTCTGATGGCGATGTTGCTGCAATGGATTTCGTCGCGGCTTGGCGTCGTCACGGGACGCGACCTCGCGCAGCTGTGCCGCGAGCGCTTCAGCAGGCGCACTGCGTACTTCCTGTGGCTCACGAGCGAGGTTGCCATCATTGCCTGCGACGTCGCGGAGGTCGTTGGCAGTGCGGTCGCGCTGCAATTGCTGCTCGGTGTATCGCTGACGGTCGGCGTGCTGCTCTCAGCGGTCGGCACGCTGGCGATACTCGCGCTCCAGCGACGCGGGCGACGCACGCTCGAAGCGAGCGTCGTCGGGCTGATCGTGTTCGTGGGATTGTGCTTCGTCATCGAACTGGCGCTCGCGCGGCCCGACTGGCATGCGGCCCTCGCCGGCGTCGCGCCAGGCGCCGACCTGCTGCGCAATGCGGGCATGGTGTGGCTCGCGGCCGGCATCCTCGGCGCGACGGTGATGCCGCACAACCTGTATCTGCACTCGGCGCTCGTCAGAAACCACGCACCCGACCACGACGACGCAGCTATCGCGAACGCGTTACGCGGCGTCAATTACGACACGTTCGGCTCGCTGTCGTTTGCGTTCGTCATCAACGCGGCGCTTCTGATCCTGGCAGCGGCTGTGTTTCACGCGAGCGGTCATCGCGACATCACCGATCTCGCCGATGCCCATCGTCTGATCGCGCCGATCGTCGGCACGCACTGGGCCGCCATCCTTTTCGCGGCGGCCCTGCTCGCCTGCGGCCTGAGCGCAACCGTGACGGGCACGCTCGCTGGCCAGGCGGTCATGGAAGGTTTCCTTGCGCTGCGCCTGCCGCGCTGGCAACGCGCGCTCCTGACGCGCTCGCTGGCGATGGGTCCGGCGCTTCTTGCCGTCTCGATGTTCGGGCAGCACGGTTCCAACCAGTTGCTCGTTGCAAGCCAGGTTGTGCTCAGCCTGCAGTTGCCGCTCGCCGTCGTGCCGTTGATCCGTTTCGCGTCGTGCCGGTCGCTGATGGGCCACTGGCGCGTGCACGGCTTGCCGCTCGCGCTGGCGTGGCTGTCAGCGACAGCCATTCTGACGCTCAACGGCGCGCTGCTATGGCAACTTGCGTCCACGCTCTGAGGTGATCCGCGGCACAGTGAAATGCCGTGCGGCGCCCGTCGCCTGCCTTACGGTTTATTAAGCTGTCTTTTACAATGTGGATGCACTTTGCCTGGTGCGCCTGAAAACCGGCGCGGTGTGACTGTGTCGTGTGTCTGTGTCTCGTGGCCCCGTATCCAAGCTCCTTATCCCGGCCTTTTATCTGGACGACCGCCCATGCGCTTCGATGCCTCGCCTGTCTGTCACGCTTCTCCCCGCCATACCGCTTTTGCCGATGATCCGCAGCCGCTGCCCCGTTTCTGTCTGCTTCTGTTGCTATCACGTGCCGCCCTTCGGCTGCGGGCGTCGCGTACGGGGTGGCTGGCCCTCCTTGCCGTCGCGGGTCAGGCACACGCGGCCGTCGCGATGCTGCAGCCACCGCGCGAGGCCGCGGTGCGCGATCCGCTGCAGATCACACTCCTCTATTCCGACGACGACACCACGCCGCTCACTGTCACGGTGCCACCGACTCTCCGCGTCACGCTGACGAATGGCGACCTCGCACCGCAGCCGGTCGATCTCGTGCGCGATCCCGGCGTACAGGACACGTTGAAGCTGCAGCCCGGCCAGTATCGCAAGGTGACGTTTTCGGCGCCGTGGCCGAAATCGGCACGCGGCGTGATGCGGATCGATCCGGTCGGGTTCGACGCTTCGCCGGCGCTTGTCGCCATCAACCGCGGTGCGGATCAGGAGACGATCGCCACGGCCGAACGCAGCGAAGCGCAGGCGACGACACCCGCCCAGGTCGCGGCGGCATCTTCGGCCGTCAACAACCCGGAAGACGCGATCGACGCGCCGCTCGATTCGCTTGCCACGACAGGCCGCAGCGCGCTCGCGAGGCTCTCGTATTTCGAGCCGATGTATATCGGTTTCGGCAAGAACGGCGATGCGTCGGCGCGCTTCCAGCTGAGTTTCAAGTACCGCATCATGATGCCCGACGACCTGCGCTCGAAGGCCTTTCTCGACAACCTGTATTTCGCCTACACGCAGACCGTGCTGTGGGACCTGAGCGCCGATTCGCGGCCATTCCGCGATTCGAGCTACATGCCGCAGCTGTTCTACTACGTCGCCGACACGGGCTGGCGCAGTTCGTGGTTCACGCGCATGGGATTCTCGGGCGGTATCGGACACGAATCGAACGGCAAGAGCGGCGACGATTCGCGCGCGATCAACATCGCGTTCGTGCGCCCGACGTGGGAATTCGGCAACCTGGACGGCAACCACCTGACGGTATCGCCGAAAATCTACTACTACCTCAGCAAGAGCGGCAACGAAGATATCGCCGACTATCGCGGCTACGTCGATCTGCTCGTGAAGTACGGCAGTCCCGACGGCTGGCAACTCGCCACCACGCTGCGCAAGGGCACGAAGCACTGGTACGGCAGTATCGATTCGCAGCTGACTTACCCGCTGTCGAAACTGTTCGGCAGCGCGTGGGGCGGTTACGTGTGGGTGGGCTACTTCAACGGCTACGGCGAAGACATTCTCGATTACAACAATCGCCAGCACTGGGTCGCGCGCATCGGCTACAGCATCGCGCGATGAAAGGCACATTCGCATGCGCACGGCGAGGTTGACGTTCGCATGCGGGTGACGCGGTCATGACTGCCATCGCATCCGGCCAGGTCGATCGACCTGGCGCGTCACCCGGATCGGGAATCCGGCGGATCGGTTAACATGTCGAACGGTTTCCGTTCACCCTTCCTTCGCCCGGGCGTTTTCATGGCTTCAAATCTTCACGATCTTCCCGACAGCCCCTGCATCGGTGTCTGCTCGACGCTTTTCGATGAAGTCTGCAAGGGCTGCGGTCGCACCGCCGGCGAAGTGTCGAACTGGGTGTTCCTGAGCGACGACGAAAAGCTCGCGATCTGGGAGCGCATCAAACGCGAAGGCACCGCGATGCGATTCCAGAACGATCACCTCTGAGCAGCCACGTCCGCGCGCGGACGTCAGCAGCGCAACCTGACACGCGGCACCAGGTGCGCCCGGGAACGAAAGCAAACGCTAGAACTTCATCCCGACGCCGATGCCGACCACCAGCGGATCGATATGCAGCGTGCCGAGCGAGGCACCGCCAAGCGACGCATCAGTGTGCATCCAGATCTTCTTGATGTCCGCGTTGACGAAGAGATTTTTCGCCACCTGCACGTCGACGCCTGCCTGTAACGCCGGTCCGAAACTGTGATTGCTGATTGAGACCGGCTGGCCGCCTGCACTCAGGCCATTGTTGTAGAACAACGTGTAGTTGAGGCCGGCGCCGACATAAGGCCGCACCGTCCCCTGATGGTTGAAGTGATATTGCAGCAGCAACGTGGGCGGCAACACGTTCACACCACCCAGACCGCCCAGATTCGATGTCAACTGATGCCGTGACGTACCCAGGATCAGCTCAACGCCGATGTTGTCGCGGATCATGTACGTGAAGTCGAGTTCCGGCACCGTGGCGTTGTTGACGTCGACATTGAGCGCCGACAACGTATTGCTCGTGCTGACTTGCGGCAAGATGCTGATGGCGCGCAGACGCACGAGTACATCACCTGCGTGAATCCCGCCCATGGCTGCCGCCTGAACAGCTTCCTCTGCCGCAGCAGCCTGGCTTGCCGGCATGCACATGCTCAGCGCGCATACCGCCGCGCCTACCCCGTTGGTCCATCTGTTCATCTTTCTTTCCTCGTTGTCGTAAAGCCCCTACATTTTCCAGGGACTTACGACCGGTCGTGTTGACCGGTATCAACGAAGCGAAAACGCACCGTGACGTGCAACCGCCGGTCGCGCTGTGCCTGTCAGCAGCAGCTCAAGCAGATCGCGCACGCTGCGGATCGCGTGGCCGAACGGCAGCGCTTCACGACCGCGAAAGAACAGGCCGTTCGCGACATCGCCGCGCAGCGCGGCCGCGAGGCGCGTGTCGATGCAGAAGTGACCGAACTTCTCGATGCCGTCACGCAATCCGCATGCACTCAGACACTCAAGCGCTGTCGGACACGCCTGCCTGAGCGCGCCGATTTTTGTACGGATACGTTCCTCGTGACGCAGATAGCGTGTGAGCCATGGCGTGCGGACGGCACGCGCCGGCAGCCCCGTCACGCTGACGAATTCAACGATGTCCTCGGGCGTCGCCTCGGCCAGTACGCGCTTGAAATCCGGATGCGCATCGCCCTCCTCGGTGACGGCGAACGGTGTACCGAGCTGCACGCCGCTCGCACCCGCTGCAAGGCACATGCGCACCGCGTCGTGACTGTTGATGCCGCCCGCGACGATCAACGGCACGTCGTTACGACCTAAGCCTAGCGACGCGAACACCGCCTGCATCTCGTCGAGCACGCGCGCGAATTCGAAGCGGCCGTCGTGCATTTCAGTGAGGTTCGTCACGCCAAGGTGGCCGCCCGCGTGCGCGGGATGCTCGATCACGATAGCGTCCGGCAGGCGCCCCTTCTTCATCCACTTCTTCAGTACAAGCGTCGCGCCGCGGCTATCCGACAGGATGGGAATGAGTGCGACATCGAACGCATGCGTCATGTCAGGCAGGTCGAGCGGCAGGCCCGCGCCCATGACGATCGCGTCGGCGCCGTTTTCGCAGGCAACCCGCACGTAATCGGCATGTGCGCTGACGGCTTTCATCACGTTGACGGCGATCATGCCGCGTCCTTCCGAGAGCACACGCGCAGCCCTGATTTCGCGGGCGAGCGCCGTGAGGTTCGCGCGTTCGAGCGTCTCGCGATCAGGATGCGTGCGACATGTCTCGACGAGATCCGCGTGGTGATGCCGCAGGTCGATGCTGGCGATCGTGCCCATCGCGCCTTCGCGGGCGACACTGCCGGCAAGCCGGTGCGCCGATATGCCGACGCCCATCCCACCCTGCACGACCGGCAACAGCGAGCGGCCACGAATCACGAGTGGGGAAAAAGAATGCGCTGGAAACATGAGAGGCCCGCTTCGTCGACATGAAACGTCCATGGTCGCGAATGGGCCAGACCTCGCATTGCGTGAGGTCAAACAAAAGGCGCGTGGACCGGTATCGGCACACCGCTTCCTGATTCAGATCAGCGGCGATGCAAATAGCTTCGCCTGTATTGCGCCCAACGCTGCATCACCGTGGCCGCGTCGCGCCATGAAAAAACCCGCTTCGAGTGAGGAAGCGGGCTCTTGTACCTCGGACCTGCATTGAAACGTTACTGCACGCCCTGGCTCAGCAGGAAGTCTTCGTAATTGCCGCCGAAGTCGTTCAGCGTGCCGTCCGTGCGCACTTCGACGATGCGGTTCGCCAGACCGCTCACGAACTCACGGTCGTGCGAGACGAAAATCAGCGTGCCTTCGTACTTCTCCAGCGCGATCTGCAGCGATTCGATCGATTCCATGTCCATGTGGTTCGTCGGCTCGTCCATCAGCAGCACGTTGTGGCGGCCGAGCATCAGCTTGCCCCAGATCATGCGGCCTTTCTCGCCGCCCGAAAGCACCTTCACCGACTTGCGGATATCGTCCGCGTTGAAAAGCAGCCGGCCCAGCGTGCCGCGCACCGACTGCTCGTCGTCACCTTCCTGACGATAGTTGTCGATCCAGTCCATCAGCGTGATGTCGTCCGGAAACTCTTCGTACGTGTCCTGCGGCATGTAACCGATGTTCGCGTTTTCCGCCCACTTCACCGTGCCGTGATCGAGTTTGATATTGCCGCGCAGCGAACGCAGCAGCGTGGTCTTGCCCGCGCCGTTCTCGCCGATGATCGCAATACGCTCGCCCGGCTGCACGCTCAGGTTGAAGTTCTGGAAGATCGTACGGTCGTACTTCTTCGTAATCGTGTCCGCCACCACCGCGATGTTGTGCAGCTTCTTTTCGTACTCGAAGCGAATGAACGGATTCTGCCGCGACGACGGCTTGAATTCCTCGATCTTGATCTTCTCGATCTGCTTCGCGCGGCTCGTGGCCTGACGCGCCTTCGACTTGTTCGCCGAGAAGCGGCGCACGAAGTCCTGCAGATCGGCGACACGTTCCTTCGCCTTCGCGTTGGCGGTCTGCTGACGCTCGCGTGCCTGCGTGCTGGCGAGCATGTAGTCGTCGTAGTTGCCCGGATAGACCTTCAGCGTGCCGTAATCCATGTCGGCCATGTGCGTGCAGACCTGGTTCAGGAAATGTCGATCGTGCGAGATGATGATCATCGTCGAGTTGTACTGGTTGAGCACGTCTTCCAGCCAGCGGATCGAGTTGATATCCAGGTTGTTGGTCGGTTCGTCCAGCAGCAGCACGTCCGGCTTCGAGAACAGTGCCTGCGCGAGCAGCACGCGCAGCTTCCAGCCCGGCGCCACGTTGCTCATCGGGCCGTTGTGGTCGGCGATCGCGATGCCGATGCCAAGCAGCAGTTCGCCCGCACGTGCTTCGGCCGTGTAGCCGTCGTACTCCGCGAATTTCGCTTCGAGTTCGGCGGCGTGCATGTAGTCGTCGTCGGTGGCGTCGGGGTTCGCGTAGATCGCGTCGCGCTCGGTCATCGCGCCCCACATCTCCGTGTGACCCATCATGACGACGTCGAGCACGCGCACGTCTTCGTACGCAAACTGGTCCTGACGCAATTTACCGAGGCGCACATTCGGTTCGAGCATCACGGTGCCCGAACTCGATTCGAGGTCGCCGCCTAGGATTTTCATGAACGTCGACTTGCCGCAACCGTTCGCTCCGATCAGGCCATAGCGGTTGCCTTCCCCGAATTTGACCGAAATGTTCTCGAAGAGGGGCTTCGGCCCGAATTGCATGGTGATGTTGGCGGTAGACAGCACGGTGCGTCCTTTGAATGTGTTGACTGCGAAAAACCCAACATTTTAGCAGGTTATTGAAACGGGACGCCCTGCCCGGCGCCCCCTCATCGCCGTTACGATCCGGCCCGCTTTGTTCCGCCGTCGCCGCGCGGCGCCTGACGGCGCTCTGGCTGCAATACGTCGATAAATGCCGTGAAATCGGCATCCGCGAGACCTGCCGCGACCGCCAGCCGCAGCAGTTGCTGGACGGTGCCCGAGACCGGCATCGGCGTGCCGGTCTCGACAGCCGTGGCGGCGACCGTCTCGACGTCTTTCTGGAACGTCCTGAAGGCGCCGAGCGGCGCGAAGCCGGTTTGCGTCATGCGCGGCACGAACGTCTGCAACAGCACGGAATCGGCCCAGCCGCCAGCAAGCGCTTCCGTCAGGCGCGAAGCGTCGATGCCGCTGCGTTCGGCAAGGGTGACCGCCTCGGCGATCGCCGCGATGGTCGACGTGACGATCGCCTGGTTGCACAGCTTGGTGGTCTGGCCCGCGCCGGCCGTGCCCATGTGCGTGACGCGCGACGCGTACGCCTTGATCAGCGGCGTGACGGCTTCGACATCGGCGGCCTCACCGCCCGCCATCACGGCCAGCGTGCCGGCTACGGCGCCCGTCGTGCCACCCGAAACCGGCGCGTCGATCCAGCCCACGCCGGCCGCCGCGGCGCGCGCCGCGAGGCTGCGTGTCACGCCCGGCGGAATGCTCGAATGATCGACGATCCAGCGCAATTTCCCTTTTGTGCGATCTCGACCATGAGCGTGCGCATCCGGACCCAGCACGCCGTGTTCGTCGAACACGACCGCTTCGACCGCCGCGGCGTCGGCGACGCATAGCACGATGGCTTCGGCGCACGCCGCGAGTTCACGCGGCGTATCGACGACCGTTGCACCGTCGCCCTGCAACGCCTCGGATTTCGCACGCGTGCGGTTCCAGACATGCACGACATGGCCCGCGCGCAGCAGATGCCTGATCATCGGCGCGCCCATCAGGCCGGGGCCACAGAATCCGGTTTCCACGTTGTTTTCCTTACTGGTCTGGTGTTGAAGTCCTGGCCATGATACCGCCCGCCAGTTGCTGCCGGACGTACCGCGCCGCGCCGGGCACGCTCCGCGCGGGCCGCTAACGGCCTTGTCATTGCCTATACTTTCTTCAACCCAAGGAGGGCTCATGAAAGACCACGTCTACAAGCACATCGAACTGACCGGATCGTCGACGAAATCGAGCGATGACGCCGTGCGTACAGCCATCGAAAAAGCGGCGAAGACGCTGCGAAACCTGCACTGGTTCCAGGTCACGGAGACACGCGGACAGATCGAGAACGACAAGGTCGTCCACTGGCAGGTAACGCTCAAGGTCGGCCTGCGTATCGACGACTAGTACATGCAGTTGCGCCACGAGCGCGCCCGCGATGGTGCGTGCGCGGCGCAACGGAAAAGGGCCATGCCGGTTCGGGCACAGCCCCTGAAAGCGGCGGCCCTGCAAGGTCGCCGTCTGGTCGAAAGTGAACAGCCCGCGGGTGCCGCGGGCTGTTGTCTGCGTTACTTCGGCAGCGAGCCGTCGACGCCTTCCACATACCAGTTGAGGCGTTGCAGTTCCGGATCGGACAGCGTCTTGCCGGCAGGCACCTTCACGCTGCCTGACTGGTCCTTGATCGGGCCGGTAAACACGTCCCACTTGCCGCCGGCAAGTTGGGTGCGTTTCGCTTCGACGTCCTTCTGTGCGTCAGCCGGAATCGCGCCCGTGTTCAGGTCCTCGAGGTTGACGGCCTTTTGCGGGATGCCCCACCACACCGGATCGTTCTTCCACTTGCCGTCCAGCACCTGCTGGATCGCCGCGTTGTAATACACGCCCCAGTGCGCGACCACCGAACCGAGGTGCGCGTCAGGACCGAACTTCTTCATGTCCGAATCCCAGCCGAACGCGTGCACGTGCTTTTCCGAAGCCGTCGCGAGCGTCGCGCTCGAATCGGTGTTCTGCAGCAGCACGTCGGCGCCCTGCCCGATCAGCGTTTCCGCCGCCTGCTTTTCCTTGCCCGGATCGAACCAGCTGTTGATCCAGATAACCTTCGTGTGGATCTTCGGATTCACCGAACGCGCACCAAGTGTGTACGCGTTGATGTTGCGCACCACTTCCGGAATCGGTACCGACGCCACGAAGCCCAGCGTGTTCGTCTTCGTCACGTGGCCCGCGACGACGCCCGCCAGATACGCACCCTGGTACATCCGCACGTCGTACGTGCCGAAGTTCGCGGCCTTCTTGTAGCCTGTCGCGTGCAGGAACACGGTGTCCGGGAAGTCTTTGGCGACCTTCAGTTCGAAGTCCTGGAAGCCGAAGCTCGAACCGATGATGATCTTGTTGCCCTTGTTCGCCAGATCGCGGAACACGCGTTCCGAGTCGGCCGATTCAGGCACGTTTTCGACGCGCGTGATCTTGATCCGGTTGCCGAACTTCGCCTCGACTTCCTTCGAACCCTGATCGTGCGCGAACGTCCAGCCTGCGTCGCCCGGGTTGCCGAGATAGACAAACGCGACGCCCGGCGCATCGGCCGCGCGCGCGGTCTGGGTCAGCGCGGCACCGAGACCCAGCGCGGCGCCGGTCAGCGCGAGCGCGCCCAGTAGTTTTCTTTTCATCGTGGTTTCTCCTGTCGTGTGATGGAAATACTCGAAACAGTTTTGTAATGCGCGGGCTCGCGTCGCCGTCAGCCCGCGGCGAAGAACGGCTTGCCAAGCGAAGCCGGCGCGTTCAGCCGGATCGTGTTCGGATTGCGCGAAATCAGCACCAGCACGACGACGGTCGCGATATAAGGCGTCATCGCGAGGAATTGTGTCGGTACCGGCACGCCGATCGCCTGCGCGTAGAACTGCAGGCCCGTCACCGCGCCGAACAGCAGCGCGCCGATCAGGAGGCGCCCCGGACGCCACGTCGAGAACACGACGAGCGCAAGCGCGATCCAGCCGCGGCCGGACGTCAGCTGCTCCTGCCACAGGTGCAGGTTGACGATCGAGTAGTAGCCGCCCGCGAGACCCGCCATGCCGCCGCCGAACAGCGTCGCGCCGTAGCGCACGCCGATCACTGGAAAGCCGACCGAGTGCGCGACCGCGGGCGATTCGCCGACCGAGCGCAGCACGAGCCCGGCGCGCGTGCGATACAGAAACCAGCCGATCACGGCGAACATCGCGAACGCGAGGTAATCGAGCGGCGTGAGGCTGAAAAACGCAGGCCCGATGACGGGAATCTTCGACAGACCGGGGATCGTCCATGTGTCGATCGTCGCGCGCACGGCGGCCGATGTATACGGCTTGCCGACATAGGCCGACAGGCCGATGCCGAAGATCGTCAGCGAGAGGCCGGTGGCAACCTGGTTGGCGAGCATCGTCAGCGTGAGGAACGCGAACAGCAGCGCCATCGCGAGACCGGCGCCGATGGCCGCCACGACGCCGAGCCAAGGGCTGCCGGTGACGGCGGTCACGGCGTAGCCGGTGACGGCGCCCATCAGCATCATGCCTTCGACGCCCAGGTTGAGTACGCCCGACTTCTCGGTGACGAGTTCGCCCGCGCCCGCGAACATCAGCGGAATGGCGGCGGTGACGGCGCTCGAGGTCAGTGCGCTGGCTTGTTGAATGTCCATGGGGATCGCCGGGAAATCAGTGGGTCTTAATGCGTCTGGGAGGCCACGGTGTGGCGGCGCACGCGGTAGTTCACAAACACGTCGGCACCCAGCAGGCAAAACAGCAGCAGCCCCTGGAACACGCCGGAGAGCGCCTGCGGCAACTGCATCGAGGTCTGCACCGCTTCGCCGCCGAGGTACAGCAGCGCCATCAGCAGGCTCGCGAGCACAATGCCGACCGGATGCAGCCGTCCGACGAACACGACGATGATCGCGGTGAAGCCGTAGCCCGGCGACCACGTCGCCTGCAACTGGCCGATCGGGCCGGCGATCTCACCCATACCGGCGAGACCGGCAAGCGCGCCGCCGATCAGAAGCGACGTCCAGATGGCCTTCTTTTCGGAGAAGCCCGCGTAGCGCGCGGCAAGCGGCGCGAGACCGCCGACGTTCATCCGGTAGCCCGCGAAGCTCTTCTTCATGAACACCCACACCAGCGGAATCGCGATCAGCGTAACGATGACCGACGCGTTCAAACGCGTGCCGTGCAGGAATTTCCAGTGCCAGTCGCCGGCGAACGTCGGATAGAGCGCGTCGCCGCTGAACATCTCCGAAAGCGGGAAATTCATGCCCTGCGGATCGCGCCACGGGCCGCTCACGAGCCAGATCAGCAACTGCGTCGCGACGTAGGTGAACATCAGGCTCGTCAGGATTTCGTTGGTGTTGAAGCGGCTTTTCAGGAGCGCGGGAATCGCCGCCCACGCCATGCCGGCCAGCATGCCGGCGATCATCATCAGGAACAGGATCCACCAGCCCGACGCCTGATCGAAATAAATCGCGACGCCACTCGCGCCGATGCCGCCGAGAATCATCTGCCCTTCGGCGCCGATGTTCCACACGTTCGCGCGATATCCGACCGCGAGCCCAAGGCCGATCAGGCACAGCGGCGAGGCTTTCAGCAGCAGTTCAGACCAGCCGTTGACGCTCGACAGCGGTTCGATGAAGAACGCGTGCATCGCCTCCAGCGGATCACGGCCGACGAGGCCGAAAATGAGAAAGCCGATCGCGAGCGTGAGCAGCGCGGCGATCAATGGCACAGCGAGCCGCATCGTGCGGGAGGGCATCGTGCGCGCTTCGAGTCGGTACGGAAAAATCATGGGTAGCCGTGGTTAGCGTGTTGTTATGTATTCGATCGCAGGGGTTCGGTCTCAGGCTGCGGCCGTGCGTTCAGGCGTGCGCCGGCTCGCCCGCCGGTGGTGGCGGCGTGCCGCCGGCGCCGCCGTTGCGCTCGCCGAAGAGGCCCGCCATCCAGCGGCCGATTTCCTCCGCGTTCGTATCGCCCGTCGCCCGAACCGGCGACAGGCGGCCGCGCGCGAGCACCGCGAGGCGGTCGCAGATGTCGAACAGCTCTTCGAGCTCCTCGGAGATCACCAGGATCGCGACGCCGCTCGCCGACAGGTCGAGCAGCTGCTGACGGATGAACGCCGCCGCGCCGACATCGACGCCCCACGTGGGTTGCGCGACCACCAGCACCTTCGGCGCCTGGAGAATTTCCCGGCCGACGATGTACTTCTGCAGATTGCCGCCCGACAGGCTTTGCGCGATCGCGTCGGGGCCGCCGCAGCGTACGTCGAACGATGCGATGCAACGGTCCGCGAACGCGCGCATCGCCTTCGTGCTGATCCAGCCGGAACTCACCATCTTCTGCCGGTGCGCGGTCAGGAGTGCGTTGTCGGAGAGCGACATCGCCGGCACCGCGCCCCGCCCGAGCCGCTCTTCCGGCACGAACGCAAAGCCGAGCGAACGCCGGCCGCCCGCGCCGAGCCTGCCCGCGGCCTTGCCGCAGATCGTGACCGCTTCGGCCCGGTTGCCGCGCTGCTCGCCGGAGAGGGCCGCCAGCAGTTCTGCCTGACCGTTGCCCGAGACACCCGCAATGCCGAACACTTCGCCCGCGTGAACCGAGAACGACACATCGTCGAGCGATGTGCCGAACGGATCCTCGCTCGCCACGGAGAGATGCTTCACGTCGAGTAGCACATTGCCCGGCGTGTGCGTGCGGCGCTCGTAGTCCGGCAGCGAATGCCCGACCATCAGCTGCGCGAGCGACGCGTGCGTTTCCTCGCGCGGCTTCACGTGGCCCGTCACGCGGCCGCCGCGCATCACCGTCGCGGTGTCGCAGAGTTCCTGGATTTCGTCGAGTTTGTGGCTGATGTAGAGAATGCTGCAGCCTTCGGACGCGAGGCGCTTCAGCGTCGCGAAGAGCTTGCGCACGGCCTGCGGCGTGAGCACCGAGGTCGGCTCGTCCATGATGAGCAGACGCGGATTCTGCAGCAGGCAACGCACGATCTCGACGCGTTGCCGCTCGCCCACCGTCAGGCTGTGCACGTGGCGCTGCGGATCGATGTCGAGGCCGTAATCGGCCGATACTTCGCGGATGCGCCGGGAGAGTGTCTTGAGGTCGAACGGATCGTCGAGCGCGAGCGCGATGTTTTCGCCGACGGTCAGCGTCTCGAAGAGCGAAAAGTGCTGGAACACCATGCCGATACCGAGCTTGCGCGCGGCCGCCGGGCTCGCGATCTCGACGGCTTGCCCTTCCCAGCGGATCTCGCCCGCGTCGGGCCGCACCGAGCCGTAGATGATCTTCATCAGCGTGCTCTTGCCCGCGCCGTTTTCGCCGAGGACCGCGTGGATTTCGCCGGGCTCGACGACAAGCGTCACGTCGTCGTTGGCGCGCACGGCCGGATATTGTTTGCTGATGCCCGACAGTGCGAGACGCGGCGCGGCCGCGGCTTTCGCCGGCGATGTACCCGCGGGCCGTTCGGCGGCGTCGCCGCCCCAGGTGGAAATGTCGACCATGTAATTCCGTTGTTCGCAGTGACTGCCCTTTCGCAACGCGGCCGTCCGAAGCCGTGCGAAGCGCGCTGGACGACGTTGCAGCCGGGTGACAATACCTAATTCGACACAACCCGTCGAGCCATCAAAATTCCCGGAAACCCGCGTCGCAACAAGGCGTTGCGGGTAAGCCTCCCTTGACGGCTCTTTCTGTCCATACTAAAACGCATATACCCCAAAGCCCATTCGATCAGCCAGAACATATATTCCGGAGAAGTCATGAGTCAGCAACGCGAGGCGATCGATACTTACTTACTACGCGTCTTGCACACGCTGTTGATGGAACGCAGCGTGACCCGCGCGGCGGTCAAGCTCAACCAGTCACAACCCGCCATCAGCGCGGCGCTGCGCCGCCTGCGCGACATCACCGGCGACCCGCTGCTGGTGCGCGGCAAGTCCGGCATGGTGCCGACCGAGTATGGGCTGCGTCTGCTCGAACCCGTGCAGAACGCACTGCGCGAAATCGAGCGCATCAAGTTCCAGCAGCACAATTTCGATCCTGCCACGTCCATTCGCTGCTACCGCATCGGTTGCCCGGATTACCTCAACGTGCTGTTCGTGCCGACGGTCGTCGAACGCTTCCGTCAGGCTGCGCCGAACGCGACGCTCGAGTTTCATTCGCTCGGCCCCTCCTTCGACTACGAGCTCGCGCTCGAGGACGGCAAGCTCGATACCGTCGTCGGCAACTGGCCGGAACCGCCTGAGCAACTGCATCTGTCGAATCTGTTCGTCGACCAGATCGTATGCCTGATGAGCAACACGCATCCGTTCGCCAAACGCGGCGGCCTGACGCTCGACCAGTACCTGAACGCCCCGCATCTCGCACCGACGCCGTATTCGGTGGGCCAGCGCGGCGCGATCGACGTTCACCTCGCGCGTGAACGTCTCAAACGCCATGTCGTCGTGACACTGCCTTACTTCAACCTCGCGCCGTATGTGCTGGTCAAGTCCGATCTGATCTTCACCACGACGCGTCTTTTCGCCGATCACTACGCGAAGTTCCTGCCGCTCACCGTCGTGCCCGCGCCGCTCGATTTTCCGCCGATGCAGTACTACCAGTTGTGGCACGAGCGCTGCCATTACTCCGATGAAGTGCGCTGGCTCAGAAGCCTCGTCTCCGAAGCGACCCGCACGCTGATCGACAAGCCTTAAGCGTTCTCTTCGACGTTCACACCAGCGCGCGGAACGCGTGGCCGGTGCGAATGTCTTTCTTCTTGCGTCCTTCGTCCTGCGTGCAGCTCAGGCCGCGGCTTCGTACAGACTTTTCGCCAGACGGTTGTGCTGCTCGATCACCGTGCCCAGCTCGACCGTCGTCAAAACGCCGTCCTTCACCACGATCTTTCCGCCAATCACGCTGTACGCAACCTGTGACGGCGCGCAGAACACAAGCGCGGCAACCGGGTCGTGCAACGCGCCGGCGAACAACGGCTGACGCAGGTCGAACGCGACAAAATCCGCTGCCATGCCGGGCGCCAGCGCGCCGATATCGTCGCGATTGAGCACCTTCGCGCCACCGAGCGTCGCGATTTCGAGCGCTTCGCGCGCAGTCATCGCCTCGGGACCGAACCCGACGCGCTGAAGCAGCAGCGCCTGACGCACTTCGGCGACCATCTGCGCGCCGTCGTTCGACGCGGAACCATCGACACCGAGACCCACCGGCACGCCCGCGAGCCGCATCTTTTTCACCGGCGCGATTCCGGACGCAAGCCGCATGTTCGAACACGGACAATGCGCGACGCCGGTTCCGGTCCGTGCGAAGAGTGCGATGCCTTCGTCGTCGAGCTGCACACAGTGCGCGTGCCACACGTCATGCCCGACCCAGCCGAGATCTTCCGCGTACTGCGCCGGCGTCATGCCGAACTTCTCGCGGCTGTACGCGATGTCGTTGACGTTCTCCGCCAGATGCGTGTGCAGCGACACGCCATACTGCCGCGCGAGCGCCGCCGATTCGCGCATCAGGTCGCGGCTCACCGAAAACGGCGAGCAGGGCGCGACGACCATCCGCAGCATCGCGTAGCGACCGTCGTCGTGATACGTCTCGATCAGCCGCTGCGTGTCCTTCAGGATGTCCGCTTCTTTTTCGACGACCGGATCCGGCGGCAATCCGCCATCCTTCTGCCCGACGCTCATGCTGCCGCGGCTCGCATGAAAACGCATGCCGATGCGCTGCGCGGCCACGATGCTGTCGTCGAGCCGGCTGCCGTTCGGATAGATGTACAGATGGTCGCTCGACGTCGTGCAGCCGGAAAGCAGCAGTTCGGCCATCGCGGTCAGCGTCGACACTTCGATCATCTCCGGCGTGAGGTTCGCCCACACCTTGTACAGATTCGTCAGCCAGCCGAAAAGCTCCGCATCCTGCGCGGCGGGAATGGCCCGCGTCAGGCTTTGATACATGTGGTGATGGGTGTTGACGAGCCCCGGAATCACGAGGTGTCCGCGCATGTCGAGCACTTCGTCGGCGCTTTCTGGCAGTTCGTGGGTCGGGCCCGCCGCGACGATCCGGTTGTCTTCGATATAGAGGCCGCCGTCGCGTATTTCGCGCCGCGTGGCATCCATGGTGACCAGCACGTCGGCGTGCTTCACCAGCATCGTCCGGCCGCGCCTTGGTGTCTGTGATATCTGTGATGTTTGTGTCTGCATCGTCATTCGTGTCTCCCGGTTCCCGCGAGGTTGATACCGTCCGAACGCGATGCGGCGAGCACGCTCCGGCGCCGCCGCGTCCATTCGAACGCCGTTGGCCCGGTTACCCAGCGTACAGCGCCGTCTTCGGGATGCACAGCACGCTGCGCATTGGCGTAACCTTCAGCGGCCAAAATTGCGCTGGCAATTCACCCAGTCGCCATACTTGTCTTCACAAACCCGATATACCGGTCCTTTTCTGACGTCGGCAGGATCGGTCCAGGTTTCGGCGTGCCCGGGAAAACCCGTATCCAGCGGACGTGAAACGCGTATATATATGCGCCAGGTATTATCTTTCCTATCGGGCACGCGCGGACGCAACATCCTTTTTACAATGGCTCCCACGGCGCTCGCTTCAATTCGCCGACGGGTATGTAGCCACTGACGTGGAGCCTCGATCCGCCGCAACGTATTCTGGATCGGGCCGCCGCTGAAACTCGCAATTTACACAAGGAAAACTGCGAATGGGCAAGCTCACTACCCACGTGCTCGACACCGCGAACGGCCGTCCCGGCGCCGGCATCAAGGTCGAACTCTTCGCGCTCTCCGGCGACACGCGCCGCGCGATCAAAACCACCACCACCAATCACGACGGCCGTTGCGATGCGCCCCTGCTCGAAGGCGACGCACTCGTTACCGGCGAATACGAACTCGTGTTCCATGCAGGCGACTACTTTGCCGGGACCGGCACGCAAGCACCCGAACCGCGCTTCGTCGATCGTGTCGTGCTGCGTTTTGGCGTCGCCGATGCGGGCGCGCACTGGCATGTGCCGCTGCTGGTGTCGCCGTGGTCATGGAGCACGTATCGCGGCAGTTAGGGCGGCAGCGGTTGTCTCGATGCATGCAAGGAACAGACGGTCAGCGGATATGAACCGGCAGCCCTGGTGAAAACCGCACACCCGCGCACCGCGCTCACTCCGACACAACCCGACTGGATAGCAACGACCCGCAATACCGCCGCGTTTTGCAGATGCCAGGAGACGCACCTGCAAAACGCCGTCGAATCGAATAGCAAGGCGCTACGCGCCAACGAATGAGAAGTGGAGGCGTTTCATGGAAGGCTTTATCACCGACTGGCTGAATCTCGCGATTCGCTGGTTTCACGTTATCGCTGCGATCGCCTGGATCGGCGAATCGTTTTATTTCGTCGCGCTCGACAACAGCCTGAAACCACCGACTGACCCGAACCAGCGTCGCCGGGGGGTCTTCGGCGAGCTGTGGCATGTGCACGGCGGCGGCTTCTACAACATGCAGAAGTACACCGTCGCGCCGCCGGAAATGCCGGAAGACCTGCACTGGTCCAAGTGGCCGTCGTACACGACGTGGCTCTCGGGCTTCGGCCTTTTCACCGTGCTGTATCTGTTCGCACCGAACACCTACCTGATCGACAAGAACGTGCTCGACATGGGCCCCGTCGTCGCGATCTTTTCGGCGCTTGGGTTCCTGATGGCCGGCTGGATTGTCTATGACTCGCTGTGCCGCCTGCTGGGCAACAAGGACCGCGTGCTCGGCATCTGCGTCGGCATCTATGTGCTGATCGCGGCATGGCTTGCCTGCCACATCTTCGCGGGCCGCGCCGCGTATCTGATCATGGGCGCGATGCTCGCGACGATCATGTCGGCGAACGTGTTCTTCGTGATCATCCCGGGTCAGCGCAAGATGGTCGACGCAATGCTCAAGGGCGAAGTGCCGAATCCGGTCTACGGCAAGCGCGGCAAGCAGCGCTCGGTACACAACACGTATTTCACGCTGCCGGTCGTGTTCGCGATGCTCTCGAACCACTACGCGATGACGTACACGCATCCGTACAACTGGGCCGTGCTCGTCGTGATCATGCTGGCGGGCGCGCTGATCCGCCAGTTCTTCGTGATGCGCCATCGCGGCCAGGTGCTGTGGTATCTGCCGCTGGTCGGGATTGCGTTGATGTTCGTCGCCGTGGCCTCTACGATGCCCAAGCCTGTGGTCGCGCAGGCACAGGCCGCGAACGCGCCCGTCCTCAAGATCGCCGACATCCAGCCGGTGTTGCAGCAGCGGTGCGTCGCCTGCCACTCCGCGCACCCGACGATGATGGGTAGCGCGCCGGCCGGCGTGCTGTTCGATACGCCCGACGAAATCTCGCGGAACGCGCAGCGGATTTATCAGCAGGCGGTGACGCTGAAAGCAATGCCGCTTGGCAACGTCACGCACATGACCGACGACGAGCGGCAGAAAATCGCCGCGTGGTTCCAGGGCGGTGCGATCAAATAGCGCTACTTATCGGGTGCTACGGGACATCGGGCTTCCAGTTTCCCTGTTACGGTGCATCAGAACGGGCCTTTGCGGAAGCAAAGGCCCGTTTTCATCTGAAGCCCGGAATAGTTATGTCTGTATCTCTTGGGCTACATTTTTGGCGCTATTAGCTATTTATGCAGCCTTTGGGCTACAAGTTAGCGTGGAAAGTTTGTATCCTGTGGGCTACAATAAATTGCATAAACCCGCCTATTGATGCCCAAGGGCTACATATGACCACGCTCGCAGACGTCTCGGACATGCTAAAGGATGTCCGCCATGAAACCGCCCTTTCACAGGGCGAACTGGCTCGACGCGCCGGTGTCGCGCGCACGACAGTCGCCCGTATGGAAACGCTGGCGAGAGGCGACATGAGCGTGTCGGTTCTTGTCCGCCTGCTGGAGGCCGCCGGTTACGATCTGAAAGTTGTTGCTCACGGGCACGGTCGCACGCTTGAGGACATCCTCGCCGAGCAGCGTGCATCGAGCGGGCCGGCGCAATGAGGCTTGATGTTCATGTGCAAGGCCGCAAGGTCGCCTCGCTGTTTCGTGAGCGCGACGACTACGTGCTCAAGTATGGGCGTGACGTCGCGGCAACCGATTTCATCAGCCTCGCGATGCCGGTGCGCGAAGAAGCGTGGCGCTGGCCGCGCGACCTGCATCCTTTCTTTCGCCAGAACCTCCCCGAAGGTTATCTGCTGGGCCTGATCCGCGAGCAGTTCGGGCCTTTGCTCGACGGCACCGACCTGTCGCTCCTTGCCGTGGTCGGCGCTATGGGAATTGGCCGTGTCACGGTGACCCCGGAAGGCGTCGCGCCCGGAACGGAACTGCAGGCGCTCGACGTCAAGGAAATTCTTCAGGGCGACAACACGGCGGATCACTTCGCCCAGCTGGTTCGCCAATACGCGCGGGCGGCTATCTCCGGCGCTGTTCCGAAGTTCATCGCGCCGGAAAGCGATACCGCCAGCCAGGCAACGCCGCCACTGCCGCTCGGCAAATCGACGATCAAGACGAGCCGGTATATCGTCAAAGGCTCGGACGAGAACACGCCGTTTCTCGGCTTCAACGAGTTCTACTCGATGCGCGTACTAGACAAGCTCGACGTCGCGCCTGTTGCACGCACGCAGATGTCCGACGATGGCCGCGCGCTCGTTGTCGAACGTTTCGACGTGAACGAAGCAGGATTGCCGGTGCATGGCGTCGAGGACATGTGCGGCCTGCTCGGTCTGCCGCCGCACGAAAAGTACAACTCGACGACCGAGAAAATGGTCAACGCAGCAAAAGCGTATCTGCTTCAGCGGGACAGTCTGCGCCTGCAGCTCGAACAGCTCGCGTGGCACCTGCTGACGAACTACGTTGTCCGCAACGCCGACTGTCACACGAAGAACGTGGCGCTCTTCTACACGTCCGTCGACGATGTCGCGTTCACGCCCGCGTACGACATCGTAACGACCCAGGCTTATCCGCGCTTCGCGGCGAACCCGCCGGGGCTACCCGTCGATGGCCGCAAGACATGGGCGGCCGGAAAGACACTCGAACGTTTCTTCAACACGCGAGCCGGTATTGCGCCGCGTGTTTATGCGACGATGGTCGAAGCACTCTGCGACTCAGCGGTATCCGTGGGTCACGAGGTGATCGCGGCGGCCAATAACGAGCCGCAGTGGCGCACCGTGGCCAAACAGATGCTGCACGCGTGGAATGAAGGAATGGAATCGTTGCGTCGCCCCAGAAAGAGCGTGCACTTCAAGGGGCTGACATCTGCGATAGAAGCCGCTGGATTCTCGGATCCGGAGCCGGCCGAACCCCCGCGAAAAGTCGTCGGACGCTCGCCGCTACTGGGCAAACGCGGCGGAATTTAGGCCCCGACTGCCCCGGCAAACAAAAAACCCACGGATGCCGTGGGTTTTTTTCGCATCGAACCGTCCATGCAGTCAGGCCGACACTGCGCTCAATGCATCTTCGGTAAGCCAGAGCGATTCGGCCAGATCCTGCTCGTTGAGATTCAGCCCGTCGCCGCCACGATCGACGACGACAAAATCGCTTACCTCGCCGAGCGCGATCAACGGATGGTGCCAGACGCCCTTCGCGTAGTTCACGCCCTGCCAGCCACTCGTGACGAACGCGCGAATCTCCGCCGCATCCAGATCGCCCGTCGGCGCCACGACCACCAGATACGGCTTGTCGTTGAGCGGCACGAACGCCTGGCTTCCCAACGGATGCCGCTCGAGCATTTTCACCTCGAACGGCAGCACGCGCGGCTGTCCGCGAAACAGGTTGACGAGCGTGCGGCCGCCCTCGTCCGTCACATCGACTTTCGCGAGATCGTGAAAGCGGATCGTCGTGCCGAGATTGATCGGAATCTGCTTCGCGCCTTCGAGTTCGATCACGTCGCCGAACGGGGCGAACGCTTCGCGCGTCAACGGTTCGATGGCGAGCGTTTTCATGATGCGAGCGTGCCCCACAGACGCAGACGCGACACACCACCGTCCGGAATGATGTTAAAGCGCACGTGCGTGACCGGCCCGAGCGCCGCAAGCTCGCTTTCGAAGTCATGCTGCTTGTCCATCTGCAGTTTCTGTTCGCCGAGCAACACCGGCCAGAACATCGCCTGCGTGACGAGCGAGCTGTCCGTGCCGCCCGTCACGTACGCAGCCTGGATCGAGCAGCGGTCCGGGAAGTTGCCCTTGAAATGGGCCGTGTCGACTTCGATCTTCCTGATGACGCCCGGTTGCGCCAGCGCCACGATCGCCCAGTCGTTACCCGGCTCGCGACGACGGCGCGTTTCCCAGCCGTCACCCATGTTCACACCGCGGCCCGGCATCAGGATCGTCGATGCGGCACCGAAGTGCTGGTTGTTCGCAGCCACGAGATACGCACCGTTTTCCATCGCGGCCAGATCGAACTGTTCGGTGCGGCTCGCGCCCGCCCAGTCGACCTGCGGCTGACCATACACGCGCAGGCGCGCAATGCCGCCGTCCGGATAGATATTGACGCGCAGATGCGTGAACGCGTTCGCATCTGCGACGTCGACGTAGTGATGGCTGTTGCCCTGCAACGTCATCGAAGGAACGATTTCGGTCCATTGCGTCGACGGGTTCGGCGCGCCATCCACTACACGCGCCGCTTCAACCGAAGCCGCCGGCGGAAAATTGCCGGTGAAGTGGCTCGTGTCGATATCGAGACCCTTGATCACACCCGGGCGCGCGAGCTTCACGATGCACCAGTCGTAGCCGCTGACGCGCTTGCGACGCGTCTCCCAGCCGTCCATCCACTTGCCGTGTTCGTCGTATTTGCCCGGAATGAAGACCGCCGGCTCGGGATTCAGCATGCGTTCTTTCGGCGCGAAGAAATCGTCGCTGGTTTCGAGCGCCTGTGCGCCCAGACGCGGATCCGCCAGGTTCACATAACGGCGCGTGAAGTCGGGGGCGTTGGGATCGAGAGTCGGGAGTGCCATCGTTGTCTTCCTTTGTGTCTGTTAATGCAAAAAGCGCTTCGATTTCGGTTCGGCCTGCGTGATGCGTCCGGCGCACCGGACGCACTTACGCGTCGATCAGGTCGTCGAGTCTGAAGCGTGCGATGCGATAGATCTGGTCGAGGCTCGCGCGCAACTCGTCCGCACGGCTATTGTTCACGCGCGCCTCGAAGTTCGCGATGATGTCGTGGCGGTCATAGCCGCGCACCGCGAGAACGAACGGGAAGCCGAACTTCTCGCGATAAGCCTGGTTCAGGTGCAGCAGCCTGTCGAACTCTTCCTGCGTGCACTGCGAGAGGCCCGCGCCGCTCTGCTCGCGCGTCGACTCGGCGGTCAGTTCGCCGCGCACCGCGGCTTTCCCGGCGAGCTCCGGGTGAGCGTTGATGAGCGCCAGCTGTTTCGCTTCACCGGCTGTTTCGACCGCGTGCGACATCGTGCGATGCAACGCGTCGATATCGACGTAAGGCCGTTGCGAAGCGGCGATTTCCGCGACCCACGGCGAGTGCTCGAAAATGCCTGACAACGCCGCGACGAACGCGTCGGTCGAGGTGTGATTGAGCTGGTCGAGGGTATATTGCATGGCCTTCATACCGCTGCCCCGTGGTGATTGTTCTGGTAAGGATGATGTTCGCGCCAGTGACGCGCGATATCGACGCGCCGTGTTACCCAGACGCGATCGTGCTGCTCGATATGATCGAGAAAACGCTGCAATGCCCGGAAGCGGCCCGGACGGCCCAGCAGCCGGCAATGCATGCCGATCGACAGCATCTTCGGTGCTTCGCCGCCCTCTTCGTAAAGCACGTCGAACGCATCGCGCAGATACGTGAAAAAGTGATCGGCGGTGTTAAAGCCCTGCGGGCTTGCGAAACGCATGTCGTTGGTGTCGAGCGTGTAGGGCACGATCAGTTGCGGTTTCGTTTCGCCGCCCGTCACTTCGACGTCCATCCAGAACGGCAGGTCGTCGCCGTAATAATCCGAGTCGTACAGAAAGCCGCCGTATTCGGCGACGAGACGATGGGTGTTCGGACTGTCGCGACCGGTGTACCAGCCGAGCGGACGCTCGCCCGTGATGCGTTCGATCGCTTCCATACCAAGACGCATGTGCTCTGCTTCTTTCTCCGGCGACATGTCCTGATAGTGAATCCAGCGATACCCGTGGCATGCGATCTCATGACCGAGCTCGACAAATGCGCGCGCGAGGTCCGGATTACGTTCGACCGCCATGCCCACGCCAAACACGGTCAGCGGCAGCCGGCGCTTTTCGAATTCGCGCAGGATGCGCCACACGCCGGCGCGCGAGCCATATTCGTAGATCGACTCCATGCTCATGTGTCGGGACGGATAGGCCGCCGCACCGACGATTTCCGACAGGAACTGCTCCGAGCCCGGATCGCCATGCAGCACGCAGTTCTCGCCGCCTTCTTCGTAGTTGAGCACGAACTGCACGGCGACGCGGGCGCGACCGGGCCAGTTCGCCTGCACCGGATGCCGGCCGTAGCCGATCAGATCGCGTGGGTAGTTCGAATCGAATGACATGATTTTGACGAAAACAGGGTAATGACGTTGCGACGGGAATTCGCGGGGGCGACAGGCGCGAAACGGCGAAAAGCCGTATCGCTATCCTGCCACCAGGACGAAGTCAGTGTAGCGAAAACACCCGGATGCGCCCATACATCCGGACAGATAGTGCGGGTCAGACGGAATGTATGTGCGTCGGCGCCGTGGGCGCGGCTTCGCCCGCCGAACCGCTCGCGTTTACCCCTGGTGCAGCTGCATCTGTCGCATCGCCCGTCGGGCTGAAGCGCGCGAACTCGCCGTCGTAGCGCTTTGCCAGCGGCCGCGCATAATCGCCGCGCTTGGCTGTACCCAGACGCAGCGACACCAGGGCCTCCACCCATTTGACCGCCGCCGTGACGCCTTCGATAACCGGCGCACCCAGCGCATCCTCGATTTCCGCGCACAGTTCGGCCATGCCCGCGCAACCGAGCACGATCGCGTCCGAACCGTCTTCGTCGAGCGCCCGGCGGCATTCGTCGAGGATGATGCGACGCGCCGCCGACCCCGGACGGTCGAGTTCGAGCACGGCGACGTCTGTCGCGCGCACGTTGCGGCAGAAACGCTTCATGCCGTAGCGCTCAGCGAGATGCCATGCCATGCCGCAGGTGCGCGACAGCGTCGTCACGACGGAGAAGCCCGGTGCCAGCACGCTCGCCGCGTGCATCGCGGCTTCGGCAATGCCGATCACCGGTCCACGCGCCAGTTCGCGTGCCGCGTACAACCCCGGATCGCCGAAACACGCGATCACGTAGCCGTCGAAGCCCTCCCGCTCGCCCGCCGCGATCTCGGCCAGCAGGCCCGGCGTGGCCAGCGCTTCGTCGTAATAGCCTTCGATGGACGGCGGCCCCATCTTCGGGCTGACCGCAACGAGCTCGGTGCCGGGCGCGACGACATCACGGGCACAGCGGCCCATCGCGTCCGTCATCCGTTGCGTCGTGTTGGGATTGATGAGCTTGATACGCATGTCGACTCCTTGCGGCAACGTCACTTACTTGCGCGCGAGTGCGCGATAGAACACGGCGCCGAGCAGCGCCCCGATGAACCACGAGAAATTCGCCATGCCATTGATGCCCGGTACGAGCACGCAGGCAACCGCGATTGCAGCTGCCGGCAGTAACGCAAGGACAGCGGTGTAGTTCACGCCGTTGCGATACCAGTACGCGCCCTTTTCCGACATCGAGTACAGATCGTGCAGTTCGATCTTCTGACGCTTCACGAGATAGAAGTCGACGATCAGCACGCCGTACAAAGGGCCAATAAAACTGCCCAGGACGTCGAGCGTGTAGTGGATTACCGTCGGGTTGTTGAAGAGATTCCACGGCGTGATGAAAATCGACGCTACCGCCGCCAGCATCCCACCCGCGCGCCAGCTGATAAGACGCGGCGCCACGTTCGAGAAGTCGAACGCCGGCGAGACAAAATTCGCCACGATGTTGATGCCGATCGTCGCGATCGTGAAGGTCAGCGCGCCCAGCACGACTGCCATCGGATAGTCGATGCGGCCCACCGTTTCGACCGGATCGGTAATCAGTTGGCCGAACACCGGCAGCGTGGCGGCCGTCGTGATCACCGTGACCAGCGAGAACGCAAGGAAGTTGACCGGCAAGCCCCAGAAATTGCCGCGTTTCACGCTGCGAAAGCTCTTGCCGTAGCGCGAGAAGTCGCCGAAGTTCAGCATCGGTCCGGAGAAGTACGACACCACCAGCGAGATTGCCGTGATCATTACCGGCACGACTTCCATGCCGTGATACTTCACGCCGCCCAGGTTGATGCCGATGTTCTGCCAGCCCGCGCGCCACACCATGTAGCCGGCCAGAATGAACATCACGATATACACGGCCGGGCCGGCGAAGTCGATGAACTTCTTGATCGTTTCCATGCCGTTCCAGAACACGAATGCCTGAAGTACCCAGAGCACCATGAAGCCGGCCCAACCCACCGTCGACAGGCCCATGAAACCGTGATGGTGCACGTCGGCATAAGGCAGCATTTGCGGGAAGAACTTGAGCACGACGATCACGAGCGCGCTCGACGCGAGATACGTCTGGATGCCGTACCACGCCACCGCGATCAGGCCGCGAATCACAGCCGGCACGTTCGCGCCGAGCACGCCGAACGTCGAACGACACGCGACCGGATACGGCACACCGTTCAGCTGGCTTGGCTTCGCGATCAGGTTGCACAGCAGGTTGACGATCGCGATGCCGACCAGCAGCGCGATCAGCACCTGCCAGCTTGTCAGACCGAGTGCGAAGAGACTTCCCGCGAACACATAACCGCCGACGCTATGCACGTCCGACATCCAGAACGCGAAGATGTTGTATGCGCTCCACGTCTGATGTTTCAGCGGCGCAAGATCTTCGTTGTACAGACGTTCGCTGTAGCCCGCAGGCATGGATGGATTGCCGTCGCCGGCGCCCTCTTCGAACGTGGGAATGGCGGGATTACCCGGTGCTGCACTGAACTGAACCATGACTCCTCCTTGGAATGAGATCAGCTGAACACTGATCGTGGGGCACTCTCGTCCGCCTGCGTCGCGCGCCGTTTTTCATTCCGGCAAGTTGCGTTTGCATGCGGGCGCCGCGGTTGTGTCCGTACTAACGTACTTGTTTTTATGGTTTGAAACGGGCCGCGAACCCGTCCTCAAACGTCTCCTGGAGCACGACACACGTTGCGTACCAGCGCAGCGCGGTCACCGTGCATTTATTCGATTCGCTTCAGTTCACATTCAGTGCAGCGCAGCCGCTCCCGGGCGCGCCGTGGTCATGCCAGTGGCTTACAGATGCCGGCCTGCGCGCGGGCCAAATATTTCGTGCAGATCCGCCGCGCTGTTCGCCGGGCGGTCGAGCATCTTCAGTTCCACGCTCTGCAGATGGCGCGACATCAGGGCCGCGGCTTCCGTTGCATTGCCGGCGTCGAGCGCGACGAGAATCGCTTCGTGATCTTCGAACGAACACGGGCTGCGACCCAGCGATTCGTACAGTGCCGAGATCAGTGTCGAACGCGCGACGAGGCCGTTCAGACAGTCACACAGCACCGTGTTGCCTGTCAGCGACGCAAGCTCGGTATGGAACTCGCCGGACAGACGGATCCACGCGGGAAAATCACGCGTTTCGAACGCCTTGCGTTCGCGGCCGATCATGCCGCCGATGCCTTTCAACCGGCGCGCCCCGTGCCCGGTGCAAATTTTCTCGACTACCGCGAGTTCGACGATGCGACGCATCTCGAAGACCTCGTGGACCTCCTGCAGCGAAGGGCTTGCGACGAACGCACCGCGATTCGGTTCGAGATCGACGAGGTGGTCGGTCGCGAGGAGCGCAAGCGCCTGACGGATCGGTCCACGCTTCACGTTAAACACTTCGCAGAGCTGCGCCTCGGTCAGCTTGGCGCCTGGCGAAAGCCGATGCTCGAGGATCGCAGCGCGAATGCGCTCGGCGATCACTTCGGGTTTCGTGCCTGCGGAAGCTGCGGATATGTTTTCAGACATGATGTGTGTCTCGGTATGTTGGGTATCTTAGGATGGACATTAAGATTGTCAACAATTTTTAGATAAAATTAGCGACAATCCCTGGGTCAAACAATCACTGCCAGATTACTCAGCGCGGGCAAATGCACTGTATCAAGGCGCCTACGCCGATTTAACGATGAAACGGACGAACGTTTTCTGGCTGACTTTTTGTCAACAAACCTTTCTTTTCCCGGCATCATCGGTGCATGTGGGAACGTTGGAATAACTGACAGTTAGTTGCGTTTCTGCGTGAAAATAAAGCGGGCAGCGCCCGCTTTCCCCTGCTGCAAAACGAACCTCAGGTGAGATAGGGGTATCCGGAGACCGTCAACGTAAAGCCAAGGGTGTCCGCCTTGAGTTGCGCGTCGGCACCGACAGGCAGCGTCAACATATCCTCGACGTGGCCAAACTGAAGGCCCGTAATCACCGGAATACCAATCACTGAGCGGATCTGCCCGACCATCGCATTCAGGTCGTAACCATTGTCATAATCGAACGGCCGGCCGCCGGAAAAATCGCCGAGCACGAGCGCCTGCTGCTGCGCAAGAATTCCCGATAGATGCAACTGGTAGATCATCCGTTCGATCCGGAACGGCTGCTCGTTGACGTCTTCGAGAAAAAGAATGCCGTGCTCGACGGGCGGCATATACGGCGTGCCGACGAGCGACGTCAGCACCGCCAGATTGCCCCCCCACAGCGTGCCGCTGACTTCGACAGGCTGAACCTGCGGAACGTGGCTCGTGACCGTGAAGGACGGTTTCGACAGCGTTTCCCAGAAATGCTGCATCGTGAAGTTGCTGACTTTCTCGGCCCCGAAATCGCTCATCAGCATCGGGCCGCCGAAGGTCGTCAGGCCGGCGCGCGCCAGCAGCGCCATCTGGATGGCCGTGAAATCGCTGTGACCGACGAATGCAACGGGCTGATCCGTGAGGCGTCGCTGCAGGCCTCCATAGTCGAGGCCGTGCAGAATGCGCACCGCGCCGTAGCCGCCACGCACGGCCAGCACGATGTCGGGCAGCTTGCGCGACGCATCCGCGAGGCGGTTGAGTTCCGCGGCGCGCTCGCCGTCCGTTCCCGCGAACCGCTGAAAGCGACGCTCGGTTGCCTGCACACCCACGACGTGATGCCCTTGATGACGAAGCCGGCCGAGGGCGCGATGAACGACCGCCGGATCATGTGGATAGCCCGAGGGCGCGATTAGTTCGATGGTGCGAGGCGCGATCATAGGTGAAATGGGTAAACGCTCTGATGGGGACGGTTCAGATTAACGCGTTTCGGCCGGCGTGGATGCGTTGCTGGCTACAGATGCGGATTCTGTCGCGCGGGCCGAACGGGCTTCACGGCTCGCGCGCCGCCGGTCCGCGAAGAAGGATTTGAGCGCCGCACCACACGCGTCCTCGAGCACGCCGCCGACGACTGTCGTGTGATGATTGAGCTGCGGATTCGCGAATGCATCGACGACGCTGCCGCATGCACCTGTTTTCGGATCGCGCGCACCGAATACGACGCGCGCGATGCGCGCATGCATGATGGCGCCGGCGCACATCAGGCAGGGTTCAAGCGTGACAAACAGCTCGCAGCCCGGCAGCCGGTAGTTCTGGAGCGCTGCCGCCGCCGCGCGCAGCGCGGCCATTTCGGCATGCGCGGACGGATCGTGTCCGCCGATCGGATGATTGAAGCCCGTCGCGATGACTTCGTCGCCCCGCACGAGGACCGCGCCGACCGGCACCTCACCGGCCGCCCGAGCCGCTTCGGCCGCTGCCTGGGCGAGCGACATGAAATGGCGGTCACGTTCGTTCGACGCGCAATCCGAAGCCGGCGCATCGTCGCTCACGATGAAACCACTTCGCCGGACTCGTCGATCAGGACACGTTCCGACAACCTTTCGGCGATACGCCGGCAGTATTCGTGCGGCACGACCATAGGGCCGCCGCGCAGGGATTCCAGCGCCATGTCGAGCGCGAGCATTTTTGCCTGGAGACGGCCATGCATGGCGCCGTCGCCGACCGCATTCAGTTCGTTCCGGAGATCACACAGCGCCCGCAACTGTTCGACAGCCGGCGGCGCGAAGCCCGCGTTCTTCAGAATCCGGTTCGCCATGCGCACTTCCGTGGGGACGAGGGCGTCGTCATCGAGCGTTGGCGGAAGGCCAGCGTCGGGCAAGTCGTCGAACTCGCCACGCGCGGCCGCGGCGGCAATACGTTGTTCGACCAGTGCATCAAGCAATCTCATCAGCAATCCAGCACGTTGAGGCTCTGGCATTCTATCAGGGTGCTCAAAGGAAGTTCTGGCGCCGCGCTGGCGACCGCCAGACCGGCTCGCGGCGATTCGACTCCAACGGTCGGTCACCCCCGATCGCGACGCTGATGATAGCCGCCCCGGCCACCATCAAACGACCTGCGGCGGATGACCACGCCGGCCGCGCGATTTTCTTCTGGCCTTTGATTAGGGAAAACCCTATAATTACATCCAAGGGAAAACCCTCTCACCAGCATTCAACAAAGGAATCGTCATGAGCTATCTTTTCGCACTCTTTCAAAAGGTTAGCGATCTTTTTGCGTCGCACCATCTGCCCCTGGATTCGGACTACTCGTACGCCGCGCGTCACCGCGAAGCGGAGCGCATTCGCCAGTCGCAGGCCACGCTGTTCGGCATTCGTCTGACAGACTAATCCGCTTCACGTTATATCGCCGGTACCGTTTGTGCTTTTCTCCTGACGGGGTAACGCACTGAACGGGACGACTGACATTCACCGGTCTGAGTTCGCGACGGCGATGTGCGCATCTCGCCGCCGCTCTATTTCGCGGCTGCCGCGACAAGCCCGGTCGCAATGGCTCCCGGCGACGCCAGTTCGTTTCCGCGGCCTAATGGAATGACTCCATCGGCGTCGGCTGCGCCGTCACTCTCCTCTCCGATCTTCATCTGCTTGCCTGCCCTGAGGACGTTCAGTGTCCTCACGCGTCGTCGCGAAACAGCCCGTTGAGCGTCGCGCCCGGCGCAGCGTTCGCAAAACCATCAAAACGCCCTTCGGCCAGCCGCTGCGCGGCATGCATGAGTCCACCCCAGGCGGCGCGGGCCAGTCCACCGCCCACGCTGATGCGTCGCACGCCAAGGCGGGCGACATCCTGCACGGTCAGATCCGAGGTCGATCCAATCAACAGGTTCACCGGCTTCGGTGCGACTGCCGCCACCACCGCTTCGATCTGTTCCCGCGTTTGAATGCCCGGTGCGTAGAGGCAGTCCGCGCCGGCCGCCGCGTATGCCTTGAGACGCGCGATCGCGTCGTCGAGATCCGGCACGCCCGCGACGAAATTTTCCGCACGGCCGACGAGCAGCGTATCGCCGCCACGCGCGTCGATGGCGCGACGCGCGGCCTTGATCCGCTTCACGGCGACATCGATGGCGAATAGCGGCGCATCGGCGTCGCCAGTCGAGTCTTCGACCGAGAGGCCCGCGACGCCTGTTTCAACCGCCAGCCCGACGCTCTGCGCAACCTCCTCCTCATTCATGCCGAAGCCGTTCTCGAAGTCGGCGTTGACGGGCAAGTCGGTCGCATCGACGAGCGCGCGCAGATGAGCGAGGATCGCCTCGCGCGGCGAACTGTTGTCCGCCTTGCCCATCGACCACGCGAATCCGGAACTGGTCGTCGCCAGCGCCTTGAAGCCGAGGCTTTGCAGATAGCGGGCACTTCCGATATCCCACGGATTGGGTAGCACGAAGCAACCCGATGTGTGCAGATCACGAAAAATTGCGCGTTTTTCGGCGGCGGTGCGAGGCATGGCGTATCTCCTGAATCGGGAAGCCGGAGGCTCCTGAGGGTGTTATGCGGGTAGACGGTGCGTCAGGCGTGGGGTTCAGCGACGGGCAAGCGCAACGACATTACGCCGGGCGTGACGGTTAGTCAAAGTGAGTCAAAGTGGCAGCTGGCGGCGCCATCGCCAACCTTCGGAGTCTGAGCGAAAGGATGGATCGACGCCGACGCCCCGGATACAAAGCACTACTGAGGTTATCTGCAATTCCATCAAACCCG
The DNA here is from genome assembly GCF_907164545.1 of Paraburkholderia gardini. NCBI lineage: Bacteria > Pseudomonadati > Pseudomonadota > Betaproteobacteria > Burkholderiales > Burkholderiaceae > Paraburkholderia > Paraburkholderia gardini. Next base: position 339,011 of record NZ_CAJQZB010000001.1, on the reverse strand, counting down.
GATGAACCCGGAACGGATACACCAGATCGAACAGCAAGTTCGCGATGCTGCCGCGCAGCGCCCTTCCCGGCTTCTGCGTATCCAACAAACAACCTGGGCCCTGCGGGCCGGCAGCGCGTGGCCAGCCTTCCCCGCAATAGCCGCGACGCCCGAATGCGCTTTGAGGACTACCTCGAATATCGGCAAGTGTTTAGACCATATTGCGCTAAGCACTTTTAGGCCTGTTCTATCAAGAATTCAATCTATCACGGCGTGATGGTTGTTCGGTAAAGTTGCGGTGCTGCGCATCCATGGCAAGTGCATGGACGGCAACAGCACGTTCAATCCCGGGCACCCCAATACGACCGGAATCGCTGCATGGCGTGAATTGCCTGATACGGGCACGCCGGATGGCACATCCACGTACACGTCGTTAGATCATCTGGAGGATCGCATGGCCGAAAGGCAGCTGGAGCAGACAGGCCATTTTGCTACGAGGCCCGCTTTCAACGCGTTTGATTCTGGAATCGAGAAGGTCCGCCATCTGAAGATATGGGCCTTTCTCAATCGATACGGTGTGCTGATCCTGTTCTTCGCGCTATGGCAGACTGGCAGTTCTCGCGGATGGCTCAATCCAGCGGTGATTCCGCCTGTCGACGCTATCGTGCGCGCACTGTTTGCCGCGCTGGTCAATGGCGTGCTGCTCGGCGACCTGTTCATCAGCCTGCAGCGGGCTGGCATCGCGTTCGGCGCAGCCGTCGTCGTGTCGATCCCACTGGGTCTCGTCATGGGTACGTTCTCGCGGTTCGAGAACGCGATTGATCCGATCTTGCAGATGTTCCGCCAGACGTCCGCGCTCGCCGTCTACCCGATTTTCATTCTGCTGATGGGTCTTGGGGAAACGTCGAAGGTGTTCGTGATTTTCTGGGCAACGGTGTTTCCGCTGCTGATGAATACGATGACGGGCGTCAAGCAGGTCGACCGGCGTCTGATCGAGATGGCGAGCATGTTTGGTGCGTCGAAACTGCAGACTTTCCGCCGCGTGACCCTGCCCGGCGCGATTCCGTCGATTTTCGTCGGGCTGCGCCTGAGCGCCGGGACGGCTTTGCTGATGCTGGTGGCGTCGGAAATGATCGGGGCCAATCAGGGGCTCGGTTTCAAGGTCATGCAGGCCCAGTACAACTTTCAGATCCCGCTCATGTTTGGCGCGATCGTTCTTCTCGCCGGCCTCGGTTTGCTCAGTAACTACTCGTTGATCTTCCTGCAAAGAAGAATATGCAAATGGGTCGATCCGAGAGATATCGGATGAATCCGGCTCCAGCAGCCGCACCGTTGTCCCCTCGCGTTTCTCTTGACTTCATCCGCACAAAAAATACTGGAGTGGCAAACCGATGGTCCATGGGTTCAGAAATCTGGTTTTGAATAAGCTCGGACTACTGGCGGCGGGACTCGTCCTTCTCGCCAGTGCTCACGCTGCAGAATCGGTACCGCCCGCGGCGGGCACGCAGAAAGTCACCGTGATCCGCTATCTGAGCAATGCCGGTTCGATCAATGCCAGCGAGATTGCCGCCGCGAAGGGGTGGTTGCAGGCCGACGGTGTCGTGCTGGAATCGAAAGGCTTTTCGCAAGGCGGCCCGGAGAGTCTCTTCGCGATAGCGTCGGGTTCGGTCGATGTGGCGGGTGCCGCGACCGCGGCGGTGCTCAACGCGATCTCCAACGGCAACGACATCATTGCGGTCAAGCCGGGCGGCGGCCTCAGCAAGACGGTGAAGAGCAACTTCTACGTACTCTCCAAAAGCCCGATTACCAAACCGGCTGACCTGATCGGCAAAACCATCGCCGTGAATACGCTGGGCGCGCATCTCGACTATACGGTGCGCGAGTATCTGCGGATTCACAACATCCCGCAGAATGCGGTGAGGCTCATCGTGGTCCCCGGGCCGCAACTGGAACAGACGCTTCGATCGGGTCAGGTCGACGTGGCGGCTGTCGGAGCGTGGCAGGCAGTATTTGCCGGCAAGCTCGAGGCCGATGGCGGAGTGCGCGTGCTGTTCGACGACTATCAGGTCCTCGGCGACATCACATTGGGCTACGACGTCATGCGTAAAACGTTTCTCGAAGCCCACCCCGCCGCCGCGCGCGCCTTCGTGACCGATTCCGCGAGAGCGGCGGACTGGGCCGCCGAACATCCGGACGACGCGAGGAAACTGATCGCGCAACTGCTTGCGAAACGCGGTGAAAATCCGGCGCTCGCCGGCTATTGGCCTGGTTTCGGACTCAGGCAGCATGCGCTTTTCACCGATCACGACGCGCAGTTCTGGCTCGATGTTTTTGAACGGGAAGGAAAGTTGCGCAAGGGACAGCTGCCGGTCAATGCCGTGCAGACGAACCGGTTTAACAGTTACGCGTCTCAATAGGAGAGCCGGTATGGTGTCGGTTAGCGGGTCACCGCACAAGCTGCAGATCAACCGGCTGAGCAAGTCGTTCAGGATCAACGGATCCGTCGTGCCTGTTCTCAAGGACGTCGAACTCGATATCGCGGCGGGTGAATTCGTCGTCATCGTCGGCGCTAGCGGTTCCGGCAAGACAACGCTGTTGCGCATTCTCGCCGGTCTGGAAAAAGGCGATCGCGGAACCGTGAAGGTGGATGGCGAGATCGTGACCGGCGTCAGCAGCGAGCGGGCGATGGTCTTTCAGGAGCCGCGCCTGCTGCCGTGGCTGACGGTCGAAGCGAATATCGCTTTCGGGCTGGAATTGCAGAAATACACCGGTGAGGAACTGCGCCAGAGGATTGGCGAATATCTGCACCTCGTGGGACTGGAGAATTTCCGTACCGCTTACCCGAGCCAGTTATCCGGCGGCATGGCGCAGCGCGTGGGCATCGCGCGGGCGCTCGCCATCAACCCTGACATTCTGCTGCTCGACGAACCGCTCGGCGCGCTGGATGCGATGAAGAAGATGGCCATGCAGCAGGAACTGGAGCGCATCTGGCTGGAAGAACAGGTCACCATGGTGATGGTGACGCACGATATCGAAGAAGCGGTCTACCTGGCGGACAAGATCGTGGTGATGTCGGGCGCCGGAGCGGATACGCCGTTCAGGATCGTTCCGGTGGATTTGCCGCGTCCGCGGGATCGGGGCAGTCCGGCGTTCGTTCGCTTGCGGGAATCGTTGCTGCAGGAGTTCCAGTTCGATATTCGCAATTGACGGGATGTCGCCCGGCGGGCGCAACCCGCGGCTGCCGGGCGCACGCGCCCTTCTGAAGACAATGGGTCATGCCCCGGCCTCTACGGCCCCCCCTGTTCCCCAGACCCGCGTTCAGCGAAGTCTTTTTATCGCCGCTGCCGTTGCCGATACCGTCGGCGACCTTCCCCGCAGGCGCCTCGATGCGCGCCATTACGCGCCTGATTCCCGGACTTCCAGATCGAAAGCCATCCGCACGGTTTGTACGCGATAATTGCCCTCGCGACGGCTGCCGCAAGGCATTAATAGGGAATATGGTGAGGCAAACGCCAGGACCATAGCTGTGCCCGCAACTGTAAGCGCGAAGTCCGATGTCATCAGGCCACTGGGCAACCGGGAAGGCGGCGTCGGGCGCTAACGCGCAAGCCAGGAGACCTGCCGCGCCCGGACGCAATCGCGTCCGGCACACCCGCCCATGCGGGCGCTTCACCAGCATGCGAGGACATTCATGCGACAGTCTTACCTTTCCCATCTGTTCGACGACGGCCCGCAGGCGCTGCGCGGCAAGATCATCGGCATTTTTTCATTGCTCATCGTGGCCAACGTCGGCGTCTGGATCTGGGCGCTCACTGCCCTCCATGGACACCCCGCGTTGATCGGCACCGCACTGCTCGCTTACACGTTCGGCTTGCGCCACGCGGTCGATGCCGATCACATCGCCGCAATCGACAACACCACACGGAAGCTGATGCAAGGCGGCAAACGCCCGGTTGCAGTGGGCTTTTTCTTTTCGCTGGGGCATTCGACGATCGTGATCGCGCTCTCGGTTGCGGTCGCGTTCGCGGCCGTCACGCTGAAAGCGCGCTTCGAAGACATGAGGTCGATCGGCGGCGTGATCAGCACCTCGGTGTCGGCGGGTTTTCTGCTCGTGCTGGCCATCGTCAACGTAATGATTCTGGTGTCGGTGGTGAAGACTTTCCGGCGCGTGCAGCGTGGCGAGCGCCTCGTCGAGGAAGACCTCGACATGCTGCTCAACAGGCGCGGTTTCCTGTCGCGCATTTTCCGTCCGCTGTTCCGCCTTGTTTCACGTAGCTGGCACATGTACCCGATCGGCTTCCTGTTCGGCCTGGGCTTCGATACGGCGACGGAGGTGGCGCTGTTCGGCATTTCCGCCGCTCAGGCCGCTGACGGCATGTCTCTCGCGACCATTCTGATCTTCCCCGCGCTGTTTACCGCCGGCATGTGCCTCGTCGATACCATCGATGGCGTGCTGATGCTCGGCGCGTATGGCTGGGCGTTCATGAAGCCGGTCCGCAAGCTGTACTACAACATCACGATCACGTTCGTGTCGGTGGTGGTGGCGGTGCTGATCGGCGGCATCGAGGCGCTGGCGCTGATCGCGGACAAGCTCGAGCTCAAAGGCGGCTTCTGGGATCTGATCGGCACGGCATCGGACAACTTTGGCCTGCTCGGCTACATGGTGATCGGCCTCTTCGCCGTCAGCTGGCTGGTGTCCCTGTTGTTCTACAAGCTCAAGCGCTACGACGACATGCCCGTCAACCTGGGCTGACTGGAAAGCCAGCGGTCGCGGTGGGAGGCACGTTCATGGAACCCGCCACGCGCGACCCGCACAGCGCGTCAGTGAGCCCCGCTTCGCAATCCTGTCAGCACTGTTTCCATCAGCGGCTGCGAAGCATCCAGCGCTTGCGGTGTGAACGGAAAGCGCGACCACGCCTTGTGTGCATAAGCGCGGGTCCCGGCGCGGTAATACGGCGACGCGGCACTCGCGCAGCCAGTATCGCGGATCCACGCGTTCGGCTGGATCGGGCGCGACGGCTGGATCATCGCCCGTTGAAGACGGCCCAGGCGGACGGGATTGCGGCGGCACATTCCCGGTATATTCGCCCTGCACGGCAAAGAGGCTATTTCACTGTCCTGCAAGCGCGGCGAGCGCGGTTTCAACCCACTGGAAGCCAATACGCTCCTGCTCAAGCCTCAGATTCCCGCGAATCCGGTTATCGCGCAGGTCGTTGAACAGCGCCTGCTCCGCATCGGCGAGCCGTGGCAAGTCGCGGAGTACCTGATCATGCTCCTCGCCCCATTGAGCTTCGTGGGCGATCAGCGTCGCCCGGTCCATCAGGAAAGACGCGACGTGGTCGAAGCGGCTGCGCAACTGATCGAGGATGGCGAAGCCGTGAGTGTCGATATCTCCCCAGTAGTGGATGCTGCAGCGGGAAAGCCATGCCGCTTTTGACAGCGCGTCCCATCCGTAGCCTGCGCCGAAGACGACGATCGTATCGGCCAGAGGCGGGAACGCGAGGAAGTTTGTCTCGTTCTCGGTGATGAAAACCCGGCGGATCGGCACGGCCAGCGCGGCAAAGCTGTCTGCGTCGACTGCGATATCGGGAAGCGCGGAGCCGGGAAGCATGGGCAACCGTGCGTCGAGCACGCGAAACCGGATACGAACAGGCTTCTCGAGAAAACCGTAGCGGGCCGCGAAGTGCGCACCACCGTTTCTTTCTATCGCGACGGCCTCCAGCGGCAGTACGAGATCGAGCCATTCCGCCAGCACACCGCGCCAGTTTTCGATGAACTTGCTGTGCACACCGGCAATGTCCACCTGTCTCAGGTAAATGCCGGGACGTGGATGCCGTACGATCCAGCCGACCACCGCCAGTAAACGTTCACATTCGTCAGCCAGCTCGAGCGCCTGCAGCGGACGCCGGCGAAACCATGCCAGCAGCGCCGGCTGCCGCGAGCCCACGAGGACGAGCAGGCGGCCGAACTGTGCCGCGTCGCCGCGCTTGCCGATCATCGCCAGCGCACTGTCCAGATCGCCGATCCAGACCGCCTGCGGCACGCGCTGAACACCCAGGACACGATGCCTGAACTCGCGCCATTCGATCCGGATCTCCGCGACCGCGACAAGCCCGGCAATCCATTCACGAACGGCCTGGAAACGTTCGGTGAGTTCGGCCGAAGCCGGTCCCTTCAGGACGAGTCGCAGGGGGAACGCACAGCCGGCGCGCGGGCCAACCTTCGCTTCTTCGCGAGCGACAGGCACGGCATTCGGCGCCGCGTCCGCACCGTCGCTCATCATGCTGCGCAACAACTCGCCTCGCTCCCACAAGCGGCGCACCTGCGCTTTCAGGTCGCTGGCGGTCGTCCAGCTCACGCCGAGCCCTCCGCCTTGCGTGCAAGATGCTCCTCGATCGACAGATTGCGCAGCTTCGAAGCGCGCCCCTCATCGTTGTGCACGAAGCCGACGCTGGAAACGAACGGCTCGATGATATGGATCTTCTGCAGCGGCGTGACGATCAGCAGTTGCAGATTGAGCTGCCTGAACAACTTGAGCCCATATTGCGCGGACTCGTCCGAGCCGCGTCCAAACGCTTCGTCGATGACCACGAAGCGGAACGAGCGTGACCGTACCGCGCCCCACTCCAGACCGAACTGATACGCGAGACTGGCCGCGAGGATCGTGTAGGCCAGCTTTTCCTTCTGCCCGCCCGACTTACCGCCCGAATCCGAATAGTGCTCGTATTCCGTGTCGTCTTCACGCCAGCGTTCGCTTGCGGCGAACAGAAACCAGTTGCGCACGTCGGTGACCTTCGTCGTCCACCGGCGGTCCTGATCCGACAGGCCTTCGCGGCCGCGAAACCGGTCGACGATCGCCTTGACCTGCAAAAACCTGGCTTCCGAATACTGCGTGTCGTCCGAACCGGTCAGCGTACCCTCCGTGCAGGCTCGCAGTTCCGCCTGGAAATCGCGGATGTCCGCGTCGGGGCTTGCCTGGGATTCCAGCACGATATAACGGCCTGGGTCGTAGTCGATTTGCGCCAGCGATTCATTGATGCGGGCGATGCGCTCCTTGATCGTTTCACGTTCCCGCGCCAGTTGCCCGTTGAAGTTGGCAATCTCGTTGATCGTGTTGATGTTCAACAGCTCCTTGAAGCGAGCCTCGAAGCGGGGAAGATCGTCGGTATTCAGGCGAGCCAGCAGCTGGCGATACTCGAACGCGGCTTCGAGGCTGGCGTCGAAGTCGGCCGTATCGAGCTTGTATGTGTCCTTGAACGTCGACATGCTCTTGATGATGCGCTCGGTGAGGCGATCCAGGCGCCTGGCCTCGGCGTCCATATGGGCCTGCAACGCGTCACGCAGTTCGCGTTCACGGTTATCGCATGACTCGACCGAAAGCTGATGCTCGCCCAGAATCTGTGCGCGCAGCACGTCTAGCCGCGCGCGGATATCGGGGGCGATCGCGGCCAGCCATGCCGCGGTTTGCTCCCGCAATGCATCGGCCGCTTCGCGTCTGGCGTCGATACCACCCAACTCGCGGTTGACGTCCGACAATGCCTTCTCGCTCTCCTTCAGCGCCGTCTGCACCGACTCGAGCTGCGCGGCCAGTTCCAGCAGCGCATTGCTGGCCGCCTCCAGACGCGCCTTCTCATCCTGCAGGCGAGCGATCATGGCAGAGCAGTGCTGCCAGTCCAGCTCACGAAAATCGTTGAACTCGTTGAGCGCCGCCAACACCTCCAGCTGCCGCCGCAGCTTCGTCTGATCGCCCTGCGCTGTGGCGATCTGACTGGCGATGCCCCCGAGCCGCACCTCGAGCGCACGCACCTGCCCTTCCAGCGCGGCGATCTTCGCGGCGTTGCTCCAGCCGAGAACGTAGCGGCTGCGGTCGTCGAGACGATGGCGGTCGTCTTTCTCATGGCGTTCGCCGGGCGCCTTGACCTGCCCTGTGCGAGTCAGCGCACGGGACTCGCGACGAAACTGCTCCTGCGTCGCGCAGCACGCGTAATCGAAGCGCTGTGCCAGCATCCGCTCAAGCCAGCCGTAAAACGGCGAATCCGGTTTGAGCGCGACGTTGTGCACCAGCGAATCGCGATGCAGCCCGGCGATGTCCTGGTCGCGCATGGCCCGCACGCGGAAATAGACGAGCCGTCCCGCGAGATGCGTGCGATCCACCCACGCGGCGACATCGGCATAGTGCGCATCGGGCACGAGAAGCGAGAGGCCAAAGTTATGCAGCACCCGTTCGATCGCGCCTTCCCATTCGCGCGCCTCTTCGCGCACCTGGATCAGTTCGCCGGCGAACGGCATGCTGTCTTCGTCGAGACCGAGTGCCGCGCACAACGCCGCACGCATGGCGACCTGCTCCCTGGGAATATTGCTGCGCCGCGCCTTCAGGCTCGCGACTTCCTCGCCAAGCACGTCATGTTCGCGCTTGCCCTCGCGCAGCGACACGCCCCACTCGGTGATCTGGTTTTGCAGATCGGCTTCCCGCTGACTCACGCCCTCGCGCAGATCGGCCACCTGCTGCCGCTGCGCCATGAAGGCAGGCTCGTCGGCTGCAGCGGTTTCACCGATCGCAGCAAGCAATTGGGCGTGACGTTCGGCGCGCTGCTGGCGTCGATTGCGCTCACGTTCCTCGTCGCGAATAGCGGCTGCAAGCTGCGCCAGCCGGTCACCGCCCTGCTCGGCAATCGCACGCTTGAGGCGATCGGCCTGCGTTCGCTCATGGTCGCACTGCTCGATGCGCCGCTCCCTCTGCGCGGCCAGGCGTGCATGATCTTCGGCGAGCAACTGCAAGCGCCGATCCAGCAGGCCCAGCTTCAATTCGGCGAAGTACGGCTTCAGCGCATCACGGCACGCGCGCGACGCCTCCTGTTCCGCCGCCAGCGTGCCGTGCTGGTCGCAGTCCGCCACCAGCGGCCTGAGCAGTTCCACCTGGCGCTTCGCCTTGAGCACTGCCTCGTGCGCGCGGGTCAGATCGTCGAAGTGCGAGATCAGCGCGGCAATACGAGGCGCGACGTCGAACGGCTCGAGCATGTGGCTACGCACGAAATCGGTCAGGTTGCCGACCGACTTCATCGACACCGTCTGATGAAACAGCTCGAGCGCCTGCTCATTGTCGATGCCGAAGCGCCGGCGAAACCACGCGCTGTATTTCGGAAAGGTGTCCTCGATTTGCGCGCCGAGGCCGCGCAGCTTTTTGCGCAATTGCGCGATATCGGAGCCGAAGTGGACAAAATCCGTCGCTATCGACAAATTCCGCTCGGCGCCCACGTAAAAGCGCTCGGGTTGGCTCTGCGCCTCTTTCATCCAGAAGACCTGCGCGAGCGAGATCGTCTGGTCATACCCGGCGTTGTGGAACACGCCGAGGATCACCGAGTAGCTGTTGCGGTCCCGCAAGGACACGGGCCTCGCTGTACCGGTCACCTCGTTGCGCTCGGACTTGTAATGCCCGAGTACGTACGAGCGCAGCGTCCGTTCCTTGCTGTCCGCGCCTGCCGCCTTGTTGTAGGCGATGCGCTGCGAGGGGACCATGAGCGTCGTGATCGCGTCGACCAGCGTCGACTTGCCCGAACCGATGTCGCCCGTCAGCAGACCGTTCTTGCCGTCCAGCTGAAGCGTCCATACGCGCCCATCGAATGTGCCCCAGTTGAAAACTTCCAGGCGGATCAGGCGAAAACCGGAGAGCGTGTCGTCGGCGAGAAAATCCAGCTCCAGCAGTTGTGGAATCGCCTCGTTCGGCTCATTCATCGACGTCCCCTCCCGACCCTGCCGTCGTGCCCGCCAGCTGCGCCTGGTACGCAGCGAGGCGGGTGTCGAAGTCCGACAGCCATTGCGCGTCGACGAACGCCTTCAGGATGCGCCGCACCTCGAAACTGGCCGGGCCGCTCGCAACCTTCAACCGGCGCAGGAAGCCCAGTTCAACGATCTTGTTGATGTGCGTCTCGATCTGATCGATCAGCTTCGCTTCATTGCTGCTGTCCGGAAGGAAGACCCTGACAAGCTCGACGATGTCGTCGCGCGATAGTACGAGGCGCGTATCGCCACCGCCGGCATCGAATTCGGCAAGCTTCTTGCGCAGCAACGCCAGCAGCAGGCTGACCGGAAAAGAGATCGGCCGGCGTGCAATCAGACGCGGCAGCTTTGGCGCCGCGCCATCTTCGGCCTGCTCGGGACGGCTGCGCAGGAACGCGTAGCCTTCGGCCTCGTCCAGCACGAGTTCCAGGCCCAGTACCGACACGTAGTCCCGCACGCGCGCCTGCAGGTCGAGCAACGCGCCCCACAGACGTTCATCACCCTCACGATAGATCACGCCTTTGAGCAGCGTGATCGCCAGTGTCGACAGATCGGTGTTCGCCGCCACCTCTTGCCGTTCGTCTTCCATCCTCACCTCACAAAGATCACGCGTGGCAGCCGGGCGCGCCGTGCCTTCGGCATCTCGTCGCGACGGGTTGTTTGCCACGCGATGACTTCGTGCGCGTCTTCGTCCACCACCGTCTTGAATGCGTCGCTGCCCAGTTGCAGATACGCGACGAGTTCCGCAAGACCCTGCTGCAGCGGATGCGATTCGATCAGCTCGCGCAGCGTCACTTGCGACCGGTCCTGCAACGCCTGGCGGATGTGACCCGCAAGCTGCGCCCGGTCGACCACCACCTGCGAATACAGCGCCGCAGCGTCGAGATCGACGTCGCCCGTTTCCAGCGCGATATCCGTGATAACCGGCTTCTGCACGGGCGTGTGCAGCGGACGTTCCATCGGAAGCTCGACGTCGGATGACGACCCGGCAAAAGTCATTATCTCGCCGACCGGCGGCGTGTCGCGTACGGCCAGCGCTCTCGCCTCGATGCCGCGCAGGATGTCCATGATGCGGCGGTTCTCGAGCCACGCCTGGTCATCGAGAAACCGGCGCAGTTGCTGCGACAGCTGCGCGACCGTGCGCTGCGTATGTTCACCCGCCTCCAGCCAGTCGTAGTGCACGCGACCGGTCCGCGCGTCGGGTTTCAGGTTGGCCACCGCGGGCAATGCGAGTACTCGCGCGAGCCGTTCGGTGAGCTCTTCCTGGCGCGTGCTGGACATCAGGAAATCCCAGAATGCGCGGAAGCTTTTGCCCTGGTCGGAGTCACCGATCGCGTCGCGCTCGCCCATGATCTCCCCCAGTAGCGCGCCCTTCGATCCCTCCCATAGCGCGATGCGCTCGCGCACGCGACGATCGAGCATGCGAAAGTTCTGCTCGACCTCGCGAAAGTCGGTCAGCAGGTCACGCGCCAGCTGCATGAATTGCTGGAAGCGATCCTTGAGGGCCGTGTCGTCCAGCAGTGGAAGATCGCCGGCATTCACCCGTGCGATCTCGGCATCGATCTCGTCTCGACGGCTGTGTAATTCGGCCACGCGCTTTTGCGGATCGGATTCGCTGCCTTCGCTCATCTGCCGCAGTAACTCGAACAACGTCAGCAGGCGTGATTCCGTGCCGACGAAACTGCGTTCCGTGAGTGCGTCCAGCCAGACGATCGCTTTTTCCGTCGCTGGCGTAAGGTCGAAGTGCGGTTCGTCCGAGTCCTGGCGGTAGAACTTGCGCAACCAGCCTTTTTCCGCGCTTGCCCAGTCGTTGAGGTAGTCGAGCGCGCGTTTTGGATAAGCATCCTCACCCAGGCGATCGCGCAGGGCATAAAGTTCGTCTTCCAGCGCTTCAGCCAGGTCGGCGGCGGACATCGCGCGCACGTTCGGCACCACGAAAACGCGATGCAGGAAGCTCGCCACCAGCGCGACGTGGTCGGAACGTAATAGCCGCCACGCTGGATGGTGCGTGCGAAGGGCGTCGAGGGTTAAGTAGTCGAGGGGCATGGCTTTGCTCTCGGGCCGGATCGGATCATTGAGTACGAGCCGCCCGCGCGCTCATGTTAACCCGACGATTGTAACTGCATGCCGTTTGCGCGCGCATTGAAACCTGTCGTCGCACACCCTCTGCCGCTTCCGTCTTCGATATCCTTGCGCGGCAAAGCGTGTGAAACGCGGTCCTCGATACAGGTCACAACCGCGATGCAGCGCGAAGATCGTCGTGCTCGAAGGCACTCGCCATGCGTGCGATCCCTGCCCGCCTGCAACCAGCCTCCCCGGCAACCACGTGCGACGTTCGGGTGACGTGGCTCACCTCCCGGGTCGTCGCCCGAGCCTGTCTCAGCGACAAGCCAGAAAACTCCGCGGCATTTTCCTGGAGTCCACGGGCGTGTGGAATTCGTCCTCTGCGCTCCAGCGGAATCGCAGCGCGCCCGGGCGAGTTCCATCAGCTACGCCCGAAGGACGTCAATTCATTCCCACTCAATCGTCGCCGGCGGCTTCCCGGAAATATCGTACACAACCCGATTGATCCCGCGAACCTCATTGATGATCCGGTTCGACACATGTCCCAGCAGCTCATGCGGCAGATGCGCCCAGTGCGCCGTCATGAAATCGAGCGTCTGCACCGCGCGCAACGCGACCACATACTCATACGTGCGCCCGTCGCCCATCACGCCCACGCTCTTCACCGGCAGGAATACCACGAACGCCTGGCTCGTCAGGTCGTACCACGACTTGCCGGTTTCCTTGTCGATGAACGTGCGCAGCGTTTCGATGAAAATCGCATCCGCGCGGCGCAGCAGATCGGCGAAATCGCGGCGCACTTCGCCGAGAATCCGCACGCCCAGACCCGGGCCCGGGAACGGATGGCGATACACCATCGCAGGCGGCAGACCGAGCTTCACGCCCAGTTCACGCACTTCATCCTTGAAGAGTTCGCGCAACGGCTCGAGCAGCTTCAGGTTGAGCGTTTCCGGCAGGCCGCCCACGTTGTGGTGGCTCTTGATCGTATGGGCGCCCTTCTTGCCCTTGCCCGCCGACTCGATCACATCCGGATAGATCGTGCCCTGTGCGAGCCATTTCGCATCGGTGAGCTTGCCGGCTTCGGCCTGGAACACCTCGACGAACTCCGCGCCGATGATCTTGCGCTTCGCTTCCGGATCGGTCACGCCGGCCAGCTTCGACAGGAACGCTTCGCTCGCGTCGACGTGAATCACTTTCACACCAAGGTGATCGGCAAACGTCGCCATCACCTGTTCCGCTTCGTTCAGACGCAGCAGACCGTGATCGACGAACACACAGGTCAGCTGGTCACCGATCGCGCGATGCAGCAGCGCCGCGGCCACCGACGAATCCACGCCGCCCGACAGCCCCAGGATCACGTGCTCGCTACCGACCTGCTCGCGGATCTTCTCGACGGCTTCGTCGACGTAGTGACCCATTTCCCAGTCCGGCTTCGCGCCGCAGATGCCAAGCACGAAACGCTCGAGCATCGCGCGGCCCTGCACGGTGTGCGTGACTTCCGGGTGCCATTGCAGGCCATAGAAATGACGCGCTTCGTCGGCCATGGCGGCCACCGGGCACGATTCCGTCGATGCCATCAGCTTGAATCCCGGCGGCATGTCGAGCACCTTGTCGCCATGGCTCATCCAGACCTTGAGCATGCCGTGGCCTTCGGCCGTGCGGAAATCCTCGATGCCTTCCAGAAAGCTCGTGTGATTGCGCGCCCGCACTTCGGCATAACCGAATTCGCGCAGATGGCCGTTGTCGACCTTGCCGCCGAGCTGTTCGGCCATCGTCTGCATGCCGTAGCAGATGCCGAGCACCGGCACGCCCAGATCGAACACGGCTTGCGGCGCGCGGGGGGTGTCCTCATCGACGACCGAGTTCGGGCCGCCCGACAGGATCACGCCCTTCGGCGCGAATTCGCGGATGAATTCGTCACTGACGTCGTAAGGATGGATTTCCGACAGCACGTGCGCCTCGCGGATGCGTCGTGCGATCAGTTGGGTGACTTGCGAACCGAAGTCGAGAATCAGAATCTTGTCATGCATGGCAGCGGACTGAATCAAAAGTGAACGGATACGGAACGCTGCACCGGAACGATTTCCGGCACAGCGATGAATTCAATGCCAGCCAGTGAACTGCGCGAAGCAAACCGTCGCAGGTCATGGCGAAAAGACGTGATGAAGCCGATGTGAAGGCAAGCGGAACAGCCAGACGCAATTCGTAAGCGTGAACCCCTGACGCGAGAGACGCAGGCGCTCGCACGTCAGCCATGAAACGGCGGACGCGGTGCGCCAGGCGAATCGGCCGCGGCATCACGGGCTTCGTCGCGGGCAGCGTCGTGGCCGGTCACCGTGGTGCGGGTTTCGACCGTGCGCGTTTCAGCGGTCACGACGCCGGCTTGATGCGCAGCCGTGAAATCCGGCTCGACAGGCGCGCCCGTTGCGGGACTGACCGGACGCGACGCAGCCATCACGGGCTCCGCCCCGTACACGCGCGGCTCGCTATCCACGCCGCGATTCAGTTCGCGATCCGCTTGTGCCGCGTTCGCGGCATCCTTGCCGGCGCGCTTCTGCTCGCGCCCGGCAGCCGCGGCTTCGGTCGCTCGCTCCCGCTCACGCCGGCGCACCACGCGCGCAAGACGCACGCCGCCCAGACCGACGATCACCAGCACGAGCGCGACAACCGCCGACACCAGTTGACCAAACGCCGTCAGGGAAGGCTTGTGCAGGCCAATCAGCCAGACCAGCATCAGCACGCCCGTCAGCCAGTTGACGTGCCCGACGACGCGCGCCACCGCACGCGTCATCGCACCATCGATCGCGGCATGAAACGCTAGCCACGCGAGGCCGAGAAGCGCCAGACCGAACGCCTGCCCGACGAGTGCAGGATCGACCTGCACCAGTTGCAGCGCGTTGTACAGCGATGTCCACGGCGTGAGCAGAAACAGCAGCCCGAACGCCAGCAGCAACAACGCGTCGATGACGAGTACAGCGCGCAGCAAGGGCTTCATCGGCGTCTGCTCCTTTAGTCCACGTGGTAGTTGGGCGCTTCCTTCGTGATCTGCACATCGTGCACGTGCGATTCACGCATGCCCGCTGCCGTGATCTGGACGAACTCGGCCTTATCATGCATATCGCCGATCGTCGTGCAGCCGCAGTAACCCATGCTGGCGCGCACACCGCCGATCAGCTGGAACAGGATCGCGTTGACCGAACCCTTGTACGCGACGCGACCCTCGATGCCTTCCGGCACGAGCTTGTCGATGTTCGCGGAATTGTCCTGGAAGTAGCGGTCCGCCGCACCGTCCTTCATCGCGCCGACCGAGCCCATGCCACGGTACGACTTGTACTGGCGGCCCTGATACAGGAACACGTCGCCCGGCGATTCCTCGGTGCCGGCGAGCATGCTGCCCATCATGACCGCATCCGCGCCCGCGGCGAGCGCCTTGCTGACGTCGCCCGAGAAACGCACGCCGCCATCGGAGATGACCGGCACGCCCGTGCCGCGCAATGCCTCCGATACGTTCGAAACAGCCGAGATCTGCGGCACGCCGACCCCCGCGACGATCCGCGTCGTGCAGATCGAGCCCGGGCCGATGCCGACCTTGACGCCGTCCGCGCCGTATTCGACGAGCGCCTTCGCCGCTTCGGCGGTGGCGATGTTGCCGCCGATCACCTCGACGTGCGGGAAGTTCTTCTTGACCCAGCGCACGCGCTCCAGCACGCCCTTGCTGTGACCGTGCGCCGTATCGACGACGATCACGTCGACGCCCGCCGCCACCAGCAACTGGACGCGCTCTTCGTTATCCGCGCCGACGCCGACCGCCGCGCCCGCGCGCAGCTTGCCGTGTTCGTCCTTGCAGGCGTCCGGGTGTTCGGTCTGCTTCGTGATGTCCTTGACGGTCATCAGGCCGCGCAGTTCGAACGAATCGTTGATCACCAGCACGCGTTCCAGCCGATGGCTGTGCATCAGCGCTTTCGCTTCGGCGAGCGGCGTGCCTTCCTTGACCGTGACGAGACGCTCACGCGGCGTCATGATCGTGCGGACCGGCTCGTCGAGACGGGTTTCGAAACGCAGGTCGCGATTCGTGACGATACCGATCAGCTGCGCACCTTCGACGACCGGAAAGCCCGAAATACCATGCTGTTGCGACAGTGCGATCACGTCGCGCACCGGCATCTGCGGCGGCACGGTGATCGGATCGCGCACGACGCCGGATTCGAACCGCTTGACCTTCGCGACTTCGCGGGCCTGTTCGGCCGGCGTGAGATTCTTGTGAATGATGCCGACGCCACCCATCTGCGCCATCGCGATGGCAAGGCGGGCTTCGGTGACGGTGTCCATGGCGGCAGACACGAGCGGCATATTCAGGGAGATGTTGCGGGTCAGCCGGGTTTTGAGGCTGGTGTCACGCGGCAGAACGTCAGAGAAAGCCGGGACGAGGAGCACGTCATCGAACGTGAGTGCTTTTTGGATCAGACGCATGGCAAATCCTATGGGCGCAAAAGCGAATTATACGCGATACCTCCCTGGTTTTCACTGCGCGAACAGCAGCTTAGCGGATTTTCCGTGACTTTTTCTGGCTTCGGCGGCCCGCGGATTTCGGTTCGCCGTTCGGCTCAGGTTCGATCGGGTTTCGTTTGCTCGTTCGGCTACACCGATCGTCAATGCGTGCCCTGGTCCCGATTTCCCGGTTGACGGTTCCGGGCCATTCATACGCCCGGAATGCAGGATTGAACAAGACGGCGCCCCGCCTCGCCGTGTTAACCTGCGCGCCTTCCCAGTATTTCGTTTGAGGTAGCAATGCGGCGGGGTGTGGCATATGGCGTGATGGCCGGGGCGTTATGGGGCGTGGTTTTCCTCGCCCCGAGGCTTCTCGCGGATTTCTCCCCACTCCTGCTCGGCGCCGGGCGCTATGTGATGTACGGCGTCGTTTCCGTGCTCGCGGCGCTGCCTTCCGCGCGCTCGCTGCTGCGCCGCCTGACGCGCCAGGACGTGCGGGCGCTCGTCACGCTCGCGCTCGTCGGCAACATCCTCTATTACGTGCTGCTGGCAAGCGCCGTGCATCTGGTCGGCATTTCGCCGTCTTCGCTGATCGTCGGCGTGCTGCCGGTTACCGTCACGCTGCTGGGACGCGGCGATCACGGCGCCGCGCGGCTTTCGCGGCTGGTGTTGCCGCTCGCGATGGTCGTCGCGGGCATCGTGTGCATCAACGTCGACGTCTTTACCGTCGACGGCGGCGGCACCGCCAGCACGATGACGAAAGTCGCCGGCCTCGCCTGCGCGACCGGCGCGCTCGGATGCTGGACCTGGTTTGCCGTCGAAAACACCCGCTATCTGCGCCGCAATCCGCATTTCAGCGGCAACGAATGGTCCGTGCTGTGGGGGGTGGTGACCGGCGCGCTCGCCGCGATCATGTGGGCCGTGATCGCCGTGCTGCCCATGGGCGTCGCGCCGGCTCCCGTCGCCGACAGCCGCTGGCAGCTCTTCTGGGGCATCAATCTGGTGCTGGCGATCGGCGCGTCGTGGCTCGGTAACGGGCTGTGGAACGCTGCATCGAAGCGGCTGCCGCTCACGCTATCGGGCCAGATGATCGTGTTCGAAACGCTTTTCGCGCTGCTCTACGGCTTTATTTACGATCATCGCATGCCGCGTCCGCTCGAGATGGCGGCCATTGCACTGCTGGTGGCGGGTGTGAGCTGGTCGGTGCGCCAGCATGCCAGCGACGATCCGGATGACACGCCGATCGAGGAAAAGGCACAGGTATCGGCGCATTGAAGGCTCGGGCCTGGGAGGGAAACAGGGCCGATCCGCGCAGATCAGTCGTTATTCGAGTCGCTATTCGCCGCTCCCCACGCGGAAAACGGCTCGCGAGGCACTGCAGCAGCAATGCAACCCAGGCCGCACGTTACCGCGAGTCCTTGTTGAGCCACCGACGCCCTTCGATCGAACCTGCCTTGCGGGTTTTCTGCACGCGCCGCTGGCGCGCTTCCTTTGGGTCGGCGATCAGCGGACGGTAGATTTCCACGCGATCATGCTGTGCGAGCACGGTGTCGAGCGGCTTCAACTTGCCGAATACGCCCGTTTTCATGGTGCTGATATCGATTTCCGGGTAGCGTTCGCGGATGCCGCTTGCTTCGATAGCCTCACGCAGCGTCGAGCCTTCGGGCAACTCGACGGCGATCAGCGTCTGCGTATCGGGCAGCGCGTAGCAGACTTCGATCGACAGCATCGCGCTCATGCCTTACCGTAGCGCTGGTCGGCACGCTTCACGAACGATTCGACGAACGTGTTCGCGATGTGGCTGAACACCGGCCCGATGATTTTCTCGATGATGATGTTCGAGAATTCGTAGTGCAGCGCGAATTCGATCTTGCAGGCGTCCGCGCGCAGTGGCGTGAAGCGCCAGAACCCGGTGAACTTTTTGAACGGGCCGTCCGCGAATTCCATATCGATGCGCGTGGGCCGCTGCTGGGTATTGTGGGTGGCAAAATGCTGCTTGATACCCTTGAAATTGATGTCGATTTTCGCCTCCATCCCGTTTTCGTCCTGACGACGGATTTCGACACCACCGCACCACGGGAGGAAATTGGGGTAATCGGCCACGTCGGTGACGAGGTCGAACATCTGTTCCGCCGAATGGCGGATCAACACGGTTTTCTGGACATCTGCCATAAATTGCGCGACAAGTGGCAACGGTGGACAAGCGCCGCGGGCTTTCCTTGCCCCGCTTTGCTAAAATCGTGATTTTAAACGAGTTGGGCACTTTCCATTCATGAGCATTATCGACAACAGAAAAGCCTTCTTCGACTATTTCATCGAAGAACGCTACGAAGCGGGGCTCGTGCTCGAAGGATGGGAGGTCAAGGCCCTGCGCGCGGGCCGCGGCCAGATCAAGGAAGGCTACGTCGTGATCCGTGACGGCGAGCTGTTTCTGATCGGCGCGCACATCAGCCCGCTGCCGGAAGCATCGACCCATATCCACCCGGATCCCGTCCGCACGCGCAAGCTGCTGCTGCACAGCGAGGAGATCAGCAAACTGATCGGCAAGGTCGAGCAGCGCGGCTTCACGCTCGTGCCGCTGAATTTCCATTACAAGGGCGGCCGCGTGAAGTGTGAAATCGGTCTCGCGAAGGGCAAGAAAATGCACGACAAACGCGACGTCGAGAAAAAGCGCGACTGGGAACGCGAAAAAGCACGCCTGATGCGCACGCCGACCTGATTCACTTCGATCAGGCACAGAAAGGAGAAGGCCCGCTGAAAATCCAGCGGGCCTTCTTGTTGATGCCGACCTCAAGCCGCGATCGACGTCTGCGACCTCACCGCTCTTTCGACGAGACCGCACCCCATCGCGATACGTCAGCCGGCCTTGCCGCGACTCACGATCGTCAGCGCCGATGCGATCATCGTGCTCATATCCGCCAGGTTACCCGGCACGATCAGCGTGTTGCCCTGCTTCGCCAGGTTGCCAAACGCGCTCACGTACTGCTCGGCCACCTTCAGGTTCACCGCTTCCATGCCGCCCGTCGACTGGATCGCCGCCGCGATCTTCTGGATCGCCTGCGCGTTCGCCTCGGCTACCGCCAGAATCGCGGACGCCTGACCCTGTGCCTGATTGATCGCAGCCTGACGCTCGCCTTCCGACTTCTGGATCGACGCCTCGCGCCCGCCCGATGCAATATTGATCTGCTCCTGCTTGCGCCCTTCCGACGCCGCGATCAGCGCGCGCTTTTCGCGCTCGGCGGTGATCTGCGCCTGCATCGCGTGGAGAATTTCCTTGGGCGGCGTCAGATCCTTGATTTCGTAGCGCAGCACTTTCACGCCCCAGTTGGCGGCGGCTTCATCGAGCGAGGACACGATGCTGTGGTTGATGAAGTCACGCTCCTCGAACGTCTTGTCCAGTTCGAGCTTGCCGATCACGGAGCGCAGCGTGGTCTGCGACAGCTGCGTGATCGCGAACACGAAGTTGCTCGATCCGTACGATGCCTTCATCGGATCGGTCACCTGGAAGTACAGCACGCCGTCTACCTGCAACTGCGTGTTATCGCGCGTGATACAGACCTGGCTCGGCACTTCGAGCGGAATTTCCTTGAGGATGTGCTTGTACGCAATGCGGTCGACGAACGGCAGCACGATCGTCATGCCAGGCGTGAGCGTCGCGTGATAGCGGCCGAGCCGCTCCAGCACCCACGCGTGCTGCTGCGGCACGATCTTGATGGTTTGCGCGGCGATCACAAACACGATCACCAGCAGAATTGCCCCGACGATAGTTACGTCCATCGTGTTACCCCTTTTATGGTTCGATGCGTTGTTCGTCCGTGCCTGTGTTCCCAGGCGAATTCAGGCCTGCACGGACTGCTTTTTTGCCGCCACGATCAGGCAGCTTCCTCGCAGCGCGGTGATCTCGTAGAGCCGCGCGTCCTCGGGTTCGCCTGGCGCCAGTTCGACATCCCACTGCGCGCCGCGATAATTCGTGCGCGCCCGCCGGTCCTGCCAGACGGACACGTTCAAGGTCTCGCCAATGTCCAGATTCACGTCAGGATTGTGCAGCGCATCCTTGCGCACTTTCCGGCCGAAGCGCGAGCGGCGCAGCGCAAAAACCGCCGCCGCCGCGACAAGCGCCGCGATCGCAAGCTGCGAATCGAGCCCGAGCCCCGCCCAGTGCGCAAGACCCGCCGCGACAAAGCCCAGCGCGATCATCAGCATATAGAAGGTGCCACTGAACAACTCCAGCACGACGAGCACCCCTGCACCCACCCACCAGAACAGCCCACCTGTTGCCACGTCGACCTCCAGAAAGCAAAACACCCCGGATATACCGGGGTGTTTATAGCACGAACCTGGTGCGTTATTCCGTGCCTTGAAGCATGTTTACTTCGCCGAGGACTTCGCCAGCGCCTGCCACGTTTCGATGACCGTATCCGGATTCAGCGAAATCGACGCAATGCCTTCGTCCGTCAGCCATTGCGCGAAGTCCGGATGATCCGAAGGACCCTGACCGCAGATACCGACGTACTTGCCCAGACGCAGACAGGTTTCGATCGCACGCTTCAGCATGAACTTGACTGCCGGGTCGCGCTCGTCGAAATCGACAGCCAGCAGTTCCATGCCGGAATCGCGGTCGAGGCCGAGTGTGAGCTGCGTCAGGTCGTTCGAGCCGATCGAGAAGCCGTCGAAGAATTGCAGGAATTCTTCGGCAAGAATCGCGTTCGACGGCACTTCGCACATCATGATGAGACGCAGGTCCTTCTCACCACGCTTCAGACCGAACTTCGACAGCAGCCCGACCACGCGTTCCGCCTGCTTCAGCGTACGCACGAACGGCACCATGATCTCGACGTTGTCGAGGCCCATTTCCTCACGCACCTTCTTCAGCGCGATGCATTCCATCTGGAACGCTTCGGCGAAATCTTCCGCGATGTAACGCGATGCGCCGCGGAAACCGAGCATCGGGTTCTCCTCGTCCGGCTCATAGCGTGAACCGCCGATCAGCTTCTTGTACTCGTTCGACTTGAAGTCCGACAGACGCACGATGACCGGCTTCGGGTAGAACGCCGCGGCGATCGTCGCGATACCTTCGGTCAGCTTGTCGACGTAGAACGCGCGCGGCGACGCGTGACCGCGTGCGACGCTTTCCACGGCTTTCTTCAGATCCGCATCGATGTTCGGATACTCGAGGATCGCCTTCGGATGGACGCCGATGTTGTTGTTGATGATGAATTCCAGCCGCGCAAGACCGACACCGGCGTTCGGCAACTGCGAGAAATCGAACGCGAGTTGCGGGTTGCCGACGTTCATCATGATCTTGACCGGAATTTCAGGCAGCTCCCCGCGCTGGATCTCGGTCACTTCGGTTTCGAGCAGGCCATCGTAGATCTTGCCTTCGTCGCCTTCCGCGCACGACACCGTGACAAGCGCGCCGTCCTTCAGCAGATCGGTTGCATCGCCGCAGCCCACGACCGCCGGCACGCCAAGCTCACGCGCGATGATCGCCGCGTGGCACGTACGCCCGCCGCGATTCGTCACGATCGCCGCCGCGCGCTTCATGACCGGCTCCCAGTTCGGGTCGGTCATGTCCGCGACGAGCACGTCGCCTGGCTGTACACGTTCCATTTCCGACGGATCGTGAATCACGCGCACCGGGCCCGCACCGATCTTCTGCCCGATCGCGCGACCCGTGATGATGACCTGCGACTGGCCCTTCAGCTTGAAGCGCTGCTCGGCCTTGCCGGACGCCTGGCTCTTCACCGTTTCCGGACGCGCCTGCAGGATGAAGATCTTGCCGTCGCGGCCGTCCTTGCCCCACTCGATGTCCATCGGACGCTGGTAGTGCTTTTCGATGATAACGGCGTATTTCGCGAGCTCGATCACGTCTTCGTCGGTGATCGAGAAGCGGTTGCGCTGCTCGTGCGACACGTCGACGGTCTTCACGCGGCCCGCTTCGCCGGCCTGCGTGAATTCCATCTTGATCAGCTTCGAGCCAATCGAGCGACGGATGATCGGGTACTTGCCCTGCGCGAGCGTGGTCTTGAAGACGTAGAACTCATCCGGGTTGACGGCGCCCTGCACGACCGTTTCACCGAGACCGTAGCTCGACGTGATGAACACCGCGTCCTTGAAACCCGATTCGGTGTCTAGCGTGAACATCACGCCCGCGGCGCCGACGTCCGAGCGCACCATGCGCTGCACGCCAGCCGACAGCGCGACTTCGGCGTGCGTGAAACCCTTGTGGACACGATAGGAAATCGCGCGATCGTTATACAGCGACGCGAACACGTGCTTCATGCGATCGAGCACGTCGTCGATGCCGACCACGTTGAGGTAGCTTTCCTGCTGCCCGGCGAACGAAGCATCCGGCAGATCCTCAGCCGTCGCCGACGAGCGGACCGCGAATGAAAGCTCTTCGGGCGAGCTGTTCTTGAGGGTGTCGAAGCCTGCGCGGATTTCCGCCTCGAGACGCGGCTGCAACGGAGCGTCGACGATCCATTGACGGATCTCCTTGCCCGCTTCGGCGAGTGCCTTCACGTCGTCGACGTCGAGCGTCTCCAGACGCTTTGCAATGCGTTCAGTGAGGGTGTTGTGATGCAGGAAATCGCGGAATGCGAGTGCCGTCGTGGCGAAACCGGTCGGTACGCGCACACCTGCTTCGGCGAGCTGACTGATCATCTCGCCGAGCGAGGCGTTCTTGCCGCCCACGATCTCCACATCGGTCATCCGCAACTGCTCGAACGGAACTACATACGCCTGATCCTTTGCGACATTAACTGCGTTAGTCATACAAGCCCCTAAGTGTGAAAGAAATTCACGGCTGTGCAAGTGGGCCTGGACGCGGCCGCCTGTAAGAAGCGGTGACGCGTCTTGCACAACCTGTTGGAGAAGCAATCGCACGAAGGGTCGCAGGAAGATTCGCTGATGCACGAGGAAGCAGAAAATTCCGCGAACTTGATGCCATTCGACGTGTAATGCGGGCGAAATGCCCAGCATCGACACGAACTGGCTGCAATTGCTTATCCAACAGGTTGCCGCTATTCTACCGTGCTGACTCCCGAAATGTGGCAGTCAGCAAAGAATAGCGCCTCGAACCGCGTCCCGCGCTGTCGGACTGGCCTTTGCGAGGTCTGCACCCGTCGCCGGAATGCGTTTTGTGGCCACACGGCGCGCTGCTGCGACGCCGCTGCGCGAAGCCGGAACGCGCGCGGCGAATCAGGCAGCGCTGTTTCTTTCGAGCGTGCTTTTCCGCTCACGTTCCCTCTTCCTGCGATGCCGCCCACCGTATTCATCGTCTCCGACGGTACCGGGATCACTGCCGAAACCTTCGCGCATTCGATCCTTTCCCAGTTCGACCAGAAATTCCGTCTGGTCCGCGTGCCTTTTGTCGATTCGGCGGAAAAAGCCTACGCCACGCTCGAAAAAATCAACGAGGCCGGCCAGCACGACGGCCGCCGGCCGATCGTGTTCTCGACGCTCGTCGACAGCGCATCGAACAATATCGTCAAGGATTGCAATGCGCTCGTGCTCGACATGTTCCAGACCTTCGTCGAGCCGCTCGAACAGGAACTGGAACTGAAGTCGAGCCACGCGATGGGCCGCGGGCACCAGAACGCCGACACCGAGGAATACAAGAACCGGATCGAGGCCATCAACTTCTCGCTCGCGCACGACGACGGTCAGTCGAACCGCAATCTCGCCGACGCCGACGTGATCCTGGTCGGCGTATCGCGCAGCGGCAAGACGCCAACGAGCCTCTATCTCGCGATGCAATACGGCGTGAAGGCAGCGAACTATCCGTTGATCCCGGAAGACTTCGAGCGCGGCAAACTGCCTACGCCGCTACTTGAGCATCGTCAGAAGATGTTTGGGCTGTCGATCGATCCGCAGCGGCTCTCGGAGATCCGTAACGAGCGGCGTCCGGGCAGCAAGTACGCGGCGCTCGCGAACTGCCGCTACGAAATCAACGAAGCGGAATCGATGATGCGACGTGAAGGGATCAAGTGGCTGTCGTCGACACATAAGTCGATCGAGGAAATCGCGACAACGATCCTGCAGGAAATCAGGCTCGACCGTTCGTCGTATTGATTGCGGATACCAGCGCGCGACGCGCGCTGCCCGCAAGCAGGATCAGGCGCCGCGCTGCTGGCGGCACTGCTCGAAGAGACATACGGCAGCAGCCGCCGCCACATTCAGCGATTCCATTCCGCCCGGCTGCGGGATCGTTACCCGATGCGTGACCGCGTCGCGCCACGGCTGCGACACGCCAGCGCCTTCATTGCCGAACACCCACGCATGCGGGCCAGACAGATCGCAATCGTAGATGGCCTCGGCACCGTGCGAATCGGTGATCGTGACCGGCGCGTCGAGTCGTTCGATCAGCGTACCGGCTTCGACGTCCTCGTGAATCTCCAGCAGAAAATGCGCACCCATGCCCGAGCGCAACACCTTCGACGACCACGCGTACGCCGTTCCCGGCGCGCAGAACACGTGCGACACGCCCGCGGCCGCCGCGCTGCGCAGAATCGAGCCGACGTTGCCCGCGTCCTGAACGCCGTCGAGCACGACGCAGGTCTGCGTGACCCTGTCCGGCAGCGGCACGTCGATCTTCTCGACGAGCAGCAGGATACCGACGCCATGCACCACGTTCGAAAGCTGCCCGAACAGCGCATCGGGTAGCGTGACTACGCGCTGCGCGTCGATGCGCGACACGATCGCCTGCGCTTCTTCATGACGCAACGCGCCTTCGGTGACGACGCACGTTTCCGGCTGGCCCGCGACATCGAGATACGCGCTCGCCAGGTGAAAGCCTTCGAGTAACGCGTGCGCGCTGCGCCGCTGCTGGTGCGTCGAACCGGCCAGCGCTTT
Organism: Paraburkholderia gardini; assembly: GCF_907164545.1. NCBI lineage: Bacteria > Pseudomonadati > Pseudomonadota > Betaproteobacteria > Burkholderiales > Burkholderiaceae > Paraburkholderia > Paraburkholderia gardini. Next base: position 313,850 of record NZ_CAJQZB010000001.1, on the reverse strand, counting down.
CAGGCGTTTGTAGAGCGGGTTGTCCCGCGAGGTGATGGCTTTCACAGGGGGTCGCGAAGGGTTCGGGTAGTCAGGGCGCCGCTTCAGTCGAAGCGCCTTTTCAGAACGCGGGGACGCCGTCGCCGAAAGCGTTACCGGAGACGTCGTCGCGCAACGACGGCAACACGACGGGCACCTTGCCCGGCCGGCCCAGCCGGGCATACGCCTCGCGCACCGGCGCAAACGAGCGCCGATGGTGTTCGCACGGACCGTGTTCGAGCAGCGCGGCCAGATGCTGTGGCGTGCCATAGCCCGAATGCGCGTCGAAGCCGTACACAGGATAGACCTGATGCAAGTCGAGCAACAGGCGGTCACGGCTGACTTTCGCCAGAATCGACGCAGCCGAGATGCTCTTCACCAGCGCGTCGCCGCCGATGATCGCCTCGCTGCGCACGCTCAGTACCGGACAGCGATTGCCATCGATCTTGACGAGCGTCGGCGTGACAGCCAGCCCTTCGACGGCGCGCTTCATCGCGAGCATGGTGGCGTGCAGGATGTTGATCGAATCGATTTCCTCGACCGAAGCCGACGCGATGCAGAACGCCAGCGCGCGATCGACGATCCTGTCGTACAGCTCCTCGCGCTTTTTTGCCGTGAGTGCTTTCGAATCGTCGAGACCGCGGATCATCGGCTTCGCCGGATCGAAAATCACCGCCGCGGCCATCACGGGGCCGGCCAGCGGACCCCGGCCGGCTTCATCGACGCCGCATATGATCTCGACGTCCGAATCGAAGTTCAACCCGGTCTGGAACGCCGCCGCGGAGCCGCCCGCAACCGGCTTCCGGCGCGGTGAGCGCGCGCCTGTCACCGCCGCTCCTTGTGGGTTTCGATGATGCCCGTCACCACTTCCGCGGCGCGCCGGGCCGTGTTCTGCTTCAGCACGTGATGCATTCCCGTGAAAATTTCCGTGAGCGTACGGCGATTGGCTTCGTCGTTCAGTTGCGTCAGCGTGGCGTCGGCTAGCGCTTCAGGCGTCGCGAAATGCTGGAGAATCTCCGGCACCACGAAACGCCCCGCCAGAATGTTCGGCAAGCCGACGTACGGCAGATAACCCTGCCGCCGCATGATCTGGCCCGTCAGCCAGGGCACCTTGTATGAGATTACCATCGGCTTCTTGAGCAGCGCGGCTTCCAGTGTCACCGTGCCGCTTTTGACGAGAATCGCGTCGGCGGCGGTCATCGCAGTCTGCGACTGGCCGTCGGTGATCGTCAAGGCAAGACCCGGATGGGCGTCGACAAGCGGCTTCAGCAGTTCGCGCAGCGCCGGCGTCGCCGCCGGCATCACGAAGCGCACGCCGGGCTCGCGCTGCTGCATCAGTTCCATCGCGTCGAAGAACGTCGGCCCGATCAGGGCGATTTCCGAGCGCCGGCTGCCCGGCAGCACGGCGATCACCGGCCCGCTTTCCGCCAGACCCAGCGTGCGACGCGCGCCCAGCGTGTCGGGCACGAGCGGAATCTCGTCCGCGAGCGGATGGCCCACGTACGACGCAGCCACGCCCGCTTTTTCAAGCAGCGCCGTCTCGAACGGGAACACGCACAGCATGTGGTCGACCGCTTTCGCGATCTTTTTGATCCGGCCGCCACGCCACGCCCAGATCGACGGGCACACGAAATGGATGGTCGGAATGCCCGCGTCACGCAGCGGATGCTCGAGCCCAAAGTTGAAATCGGGTGCATCGACACCGATGAATGCATCGGGCGGATCGGCCAGCAACTGGCGCTTCAGGTCGTTGCGAATGCCGAGAATCTCGGGAATATGCCGGAGCGCTTCGACATAGCCGCGCACTGTCAGCTTTTCCATCGGCCAGTGCGCGTCGAAGCCCGTCGCGATCATGCGCGGGCCGCCAATGCCGTAATACTGCGTCGATTCGGGCAGGCGTGCCGACAGGCCGTCGAGCAGCGATGCCGCGAGCAGATCGCCCGACGGCTCGCCGGTCACCATTGCAAGCCGCAGCGGGCGGGGTTGAAGCGCCATCGGCTAGCGGATGATGCCGCGTTGCGACGCTTCGACGAAGGCCACCAGCGCCTGCACCGGAGCATCGCCGTCGCCGCCGGCGATGGCGAGTTCGCGCAACTGGACCTTCGCCTCTTCGAGCGAAAGACCGTTCTTGTACAGCACGCGATAGGCTGTACGCAGCGCCGAGATCGCATCGGCGGAAAAGCCGCGACGACGCAGCCCTTCGACGTTGATGCCGTGCGGCTCCGCCTTGTTGCCGGCCGCGATCACGAACGGCGGAATGTCCTGCACGAGCGCCGAAGCGCCGCCGAGCATCGAATGCGCGCCGATGCGCACGAACTGATGCACGCCCGACATGCCGCCGATGATCGCGTGGTCGCCGATCGTCACGTGGCCGGCCATCTGTGCATTGCTCGACAGGATGACGTTGCTGCCCACGCGGCAATCGTGGCCGATGTGGACGTACGCCATGATCCAGTTGTCGTCGCCTAGCGACGTGGTTCCCGTGTCCTGCACCGTGCCGGTGTGGATCGTCGTGAACTCGCGGATCATGTTGCGATTGCCGATCTCGAGCTTTGTCGGTTCGTCCTTGTACTTCATGTCCTGCGGACGGCCACCCACCGATGCGTAATGACCGATGCGATTATCTTCACCGATCGTGGTGTAGCCCTCGATCACACTGTGCGACCCGACCGTGGTCCGCGCGCCGATCGTGACGTGCGCGCCGACGACCGCATAGGGCCCGATTTCGACTGACTCGTCGAGCTGCGCGCCCGGCTCGATGATCGCAGTAGGATGAATCCTGCTCATGCGCCCTCGCTTGTGATTCGTTGCGTTGTCTGGATGCTGCGCGACCGCTTACTGGCCGTCGTCCGTGGTGCGGACCGCGCACATCAGGTCGGCTTCCGCCGCCACCTGGCCATCCACCTCGGCGCGCGCCTTGAACTTCCAGATGCCGCGCATGTGGCGCTCGAACGTGGCGTTCAGGATCAACTGGTCGCCCGGTTCGACCACACGCTTGAAGCGCGCGTTATCGATACCGACGAACAGATACAGCGTGTTGTCCGGATCGTGCGGCTCTTCCGCGAACGTCAGCAGCGCGGCCGTCTGGGCGAGCGCTTCCAGGATCAGCACGCCTGGCATGACCGGGCGCTTCGGGAAGTGGCCTGTGAAATACGGCTCGTTGATCGTCACGTTCTTCAGCGCCTTGATGCTCTTGTGCGGCTCGAGTTCGAGCACCCGGTCGACGAGCAGGATCGGATAGCGATGCGGCAGCAGCGTGAGAATCTTGTGAATGTCGAGATTGATTTTTTCGGTGTTCATGGTGTTTCTGCTCACGCGTGGATGGCGCGATGATGACTGCGGATGCTTGCGCAGGCAGGTTGATAACGCGTGCGGCTGTCGTTTCATGTAACCAGACTGCGTCTCCCGCCGGCCGGTCACGACAACAGCGCTTACGCCGTGCTCGTGCTCTGTGTTGCTTGTGTGCTTCGTGCTGCACGGGCGTTTCCACCCGTGCCCCGCGTCATGCGGTCCCTGTAGCGAATCGGGATACTGTTACGCCTTCTCGCCTGCCGCTGCGCCCGCGCCCGCTTCCAGCGCCTTGATGCGCTCGCGCAGCTTGTCGATATTGCGCAGCAGTGCGGCACTCTTGTTCCACGAAGCATGATCGACGGCCGGAAACGCACTCGTGTACATGCCTGGCTTCAGCAACGATTTCGATACGCCCGACTTCGCCGTGACGATGACATGGTCGACCAGCGTCACATGGCCGGCAATACCGACCGCGCCACCGATCATGCAATGGCGCCCGATCGTCGTGCTGCCCGCGATGCCGGCGCAGCCCGCGATGACCGTATACGCGCCCACCTTGCAGTTATGGCCGATCTGGACGAGATTGTCGATCTTTACGCATTCTTCGATGATCGTATCGGCCATCGCGCCGCGATCGATCGTCGTGTTCGCGCCAATCTCGACGTCCGACCCGATCGACACACCGCCGACCTGCGGAATCTTCACCCAGCTGCCCGTGCGGGCGTCGCCGTCGCCGGTGAAATCAGGGGCAAAGCCAAAACCGTCCGAGCCGATCACGGCACCGGCATGAATGATGACGCGCGGGCCGATCCGGCAGCCATGGTAGACCGATACGTTCGGGTACAGATGAGCGCCGTCGCCGACCTGCGTACCGCGGCCAATCACGACATTGGCGTCGATCTGTACGTTTTCGCCGATGACGGCCCCCGCTTCCACCGTCACGTTCGGGCCGATCACGGCGCTCGCCGCGACTTTCGCCGAAGGATCGATCGTGGCGCTGGCGTGGACACCCGGCGCGCGCTTCGGCGCGGCGAGGTCGATGAACGCCTGGGCGATGCGCGCGAAGTAAGCGTACGGGTTGGGCGTGACGATGAAGTTACGGCTCGAACCGGGCGCGAGTTTCGCGAGATCTTCGGCGTTGATCAGCACGGCGCCCGCGCGGGTCGTCTCGACCTGCGACAGATACTTCGGGTTCGCGAGGAACGCCAGCTGTTCCGGACCAGCCTGATCGAGCGGCGCAAGGCTGCCGACGCAATGCGCCGGGTCGCCAACTACCTTGCCGCCGAACTGCCGGGCGATATCCTCGAGCGTAAATCCCATGCGTGGACTGCTCCTGCTGTTCAGTTTCCGTTGGAGGACGCGGCCAGCGCCTTCAGCACCTGATCCGTAATGTCGATACGCGGACTCACATACACCGCTTCCTGCACGATCAGGTCGTAATGTTGCGCCTCGGCGATCTGTTTGATCACCTTGTTCGCGCGATCCAGCACCGCCGCCAGTTCCTCGTTACGACGCTGGTTCAGGTCTTCACGGAATTCGCGCTGCTTGCGCTGGAAATCCGTGTCGAGCTGCGACAGGTCACGCTGCTTCTGCGCACGATCCGCCGGCGACAGCGACGAACCGTTCTTGTCGAGCGAATCGGACATCGACTTCAGACGTGCCGCCATATCCTGCAGGTCCTTGTCGCGCTTCGCGAACTCGGCCTCGAGCTTGACCTGCGCCGCCTTTGCAGCCGTGGATTCGCGCAGGATACGGTCGGAATTGACCGCCGCGATCCTTGCTTCCTGCGCGTGCGCCACGGCGCTCACGCCCAGCGTCATGACCAGCGCCATGGCGCACATCACACGTTTCGAAAACATACCGGTTAGCAAAGTCATCCTCTCGATACTGTAGATAATCCGGAGCTGCGCCTCGCCCGCGCGATCAGAACGCCGTCCCGATCTGGAACTGGAATTTCTGGTACTGGTCGCCTTCATGCTTCTGCAGCGGGAAACCCAGGCTCAGCTTGAGCGGTCCGATCGGCGAGATCCACGCGAGACCCACGCCGTAGCCGTAGCGCAGGCCGTTCGCGCCATTCGAGTTGGCCGCGTTGCTCGCGTCCGCCCAGACGTTACCACCGTCGAGGAACGTGAACACGCGCAGCGTACGATCGTAACCGGTGCCCGGCAGCGGGAACGTCAACTCGATGTTGCCGACCACCATCTTCGAACCGCCGATCGGGTCGCCCGTCGTCTTGTCGCGCGGACCCAGCGAACTCGGTTCATAACCCCGCACCGAGCCGATACCGCCCGCGTAGTAGTTCTTGAAAATCGGGTATGGCTTGCCGCCGAGACCGTTACCATAGCCGCCCTGGAAGTTGAGGCCCAGCACGAAGCCACGCGAGAACGAATAATAGTACTGCGCCTGGAGGTCGGCCTTGTAATACTGCGTGCCGCCGACCGGCGTGCCGTACTCGGCGTTGGCCTGCGTGAAGTAGCCGCGGCTCGGGACAAGCGCGCTATCGCGCGCATCGCGTGACCAGCCAACAGTGAGCGGTACGTTGTTCGATACGCGACCGAAATCGTTAACGTACTGTTGATATGACGCCGGCGTGTTCGCATCGACGTCGAGCGTATTCTGTTCGAGGCCCGCGCCGAAGTAGACCGTATCCAGTTCCGAGAACGGGATACCGAACTTCAGGTCGCCGCCCATCGTGACGATCTTGAAGCTTGAATCCGTCGAGTAATACAGCGGCTCGTACGTACGGTAGTAGACGTCGGTAATGCGCTTGATGCCATCGACCGTGAAGTACGGGTCGACCTGCGTGACCGTCAACGTGCGGTATGTTTTTGCCGTGTTCACGTTGACCGAGAGACTCGTACCCGAACCGAACACGTTGTCCTGCGACACACCGGCCGACAGCACGACCTTGTCGGTCGACGAGAAACCCGCGCCCAGCGTGATCGCACCGGTCGGCTTTTCGGCCACTTTGACGTCGACGTCCACCTGGTCGGGCGTGCCTTCCACCGGCGTTGTCGTGACGTCCACATCGGTGAAGTAGCCAAGACGGTTGATACGGTCTTTCGACAGCGCGAGGCGGTTCGAATCGAACCACGAGCTTTCGAGCTGGCGCATTTCGCGGCGCACGACTTCGTCACGCGTACGCGTGTTACCCACGACGTTGATCCGGCGCACATACACGCGGCGGCTCGGATCGACCTGCAGCGTGAGGTCGACCTTGTGATGTTCCTGGTCGATCTGCGGCAGCGCGTTCACTGTGGCGAACGCGTAGCCGTATTCGCCGAGCTTGTCGACGATCGCCTTTGTTGTGGCCTGCAGCTTTTCCGCCGAAAAACGGTCGCCGGCCTTGATCTTGATCAGCTTGTTGAGCTCGGCTTCGCGATCCAGCAGATTGCCCGCGAGCTTGATGCTCGAGATCGTGTACGGCTCGCCTTCGTGCAGCGCGACCGTCAGGTACATGTCCTTCTTGTCCGGCGAGATCGACACCTGGGTCGACTCGATGCTGAACTCGAGGTAGCCGCGATTCAGGTAATACGAGCGGACGTTTTCGAGGTCGCCCGTGAGCTTTTCCTTCGCGTACAGGTCGTTCTTCGTGTACCACGAGAACCAGTTCGGCGTGGACAGCTGCATTTCATCGCGCAGCGTGCCGGTGCTGAACGCCTTGTTGCCGATGAAGTTGATCTGGCGGATCTTGGCGCTCGGACCTTCGACGACCGAGAACAGCACTGCGACGCGGTTGCGGTCGATCGGCGTGATGGTCGTGGTGACTTCGGCGGCGTAGAAGCCGCGCGTCAGGTACTGGCGCTTCAGTTCCTGCTCGGCCTTGTCGACGAGCGCCTTGTCGTAGTAACGGCCTTGCGACAGCCCGACGGCACGCAGCGCCTTCGCCAGGTTGTCTTTTTCGAATTCGTGAATACCGGAGAAATCGATCGTGCCGATGGCCGGCCGTTCGATTACCTGCACGATGACGACGTTGCCTTCGGTGGCGATCTTCACGTCGTTGAAGAAGCCCGTTGCGTAGAGCGCCCGGATGGCTTCGGACGCCTTGTCGTCATTGAACGTATCGCCCTGCTTGATCGGCAGATACGAAAACACGGTACCGGGTTCGACGCGCTGCAACCCCTCGATCCGAATGTCCTGCACCACGAAAGGTGTCGTCGCGTGAGCCACCAGCCCATGCGCGGCAAATGCCGCGGCTACAACTGTCTTTGGAACAAAGCGATGAGGTTTAAACAACGTGCTTCCCCAGTATGTATAGCTGCATCAGGTCGGGCGGTCGCCATCGTGAACGCCACCAGACACTTTAAAAATGGATTAAACGAGCAAGATCGTTGAAGAGCGCGATCGCCGACAGTGCGACGATGCAAACCAGCCCCGCTCTCTGCAGAACAAGCTGCCAGCGATCAGATACGGCTTTGCCGGTTACAGCTTCAACCAAATAATATAACAGATGACCCCCGTCCAATACCGGAATTGGTAAGAGGTTTAACACACCGAGACTGATACTGACGAGCGCGAGGAACGACAAAAACGCAGACGGACCAAGGCGTGCGCTCTTTCCCGCGTAGTCGGCGATCGTCACGGGACCGGACAGATTCTTCAGCGACGCCTCGCCGGTGATCATCCTTCCGAACATGCGAAGCGAGTACACCGCGATGTCCCACGTGCGGTGCGCGCCCATCTGAACGCTCTCGAGCGGCCCGTAACGCACATCGACGGACGGCACCTGCGTCGCGAGCGCCGCGCCAATGCGGCCGATGTTCTGGCCGGTGGCGTCGTCGCGAGTCAGTACCGGCACGACGCTCAGATCGCGCTGCACGCCCGTCTGGCTGCCCTGCGCGCCGCGCTCGATCTGCAACGTGATCGACTTGCCCGCATGGGCCTTGACGTAAGCGATGAAAGCTGTCGCGCTGCCGACCGGATGACCGTCGGCTGCGCGAACCGTGTCGCCTGCCGCAAGACCTGCTTTCTGCGCCGCGCTGCCCGGTTCGACACTCGCCACCGTCAGCGTGCCGCCGCCCGGCTCGAAGCCAAGACGGGTCATGAAATCGTCGTCGACGTCGCGATCGGCAAAGTCCCGCAGATCCAGCGCGAAATCGAACGTGCCGCGCCCATCCTTCGCGCCCAGCACGACGCGCCGGTGATCGAACGCGGCACCCAGCAGCTTCCAGCGCAAATCGGACCACGAGCGGACCGGATCGGTCTCGCCGCCGTTTTCGTCGCGAATCGATACGACCGTTTCGCCGCCGTCGAAACCCGCACGCGCGGCCAGCGTGTTCGCCGCGGGCGCCGCGACGATCGCCGCGGGCTCAGTCACGCCGCTCGCAAACACCACCGCGAACAGCACGATCGCCAGCAGGAAATTCGCGACGGGACCGGCCACGACAATCGCAAACCGTTTCGCGACGGACTGCCGGTTGAACGCGTACGGCAGTTCCCCGGCCGGGATCGTGGTGCCTTCTTCACGCTCGTCGAGCATCTTCACATAGCCGCCCAGCGGCAGCGCGGCGATCGTCCACTCGGTGCCGGTCTTTTTGCTGACCCACTGAACAAGCGGTTTGCCGAAGCCGATCGAAAACCGCAGCACCTTCACGCCGCACAGACGCGCGACGCTGTAATGGCCGTATTCGTGCACGACAACGAGCACGCCAATCGCAACGGCGAAAGCGACCAGTTCGATCAGCACATTCATGAACGCCTCACTGGACGGCGCGTTCCGGATGGACGCCCGCGGGCAGCCGGTCGATAAAGGCCGTGGCGGCGCGGCGCGCGGCGGCGTCGGCTTCGATCACGTCTTCGAGGGCGGCGGCGCTGCGGTTCGACAACCCGTTCAGCACGGCATCGACCACCTGCGCAATGGCCATGAAACCGATCCGTCGCGACAGGAACGCGTCGACCGCGACCTCGTTCGCGGCGTTCAGCGCCGCACTCGCGATGCCGCCTTCAGCCAGCGCCTTCGTGGCAAGCGCGAGGCACGGGAAGCGCGTGTAATCCGGCCGCTCGAACGACAGCGACGCGACCTGCGCGAGATCGAGTTGCGCGACGCCGGAATCGACGCGATCCGGGAACGCCAGCGCATGCGCGATCGGCGTGCGCATATCGGGATTGCCGAGTTGCGCGAGCACCGAGCCGTCCGCGTACGACACCATCGAATGGATCACGCTTTGCGGGTGAATCAGCACTTCGATACGTTCGCCCGGCAGATTGAAGAGCCAGTGCGCCTCGATGACTTCGAGGCCCTTGTTCATCATCGTCGCCGAGTCGACTGAAATCTTTCGACCCATCACCCAGTTCGGATGCGCGCAGGCTTCGTCGGGTGTGACGTCGACGAGCGTCGACGGTTCGCGTGTGCGGAACGGGCCGCCCGACGCAGTCAGGATGATCTTCGACACGCCGCCGTGCAGCGCCGCTTCACGCGGCAGGCACTGGAAAACCGCGTTGTGTTCGCTGTCGACAGGCAGCAGGATCGCGCCGTTGTCGCGCACCGCGTCCATGAAGATCGCGCCCGACATCACCAGCGCTTCCTTGTTGGCAAGCAGGATGCGCTTGCCGGCGCGCGCGGCGGCCAGACCTGGCGCGAGACCCGCCGCGCCGACGATTGCGGCAACCACCGTGTCGCAGCCCTCGCTCTTCGACACGTCGACGAGCGCCTGCGGGCCGTATGTGACTTCGGTCTTGCAGCCGGCCTCGCGCAGCTTCGTCGCGACCTGCGCGGCCGTTGCCGCATCGCCGACGACGGCCACTTCGGGCGAAAATCGCAGACACTGCTCGACGAGCTTGTCGCCGTTACGGTGTGCGGTCAGCGCGTAGACAGAGAAACGCTCGGGATGACGCGCAACGACGTCGAGCGTGCTGTCTCCAATCGAGCCCGTTGAACCGAGCAGAGTTAATCGTTTTTGCATGTCTCTTTCTCTAGCCGAGCAGCAGCATCGCAAGCGGCAGCACCGGCAATAACGCGTCGATACGGTCGAGGACGCCGCCGTGTCCCGGCAGCAGGCCACTGGAATCCTTCACGCCAGCCTGGCGCTTCAGCATCGACTCGAACAGGTCGCCGACGACGCTGAATATCACCAGCACGGTCAGCGCAATGAGCGCCCGCAGGGCGCCATGGCGCTCCAGCAGCGCCGAATACAGGGTCGGCTCGAACGCATGGACGGCGACGGCCGCGATAGCCACGGCCAGTACGGCAACCCAGCCGCCCAGCGCGCCTTCCCAGGTCTTGCCCGGGCTGATGGCAGGTGCGAGTTTATGCCTGCCGAATGCCTTGCCTGAGAAGTATGCGCCGATATCGGCCAGCCATACCACTAGCAGCAGGGAGAGCACGAACGGCACGCCGGCCATGCGGGCCGCCACGAGCGCATGCCAGCAGGCGACGAACACCAGCAGGCCCGCGACCAGCAGGAAACCCCGCCAGGCGCCCTGTGCGAGCATCGGCTTGCGCAGCAGGACGAACGGCCCGACGAGCACCCAGAAAACCGACGCCGCCTGGAAGAGCGGCCGGGGCTCGTCGACGCCCGTGCCGAGCTTCGTGCTCGCAACGAGCGCCACGGCGGCGATCAGCGCATAAACGACCGGGCCGGCGCCGCCCAGCTTCAGGAGGCGCGCCCATTCCCAGGCGGCGAAAACGACGACGAACGCGATCAGCGCGCCAAACGCGCCCACCGGCGCAAAGAAGGTGACCGGCAGAAAGACAGCCAGCAGGACGAGCGCCGTGATGACACGGGTTTTTAGCATGGAAGCGAATCGACGTTCTGCGATTGCGGTTCGAGCTGCGCGCTCGTGCGGCCGAAGCGGCGCTCGCGCTCCGTATAGGATTCGATGGCGTGACCGAGCGCGTCGGCGTCGAAATCCGGCCAGAAGGTATCGGTGAAATAGAACTCGGTGTACGCGAGCTGCCACAGCAGGAAATTGCTGATGCGCTGCTCGCCGCCGGTACGGATGAAGAGATCCGGTTCGGGCGCGTAGGCCATCGCGAGATGTTCGGCGAAGGCTTCTTCGGTCACCTCGACGGGGCGACCCGCCGCGACCGACTGCTCGACCAGCGCGCGGGTGGCCTGCATGATGTCCCAGCGCCCGCCGTAATTGGCGGCGATGGTCAGCGTAAGGCGGGTATTGCGCGCGGTTTTCGTCTCCGCGCGACGGATCAGGTCCTGAATGCGCGTATCGAACATCGTGAGGTCGCCGACCACGCGCAGACGGATGCCGTTCGCGTGCAGCTTGCCGATTTCGCGCTCCAGCGCGGTCACGAAAAGGCGCATCAGGAATGACACTTCGTCGTTCGGACGACGCCAGTTTTCGGAGCTGAACGCGAACAGTGTCAGATATTCGACGCCGCGGCGGGCACACGCCTCGACGGTAGCCCGCACCGCGTCGACGCCACGGGTATGGCCCGCCACGCGCGGCAGCCGGCGCTGCGTCGCCCAACGGCCATTGCCGTCCATGATGATCGCGATATGTCGCGGCACCGCCGCGACATCAGGCACGCGAACGGTAGAGCTGGTATAGGTCATGGCCGTCGGGACAAAGACTGCAAAAAAAAGTGAAACCGTGAAGATGCTGGAGCCGGACGGTTTTACACCGTCATGATTTCGGCTTCCTTGGTCGTCACGAGCTTGTCGATTTCCGCGACGAACCGGTCCGTCAGCTTCTGGACGTCGTCACCGGCACGACGCTCGTCGTCTTCGGAGATTTCCTTGTCTTTCACGAGCTTCTTCAGCTGCTCGTTCGCGTCGCGGCGCAGGTTGCGCACCGCGATTTTGGCCGTTTCGGCCTCGCTCTTCACGACCTTCGTCAGCTCGCGGCGACGCTCTTCGGTCAGCGCGGGCATCGGCACGCGGATCACGTCGCCCTGCGTCGCCGGGTTCAGACCAAGATCCGATTCGCGGATCGCCTTCTCGACGACCTGCACCATCTTCTTTTCCCACGGCTGCACGCCAATCGTGCGTGCGTCGATCAGCGTCAGGTTCGCGACCTGCGAGATCGGCACCGGCGAGCCGTAGTAATCGACCTGAATGTGGTCCAGCAGCCCCGTATGGGCGCGGCCCGTGCGGATTTTCGACAGATCGTTCTTGAACGCTTCGATCGTACGCTGCATTTTCTGGTCAGCGCCCTTCTTGATGTCAGCCACAGACATGATTAAACCTCCGAACCTTTAAATCGGTGCAGGCCGGCCAGCACGCATGAGCGGCGACCTGGGCCCGCGTTCAGCCCACTTTACGTGGAAGGGAGTTTACACGTGGACGAGCGTGCCTTCGTCCTCGCCCTGTACGATGCGCTTGAGCGCGCCCGGCTTGACGATCGAAAACACGCGGATCGGCAGCTTCTGGTCGCGGCACAGCGCAAACGCGGTCGCGTCCATGACCTGCAGATTGCGGCCGATCGCCTCGTCGAAGCTGATCGTGGTATAGCGCGTCGCGGACGCATCCTTTTTCGGATCGGCCGAGTAGACGCCATCGACCTTCGTGGCCTTCAGCACGACTTCCGCGCCAATTTCCGAGCCGCGCAGCGCGGCGGCTGTATCCGTCGTGAAGAACGGGTTGCCCGTGCCGGCCGCGAAAATCACGACCTTGCCCTCTTCCAGCTGCCGGATGGCGCGCGGGCGGATGTACGGCTCGACGACCTGGTCCATGCGCAGCGCGGACTGCACGCGCGCCTCGATACCGGCGTGGCGCATTGCGTCCTGCAGCGCCAGCGCGTTCATCATCGTGGCAAGCATCCCCATGTAATCGGCCGTCGCACGGTCCATGCCGGCCGCGCCGCCCGCGACGCCCCGGAAAATATTGCCACCGCCAATCACTACCGCCAGCTGCGTGCCGAGCTGCACGACCTCGGCCACGTCCGCCACCATTCTTTCGATCGTCAGGCGGTTGATGCCGAATGCATCGTCGCCCATGAGAGCTTCGCCGGAGAGTTTGAGGAGGACGCGTTTATAGGCAGTGGGCATAGAGATATCCGGATCGCGCTGAAGAGGACGACGACAACATGGAACTGTAGGGGTGAAATGCTGATTCGGGCAAGCGCCGCCAGATTATCGGACCCGAAGGCCCGGCCCGGGCGGCTGTAGCGCGGGAATCAACCCGCGTTACAGCCCGCGTCTGACCGCGTGGCACTGCCGGCCGCAGCAGGATCTTGCCCCGCCGCGGGTCAAACGATACTGCGAGACCGCTTATTGCTGCTTTGCAGCAGCGACCTGCGCGGCCACTTCAGCAGCGAAGTCGTCCTGTTTCTTCTCGATGCCTTCGCCGACGACGAACAGTGCGAACTTCTGCACGCTCGTGTTCGCGGCCTTCAGCATCTGTTCGATCGTCTGCTTGTCGTTCTTGACGAACGGCTGGTTCAGCAGCGACACCTCCTTCAGATACTTCTGGACGCTGCCATCGACCATCTTCGCGACGATTTCAGCCGGCTTGCCCGATTCGGCGGCCTTCTGTTCAGCAATGCTGCGTTCCTTGGCGATCAGGTCAGCCGGCACTTCGTCCGACGACAGCGAGACCGGCTTCATCGCGGCGATGTGCATCGCGACGTCCTTGCCGACCTGCTCTTCCGCGCCCGTGTACTCGACCAGCACGCCGATACGCGTGCCGTGCAGGTACGCCGCCAGCTTGTTGGGCGTTTCGAAACGCACGAAACGGCGGATCGACAGGTTTTCACCGATCTTGCCGACCAGCGCGAGGCGCACTGCGTCGACCGTCGAACCTTCCAGCGGCAGCGCCGACAGGGCGGCGACGTCAGCCGGGTTCTGCGTTGCGACCAGCTGGGCAACGGTGTTCGAGAAAGCGAGGAAGTCGTCGTTCTTCGAAACGAAGTCGGTTTCGCAGTTCAGCTCGACGATCGCGCCTGCGTTGCCGCCGATGAACGAAGCGATCACGCCTTCAGCCGTCACACGCGATGCTGCCTTGCTGGCCTTGTTGCCGAGCTTCACGCGCAGCAGTTCTTCAGCACGGGCCATGTCGCCTTCGGCTTCCGTCAGGGCCTTCTTGCATTCCATCATCGGCGCGTCGGTCTTCGCGCGCAGTTCTGCAACCATGCTTGCGGTAATTGCCGCCATCATTCGCTCCTTGAGTCTGTCTTTCACACGCCGCCCGCACTTCGATACCGGCGGCAAGAATTCGTTTCCGCTGCGGCGCGAAAAATTTGCCGCGCCGCGTGCCGGGCTGCCTGCCCGGCCTGCACTCTTTATCGCGGCTTAAAAAAAGGGGGCCTGTAGAAAGCCCCCTTTTTTGCCGGACACGGGGCAGTTTTACGCTTCCCCGTTGACCTCGACGAACTCGTCGCCTTCGCCGCCACGGGCAGCCTGCACCACTTCGTTGACCGCGTTCGCACGGCCTTCGAGGATCGCGTCAGCCACGCCTGCCGTGTACAGGATGACAGCCTTGCTGGCGTCGTCGTTACCCGGAATCACGTAGTCGATGCCTTCCGGCGAATGGTTCGTGTCGACCACGGCAATGACCGGCACGCCAAGCTTGTTCGCTTCAGTGACGGCAATCTTGTGATAGCCGACGTCAACGACGAAAATCGCGTCCGGAATACCGCCCATGTCCTTCACGCCGCCGATCGACTTTTGCAGCTTCTGGATTTCGCGTTCGAACAGGAGCGCTTCCTTCTTGCTCATGCGCTCGGTTTCGCCCGACTCAACAGCGGCTTCCATGTCCTTCAGGCGCTTGATCGATACCTTCAGCGTCTTGAAGTTGGTCAGCATGCCGCCAAGCCAGCGGGCGTTGACGTAAGGCATACCAGCGCGCTTCGCCTCTTCGGCGATCGTGTCGCGCGATTGACGCTTCGTGCCGACAAACAGGATCGTGCCGCGATTCGCTGCCAGCTGACGCACGTACTTCAGTGCGTCGTTGTACATCGGCAGCGTCTTTTCGAGGTTGATGATGTGAATCTTGTTGCGATGGCCGAAAATGAAGGGGGCCATCTTCGGGTTCCAGAAGCGCGTCTGGTGACCAAAGTGGACACCGGCTTCCAGCATTTGACGCATGGTAACTGCCATGAAAATCTCCGCGAGGGTTGGGGTCTTAAGCCGGCTGCCGTATCCACTGCGCCGCGCCCGCCTCTGCGGGAACCTGACGCCGCGAACACCCTGGGTGCGCCGGCTTGCGAGTCTGCTGCCTTGTGCTGCTTTTACTGCCTTTTACTACTTCTTCCTTGCTGCCACATCCGCCGCCCCGGGCCCGCAGTAGCGGCACGGCAAAATAACCCTGAACGACTTAGCCAAAGATTATAGCACGTGACTATCGGTCGACTCAACCCGCGCGGTTGCCCCTGAACCGCGCGGCGGTTGCACCTTCCGGCGCCAGCGACCCGGCTGCCACGCCCGCCGATGCTCCCTCAACATCTAGCCGGACGGCCAGAACGCCGTCTCAAAAGGCTGCGGCAGGCCCCATATGGTGCGATAATCTTTTAATAAACTGCATTTCAGGCCCGACTCATGGCTATTACGCTCAAAAACGAAGACGATATCGCGCAGATGCGCATTGCCGGCAAACTCGCAAGCGAGGTGCTCGACTACATCACGCCGCATGTCAAGGCCGGCGTGACGACGGGTGAACTCGATCGTCTGTGTCACGAATACATGCTGAACGTACAGGGCACGATTCCGGCGCCGCTCAACTATCAGCCGCCCGGCTATCCGCCCTACCCGAAAGCGACGTGCATTTCCGTCAACGACGTGATCTGCCACGGCATTCCGGGCGAAAAAACGCTCAAGAACGGCGACGCGCTCAATATCGACATCACCGTCATCAAGAACGGCTATTTCGGCGACACCAGCCGGATGTTCATCGTCGGCGAGGGTTCGATTCTCGCGAAGCGGCTCGTGCAGACCACGTTCGAATGCATGTGGCGCGGCATCGAGCAGGTTCGGCCCGGCGCGCATCTCGGCGATATCGGCCATGCGATCCAGCGGCACGCCGAGGCGCAGGGTTATAGCGTCGTGCGGGAATACTGCGGTCACGGCATCGGCCAGGTTTTCCACGACGATCCGCAGATCCTGCATTACGGGCGCCCCGGCACCGGCATCGAGCTGCAAAAAGGCATGATTTTCACGATCGAGCCGATGATCAACGCCGGTCGTCGCGATATCCGCACGATGCCTGACCAGTGGACCGTGAAAACGAAAGACCGCAGCCTGTCGGCACAATGGGAGCACACGATACTGGTCACGGAAACAGGTTATGAAGTGCTGACGGTCTCCGTCGGCACGCCTGCCCGCCCGGCTCTCGCCGCCGCCACCGCCTGAACGGTCCCTCGATCTCCTGACCCGGTCGCCCATGAGTGTTCCAGCTGTCGCGCTAACCCATGCCTCGTCGCTACGGGCGGACTACAAGGTGGCCAAAGCTTTGTTACTGGAGCGTTTCCGGTCAGCGGCCAACGTCGACTCGCTGATGCGCTCGCTCGCGCGCCTCACCGACAGCGCGCTGACAGGCGCCTGGAATGCCTGCGAGCTGCCCGGGTCGCTGGCGCTGGTCGCCGTGGGCGGCTTCGGTCGCGGCGAACTGGCGCCTCATTCGGATATCGACATCCTCGTCCTCCTGCCGGACGAACCGGTCCCGCATCTGGAAGCACGTATAGAGCGCTTCATCGGGCTTGCGTGGGACCTGGGCCTCGAACTCGGCAGCAGCGTGCGCACTGTTTCGCAATGTCTCGACGAAGCGGCCAACGACATCACGGTCCGCACAGCACTGCTCGAAGCACGCCGGATCGCGGGTAGCACGGCGCTCTTCGAAGATTTCTCGCAGCGCTACCGCGACGCCCTCGACCCACGCGCGTTTTTCCAGGCCAAGGTGCTGGAGATGCGTCAGCGTCACGCCCGGTACCAGGACACGCCGTACGCACTCGAGCCGAACATCAAGGAAAGCCCCGGCGGCCTGCGCGATCTGCAACTGATCCTGTGGGTCACGCAGGCAGCGCAATTGGGCAGCAGCTGGCGCGAGCTGGATGCGCGCGGCCTGATTACCGGGCGTGAAGCACGCGAGTTGCGCCGTAACGAAGGTTTTCTGAAAACACTGCGGGCCCGTTTGCACATCATTGCCGGACGTCGCCAGGACATCCTGGTGTTCGACCTGCAGAATCCGGTCGCGGAGAGCTTCGGTTACAAGGCGACCGCCACGAAGCGCGCCAGCGAACAGCTGATGCGCCGCTATTACTGGGCGGCCAAGGCTGTCACGCAGCTTGCGACGATTCTGATCCAGAACATCGAGGCGCAGCTTTTTCCGAAAACAAGCAACATCACCCGGGTCTTGTCCGATCGTTTCGTCGAAAAACAGGGCATGCTGGAAATTGCCACGGACGACGTTTTCGAGCGTAAGCCGAACGCAATCCTCGAGGCTTTTCTGCTGTACGAGAAAACGCCTGGCGTGAAGGGCCTGTCCGCCCGCACGCTGCGCGCGCTCTACAATGCGCGCGAGATGATGGACCAGCACTGGCGGCGGGATCCCGAAAACCGGCGACTCTTCCTCGATATCCTGAAGCAGCCGGAAGGCTTGACGCATGCAATGCGCCTGATGAACCAGACCAGCGTGCTTGGGCGCTACCTGTTGAATTTCCGGCGCATCGTCGGACAGATGCAGCACGACCTGTATCACGTCTATACGGTCGACCAGCATATCCTGATGGTACTGCGCAATCTGCGCCGCTTCTCCGTGGCCGAACACGCGCACGAGTACCCGTTCTGCAGCCAGCTGATCGCGAACTTCGAGCGGCCCTACGTGCTTTACGTGGCCGCGCTGTTCCACGATATCGCCAAGGGGCGCGGCGGCGACCATTCGACGCTCGGCATGGCTGATGCACGCCGCTTCTGCCGCGATCACGGCATCGGCGGTGACGATGGCAAGCTGGTTGTGTGGCTCGTCCAGCAGCATCTGACCATGAGTCAGGTCGCGCAGAAGCAGGACACGAGCGATCCAGAGGTGATCAAGACATTTGCCGCCCTCGTCGGTTCCGAACGGTGGCTGACCGCGCTTTACCTGCTGACCGTTTCCGACATTCGTGGCACGAGCCCGAAAGTATGGAACGCATGGAAAGGCAAGTTGCTCGAAGACCTGTACCGGGCCACGCTGGCCGTGCTCGGTGGGGCGCGTCCCGATGCGCATTCCGAACTGAAATCGCGGCAGGAGCAGGCGCTTTCGCTGCTGCGTCTCGAAACCGTTCCGGAAAACGCCCAGCGGGCGCTGTGGGACAAGCTCGATGTGGGTTACTTCCTGCGTCACGACGCGGCTGACATCGCGTGGCAAACGCGTGTGCTGTACCGGCACGTCGAAACGCCCACACCGATCGTCCGGGCCCGGCCGTCGCCGATCGGTGCGGGGCTTCAGGTGCTCGTGTACGTGAAGGACCGCCCTGACCTGTTCGCGGCGATCTGCGCGTATTTCGACCGCAATGCACTGTCGGTGCTGGATTCGCGGGTCAGTACGACGCGCCACGGATACGCACTCGACAACTTCCTCGTCGCGCACACCGAGGAAGACGTGCATTATCGGGACATCGCCAATCTGGTGGAACAGCAACTGTGCGCCCGGCTGTCGGGCGAAGGTCCGTTGCTGCCAGAACCGTCGAAGGGGCGCCTGTCGCGTCTGTCGCGGACCTTCCCGGTTACGCCGCGTGTCGATCTTCGGGCCGACGAGCGCGGCCAGTACTACATCCTGTCCGTGTCCGCGAACGACCGGCCAGGCCTTCTTTATTCGATCGCGCGCGTGCTGGCGGAACATCGGGTCGGCGTCCATGCGGCGCGGATCAACACCCTCGGCGAACGTGTCGAGGACGTGTTCCTGCTGGACGGCCACGGCCTCTCGGACAACCGCCTGCAAATTCAGGTCGAGACCGAACTGCTGCGCGCGATCGCAGTGTGAGATTTCATGCGAGTCAAACTGACAGCCAGGCACCCGCGGCCGGCAAGTGCCGATCGGGCTCCCGTTCGTTCGGGCAGCGCCGCGGCGCGTAGCAAATCCAAGCCGGTTGGACCCAAGCCGACGTCGATGCTGGGCAAACGCAACAGCGACGACGCGGGGGCAGGCGAGCGCCGCGGCGGACCGTCTTCCGGGGGCGCGGCAAAGCGCTCTTTTGCCGGGGCCGGCCCTGCCGGCGGCAAACGTGCGCCGGGCACCGGCGGGCGTCCGTCGACCGGACCGCGGCCGGCTCGACCGGAAGGCGCATCGACGCGCGAACGGTCGGGCGGCGGTGAGCGGAATGACCGTCGCGCCAGCGGCGAACGGCCGCCGCGACGCGATGGTCCGGGTGGCGCGGCGCCGCGTCGGGCTGAAGGTGACCGCCCGGCTCGTTCGTTCGAAGGTAACCGCGATCGTAGTGACCGCCCGCCGCGTCGTGCTGAAGGCGAACGGCCGCCACGTTCGTTCGAAGGCAACCGCGAGCGTAGCGACCGTCCACCGCGTCGTGCTGAAGGCGAACGGCCGCCACGTTCGTTCGAAGGTAACCGCGAGCGTAGCGACCGTCCGCCGCGTCGCGCGGAAGGCGAACGTGCTGGCGGCGAACGCGCGCCGCAACGTTTCGACAGCGAGCGCGCACCTCGCGCGCCGCGTGAAGAAGGCACACGCCGGCCATACGGTGCAGCGGCACGTCCCGCGGATACAGGCGCCCGTGGCGGCCCACCGCGACGTGAGCGCGACGATGCGCGCGAACGCACCGACGCTGCTCGTCCCCACCCTGGCGCCGATCGGGGTGCCCCCGGCACACGACGTGACGCCGGGCGTCCTCCCCGCAGCGGCAGCACCGAACGCCCCGCATTCGCGAAAGAACGCGGCGCGGGCGAAAGCGGCGAGCGGGCTTTCGCGAGACCTGTAAAAAGCACCTATGCGGACCGCGCCGGGCGCCCTGCGCGCGAAGAACGACCCGCGCGGCGTCCGGCAACCGTCGACGCCAAACCGGCACGCGCAGCCGAAGCTCGCGAGACCGCGTCTGACGATCATCACAACGATCAACCGGGCTCGCTGCGGCTGTCGAAACGGATGTCGGAACTCGGCCTGTGCTCGCGACGCGAAGCGGACGAATGGATCGAAAAAGGCTGGGTGATCGTGGATGGCGTCCGGATCGACACGCTCGGCACGAAGGTGCTTCCGGAGCAACAGATCGAAATCGACCCGGCAGCCCGGGCCGAGCAGGCAAAACAGGTCACGATCCTGCTGCACAAGCCGGTTGGTTTTGTGTCGGGCCAGGCCGAGGACGGCTATCTGCCGGCCATCACGCTCATCACGCCCGAAAATCACTGGGAAGGCGACCGCTCGGGAATCCGCTTCTCGGGTATGCAACTGCGTGCGCTGGCACCTGCGGGACGCCTCGACATCGACTCCACCGGCCTGCTGGTCCTGACGCAGGATGGTCGCGTCGCGCGGCAATTGATCGGCGAAAACTCGGATATCGACAAGGAATACCTGGTCCGCGTGACTTACGGCGACCAGGCAACCGATATTGATCAGAGTTTCCCGCCAGAAAGCCTCGCAACATTGCGACACGGCCTGTCGCTCGACGACGTGCCACTCAAGCCCGCCATGGTGAGCTGGCAAAACGGCGAGCAACTCCGCTTTGTGTTGCGCGAAGGCAAGAAACGCCAGATCCGTCGTATGTGCGAACTGGTTGGACTGAACGTCGTCGGACTAAAGCGCGTTCGAATGGGCCGTGTTCAACTCGGCGCGTTGCCCCAGGGACAATGGCGCTATCTGGACACTGAAGAATCGTTCTGAGGTACTGACATCACAGGAATACGTGCCAGTGTCCGGCTCAGGCCGGACCGAAAGGCAGGGACGCCCGCATCCGCGGGCGTTTTCCATTGCGGTGCGCGATCGGTCACACCGGTCGCACCTTTCACGGCTAACGGCTCAATCGTCGCTGTTCGGATCAAGCCCAGGAAACAGTACTTCAGTGAAGCCAAACTTCGAGAAATCGTTGATCCGCATCGGATAGAGCTTGCCGATCAGGTGATCGCATTCGTGCTGAACGACTCGGGCGTGAAACCCCTCCGCGACACGATCGATCGGTTTGCCGAACTGGTCGAAACCCTGATACCGGATCATCGTGAACCGGCTCACGGCGCCGCGCAATCCCGGCACGGACAGGCACCCTTCCCAGCCTTCCTCCATATCCTGCGATACCGGCGAAATGGTCGGATTGATGAGCACCGTTTCCGGCACGGAGGGCGCGTCCGGGTAACGTTCGTTACGCCCGAATCCGAAGATCACAACCTGCAGGTCGACGCCAATCTGCGGCGCGGCGAGCCCTGCGCCGTTCGCGTCGTGCATCGTGTCGAACATATCCTTCACGAGGTCATGCAGAGCGGGCGTATCGAAACGATCGACCGGTGCGGCGATGCGTAGAAGACGCGGATCGCCCATCTTGAGGATTTCACGAATCATGTCAGGTGCCCCTCCAGAAGCTTGCGCATACCTTCTTCGTCGAGTACGGGAATGCCGAGTTCCTCGGCCTTCGCGAGCTTGCTGCCCGCTTCCGCGCCGGCGACCACGTAGTCGGTTTTTTTCGACACCGAACCGGCCACTTTCGCGCCGGCCGCCTCCAGCATTTCTTTCGCGTCGTCACGCGCGAGTGTGGGCAGTGTGCCCGTCAGCACGACGGTCTTGCCCGCCAGCACGCCCTGCGGCGCCTTCGGTGCCGGCGGCCCTTCCGGCCATGTCACGCGGCCCGGGGCCCGCAACTGTTCAATCACCGTGCGATTGTGCTCTTCAGCGAAGAACTGATGAAGCGCTTCGGCGACAACCGGCCCGACGTCGTTGACTTCAAGCAGTTCTTCGACCGACGCGTTCATGACCGGATCGAGCGAGCCAAAATACTTTGCCAGGTCCTTCGCGGTCGATTCACCGACATGCCGGATACCCAGCGCATAGATGAAGCGGGCGAGCGTAGTGTGCCTGGCTTTTTCCAGGGAATCCAGCAGGTTTTGCGCGGACTTGTCCGCGAAACGATCGAGCGCGGCGAGCGTCGAGAATCCGAGGTTGAACAGATCGGCAGGCGTGCGAACCAGATTCTGTTCGACCAGCTGATCGATGATCTTTTCCCCCAGGCCGTCGATATCGAGCGCGCGGCGTTGCGCGAAGTGCCACAGCGCCTGCTTGCGCTGCGCGGGACAAAAAAGCCCACCACTGCACCGCGCGATCACTTCTTCCGGCAGACGCTCGATCGCGGAACCGCAGACCGGACACTGCGTCGGCATCACGAACTCGCGCGCGTCGGCCGGACGCCGGTCGAGCAACGCGCTCACCACCTCGGGAATGACGTCGCCCGCACGGCGCACCACGACCGTGTCGCCGATGCGGATGTCCTTGCGACGCACTTCGTCTTCGTTGTGCAGCGTCGCGTTCGTCACGGTCGCGCCGCCGACGAACACGGGCTCCAGCCTGGCAACCGGCGTGATCGCGCCTGTGCGCCCGACCTGAACATCGATCGCCAGAAGCTTCGTGAGCGCTTCCTGCGCCGGGAACTTGTGTGCAAGCGCGAAGCGCGGCGCGCGCGACACGAAACCGAGCCGGTCCTGCTCTTCGCGATTGTTGACCTTGTACACGACGCCATCGATGTCGTACGGCAGCGCATCCCGCTTTTCGCCGACAGCATGGAAGAACGCCAGCAGCCCTTCCACGCCCTTCACCACAGCCCGTTCCGGATTCACCGGCAGGCCCAGTTCGCCATACCAGTCGAGCAGCGCACTATGGGTTGCCGGCATTTCCATATCTTCGAGCACGCCGATGCCGTACGCGAAGAACGACAACGGCCGCTGCGCGGTGATTTTCGGATCGAGCTGGCGCAGGCTGCCGGCCGCGGCGTTGCGCGGATTCGCGAATTCGCGCTGTTCCGCTTCGCGCTGCCGTGCGTTCAGGCGCTCGAAGTCGCGGCGAAACATCAGCACTTCGCCGCGAACGTCCAGCACCCCGGGTATGCGTTTGCCCTTTAGCGTAAGCGGAATCGAGCGAACCGTCCGGATGTTCTCGGTCACATCCTCGCCCGTTTCGCCGTCGCCGCGTGTCGACGCCTGCACGAAGCGGCCGTCGACATAACGCAGCGAAATGGCGAGCCCGTCGAACTTGAGTTCGCATGCATAATCGACCGGCGCCACGCCGAGCATGTCGGACACGCGTTTGTCGAACGCGGCGATGTCTTCGTCAGCGAAGCCGTTGTTCAGCGAAAGCATCGGCATCGAATGCACGACCGGCTCAAAGCCACGTGCGACCTCGCCACCGACGCGCTGCGTCGGTGAATCCGGCGTGATCAGGTCCGGATGTTCGGATTCGATCTGCTGCAGCGCCTTGAAGAGCCGGTCGTATTCGGCGTCCGGCAGGTCCGGCTGGTCGAGCACGTAGTACGCATGGTTCGCGCGTTCAAGTTCGGCGCGCAACCATGCGGCCTGCCCGGCCGGCGACGTGACTGCTGGATCAGGGACGGAAGTTCGAGCCATGCTATGGACGGGTTCTCAGAAGAATCTCAGACGCCAGATTATCGCAGGAAGCGTCGCTCATGGCATCGTCCGAACGGCCAGCTTCGTGCAGATGCAGCAGTCGCCCCCCGCTTCCTCCTGGCTAGTTGGTCAACGTGCATTGCAACGCGTTGACACAGGCGCGACCGGATGCGAACCTGGCGGCTGCAGCCCTATCACGTTCTTGCGCCGCACACCTGGCGCATCGATTGCAGGAGAAGTCATGTCATCTTTTCACTTGCGCACCAGCCACGTGCCGTACATGGCCAGGCTGTTGCGAACGCTATGCGCGATGTTCGTGGCGCTGCACGTCTTGCCGGTGCTCGCGCGCGAGCAGGTCGTGAGCGTCCCCCTTTCGGGCGGTCAGTCGATCGCCTGTCTGCTCACCCAGAAAGATGGCAGCAAACCCGCGTGGGTACTCGTCATGATGCCTGGCGGCGATGGCAGGCTGGATCTCAGACAGAAAGCAGACGGCGAGATCACGATGCGGGAGAAGAACAATTTTCTGGTTCGCGCACGTGGTCTGATCGTCGATGATCGCTTCGCTACGGCAATCGTAGACTCGCCCTCCGATCTACCCGACGGTTATACCGACAGTTTCCGGGCGTCGTCGCGTCACACGCAGGATATCGCGCGGATCGCCGCTGACCTGAAGCATCGCTTTCCGGATGCGAACCTCGTTCTCGTCGGCACGAGCCGGGGCACGATTTCGACGGCGTTCGCCGGGCGGGTTCTCAGCAACACCTGGCAAGCGGTCGTCCATACGTCGACGCTCAGCAGCCCTTCGCGCGGCCAGGCGCTGCCGCTTGCCGGTTTCGACTACAACGCGATCCACGCACGTCAGCTATTCGTGCATCACGTCGACGACGCGTGCTTTCTCTGCTCGTTCGACGCGGCAAAACGCATTGCCCGCGGCCACGACCTCATCACCGTGAGCGGCGGCGACGCGAGCGGCAACCCCTGCAAGGCGATGGCGCATCACGGCTTCAACGGCCAGGACGCATCCGTCGTTGCAGCGATCAAGATGTGGATCGACGGCGCGAAATGGCCAAAGGAGGTGAACTGAAACGGATGGATCGTCGGGCCGCTGCCGTGCAACACGTCGAGGGTGTTGCACGGCAGGGCGATGAAACGCGAGCCGGACGACAGCGACAGGCTTACTGACTGAAAAGACGGCGCGTGGCCGGCGAGCCCGCCGGGATGCCGGCCTGTTCGAGGCGAGCATACAGCGTCATCAACTGCTTTTCGATGGCGAGCAGCGCGCTTTCCGGCAACGGCCGGCGTTGATCGTCGACGACCCGCGCGCCAATGCGCTCGGACAGTGACTTCGCGTAATCGCACATCAGGCGGAACGGCAGGATATCCTCGTCGGCGACCGGCACGTCGAGTACCAGCGTGATCATCTGGCCGCCCTTGTACGTGAGGTCGTCGCGCAGGAAATTCGTGTCGCCGAACTGGAGCATGAACACCGGGCTCTGCCTGGCATCAAGCTTGACGAAGCGTGTGCCGTCGCGAGAGAGCAGCAGACCGTCCTGCGAAGCCACGGCCTGCACGTAGTTCGCGGACCACGGCGCGCCGTCGGACATCACGTTGATCGACAGCTGGGCGTCGCATTGTGCAGCGAAGCCGTCGAGTTCGCGTGCCATCGCGACCGTTTCCAGCATGTCGGGAAATTCGGGAGAGGCGTCGATCGCGTCCGCGAACTGCTGTACGCCCGTCACGAACTCGGAAAACTCCAGTTCGTTGAGCGGGCCGCTGCGATTCGCGAGTTGCGCCGCCGCGCGCAGTTCTTCGTAGCGGGCGCCGTTCTGCAGCAACTCCCACGCGCCGCCACCTTCCGGCTTGCCTTCGATGTGAACCGGCTTGCTGCCCGCGCGCCGCAGGCGCTGGGCCAGCGGAATAATCTTGTCGCCCGCAACGGGGCCGGCCGGCCGGATCGGCACGATGCAATCGATACGGCGATCCACGATAGCCGGCGGCGCCGGGGAAATCGTCGTGGCCGCAGGCAGAATCGGCTCGACCGGCTCCTGGCCAGCCGCGCCGGCAGGCGCAAAAGCACCGGTTTCGTCCGGTTCGGGATAACCGTTTGGTGTCGTCGTTTCGGCCTGGATGTCGACCGGCGTATCGAGCGGCGCGACGCCCGCTCCGCCGAAACTCGGCTCGACGCGCGAGGCCGAGGCGGCATCCGCCGGATCGCCAAGCGAGGGCTCGCGGCGTGTGGCCGGTCGCGCGGGTTCGATGAACGGGCTCTGCTCTTTTTCGTCGTCGCGTACGGACGTTTCGGCGGTTTCAGGCGGCATGGGGCGCGGCATACGACGGCGTACCTTCGCGCCCTGCCACGCGTTGTAGACCACCACGCCCCCGACCACCACGGCGCCGGCGCCGATCAAACCGAGTGTCAACTCGTCCATGCATGCTCCATCAGCAATTCTTTTGTCTGCGATGCAGCCGGCCGCGTCTGCCTCGCGCGGCCAGACGCCGCTGCGTGGCGTGCAGGCGCGCGCCGTCTGCTCGATTCGTTCTTCGGGTCAAACGATATTCTGCGCGAAGCCCGCGGCCGTTTCCATGTCGACCGCGACGATCCGCGACACGCCCTGCTCCTGCATGGTCACGCCGATCAGCTGTTGCGCCATTTCCATCGCAATCTTGTTGTGCGAGATGAAGAGGAACTGCGTCTTGACGGACATCGCGCGCACGAGGTTCGCGAAACGTTCGGTGTTCGCATCGTCGAGCGGTGCATCCACTTCGTCCAGCAGACAGAACGGGGCCGGATTCAGCTGGAACATCGCGAACACGAGCGCCGTCGCCGTCAGTGCCTTTTCACCGCCCGAGAGCAGATGAATGGTCGAATTCTTCTTGCCCGGCGGTTGCGCCATCACCTGCACACCGGCGTCGAGAATTTCGTCGCCAGTCATGATGAGCTTCGCCTGGCCGCCGCCGAAAAGACGCGGGAACAGTTCGCCAAAATGCCGGTTGACCTCGTCGAACGTGCCCTGCAGCAACGTGCGGGTTTCCTGGTCGATCTTGCGGATTGCGTCTTCGAGCGTTTCGATGGCGTTGTTCAGATCGGCCGACTGCGCATCGAGGAACGTCTTGCGCTCGCTCGCGGTCTTCAGTTCGTCGAGCGCCGCCATGTTCACCGGTCCGAGCGCCGCGATGGCGTTGTTCAGGCGCGTGACTTCGCCCTGCAGATACGACGGCTTCATGTCCGGCGTGAGTTTGGCCTGCAACTCGGCTTCGTCCACGCCCGCGGCGGCCAGCTGTTCGACGAACTGTTCGCCGTTCAGGCGCGCCGCCTGTTCCTTCAACTGCAGTTCGGTAATGCGGTCGCGCAGCGGTTGCAGCGCACGTTCGGCGGTGAGACGGGTTTCGTCGGCGGAACGCAGCTTAGCGGTCAGGTCGTCGAGTTCGAGACGGGCGGCGTGGAGCAACTCTTCTTTCGCCGCACGCAACTCCAGCGCGTCGTGCAGGCCGGTGTGCGCGGTCTGCTCGTTGATCGTTTCGAGTTCGGCACGTGCATCTTCCAGCGAAGCGGCGACGCGCTCGCTCTGCTCGTGCGCCACCTGGATGCTGCGCTTCAGTTCGTCGATCCGGTTCGCCATGTTGCGCGCGGCAAAGCGCGCGTCGGTGGCGGCGCGGTCGAGATCGCGCGACTGTGCGCGTGCCGCGGTCAGCGCTTCATCGAGTGCTTCGAACGCGAGCTGGTTGTCTTCGAACCGTGCCTGGAGTTCGGCGAGCTGCGTGTCGTGACGTTCGAAATTCGCTTCCGATTCGCCACGCAACGCGCGCTGTTCCTCGATCTGCGCGGTGATCTCTTCCAGTTCCTCGCGGATCTGCGTGCTGCGCTGCGTGTAGCGCTCGTGCGCCTGTGTGAGCTTGAGCACGTCCATCTGCAGTGCATGCACGCGCTGCGTCGCGCGCTCAGCCTGCGAGCGCACGTCCGATAGTGCCTGCGATGCCTGTGTGTGCGCGGCTTCCGCGCGGATCGCGGCAGCCTTCGCTTCGTCGGCGAGGAGCGCCTGGGCGCGCACCTGGCGCGTCAGGTTCTCGATTTCCTGCTGACGGGCCAGCATGCCGGCCTGTTCGGAATCGGCCGCGTACAGCTGCACGCCGACCCGCGTCACGACGTGACCGGCTTTCACGACAAACGCACCGCCAGCCGGCAGTTGCGAGCGCATCGCGAGCGCCTGCGCGAGATCGTCGGCGACGAACGCCTGACCGAGCCAGTCGGTGAGCACCGCGCGCAAACCGGCGTCGTCGATACGCACGAGCGAGAGCAGCGGGCGCAGCGTCGACGGCGCGTCGCCCGGCTGTCCGGCAGCCGGCGGTGCGTAGAACGCGAGCTTCGCGGGCGGCGCGTCCGTCGCGAATGCCTTGACCCAGTCGAGATTCGAGATTTCGAGCGCCGCAAGCCGCTCACGCAGCACCGATTCGAGCGCCGTTTCCCAGCCCGCCTCGACGTGCAGCTTCTTCCACAGACGCGGCAGCGCGCCCAGTTCGTGCCTGTCGAGCCACGGCTGGATCTTGCCTTCGGTCTGCACGTTTTCCTGAAGCTGCTTGAGCGCGGCAAGCCGCGCTTCGAGCTGGTGAATCTGCGCGCTCTCCGCCTGCACACGTTCCTGCGCGGCACGACGTTCGCCATCCAGACGCGGCAGCGTTTCCTGCGCATCGGCGTGACGCGCCTGGGCTTCGGCGAGGATTTCCTCGTGCTCGGCGAGCTGCATGCGCTGCTCTTCGAGCTGCGCTTCGTCCGGCGCATCAAGGCCGCCCGATTCCTGCTTCAGTCGCTCGTGACGCTGCTGCAACTGCTGCAGTTGCTGGTCGGCGTTACGTTGATGCGCGGCTTCGAGCTTGAGCGCCTGTTCGGTCTGCGCGATGCCGCCGCGCTCTTCGTTCAGCTGCGTCTGCGCATCGCGCCAGCGGGCTTCGAGCGCCGGCATCGCATCGTGCTTTGCAGCCGCTTCGTCTTCGGCCACGGCGGCTTTTTCTTCCGCGACGGCCAGCTGTTCTTCCGCGTCCTCGAGATCGTCCTGCGCCTTCTGCGCCTGCGACTGCCACTGCTCACGCTGCGCGGTCAGCGCGGCGATCTGCGCCTGCACGCGGTTGCGCGACTCGACGATGAAGCGGATTTCCGCTTCGAGGCGGCTCACCTCGGCATTCGCTTCGTAGAGCGCGCCCTGGGCGCCCTGCATCGCGTCGCTCGCCGAGTAGTGCGCAACCCGCAGCGTCTCCAGTTGCGCCTCGACTTCGCGCAGCTTCGCGGTGTGCGCTTCCAGATCGATCTGGGCCTGCTCGATGGCGCGCTGCTGGCGTTCCTGCTCGCCGCCAGCCTCGTTCTTGCGCAAGAGCCAGAGAAGTCGCTGTTTCTCTTCGCCGTCGGCCTGCAGTTCCTTGAACTTCGTGGCCACCACCGCCTGCGCCTCGAGTTTTTCGAGGTTCGCGCCGAGTTCGCGCACGATGTCCTCGACGCGCGTCAGATTCTCGCGCGTGTCGTGCAGACGGCTTTCCGTCTCGCGGCGCCGCTCCTTGTACTTCGACACACCCGCGGCTTCTTCGAGGAACACGCGCAGCTCTTCCGGCTTCGCCTCGATGATCCGCGCGATCATGCCCTGCCCGATGATCGCGTACGCGCGCGGACCGAGACCGGTACCGAGGAAGATGTCCTGGATGTCGCGCCGGCGCGCCGGCAGGTTGTTGATGTAGTAGCTCGACGTGCCGTCGCGCGTCAGCACGCGCTTGACGGCGATCTCGGCATACTGGCCCCACTGGCCGGCCGCACGGCCGTCGGCATTGTCGAAGATCAGTTCGACGCTGGCGCGGCTACCCGGCTTGCGCGCCGTCGAGCCATTGAAGATGACGTCCTGCATCGATTCACCGCGCAGCTCGGAAGCGCGCGATTCGCCGAGCACCCAGCGCACGGCATCGATGATATTGGATTTGCCGCAACCGTTCGGACCCACCACGCCGACGAGCTGGCCTGGAACCTGGAAATGCGTGGGGTCGACGAAAGATTTGAAGCCAGCGAGTTTGATCGAGGTCAGACGCACGGCGATATCGCTGATTGAAAAGGGAAAATTGGATCGGACCGCACTGTTCCCGGGCACCGTCGGCGAACCTTGCCGGACGGCACGCGGAACCACCGCGGTACTCGGGCCGGCGACACGCAGTCAAGCGCGTCCCGACAGGCAGGGGCAATCATACCATCGCGCGTTCCCGATCCTTACGGTCCGGGTCGGAGTGCGTGCCAGCAGGCGGTTTTGCTTTCGTGCGATGTACCCAGCTCGACAACGCTGACGCCAGCACGATGCACGCGCCGCCCGCCCATTCGCGCGGACCGGGCGTCTCGCCGGCGAAGAGCCACGCGGACAGTGCCGTGATCACGATCTCGAACAGCATGATGATCGACGCGCGATTGGCCGGCACGCGCGCGAGCCCGTATTGCACCAGCATGTTGTTGGAGCCCAGCACGAACCCAAGGCCCAATACGAGCAACGCAGCGGTTGCGAGATGGGAGGCCGCCGGCGGCGCCGGCATCGCCTCGAAAAACGACGCGAATGAACTGAAGATCGCCGCCCCGCCGAAGATCGTCGCCGTGCGCATTTCGGGCTTCATGTCGGGCAGCACGCGGCTTGCCTTCAGAATCAGCACGTTGCTCATCGCGAAGCCCATGCCGCCCGCCAGCCCCGCCCATTCGGCCAGGTTGCCCGGCATCGGAATGCCGGGTTGCGGAGACCACAGCATCATCATCGCGCCCGCCAGCGACAGCGCGGCGAGCGCCGCGCCCGACCACGTCAGCCGTTCGTGCAGGATGAAGTGCGCGAAGAGCGCGGTCCATGCGGGCGTGAGATAGAACAGCAGCAGCACGCGCATTACTTCGCCGTGAATGGACCCCCATACGAAGCCGAGGTTCGTCACGCCGGCGGCCAGTGCCAGCGCCGGCAGCAGCCAGTGCCACCGGACCGTCGCGATCGCGCGACGACGCAGGAGCAGCACGAAGAGGCACCCGGCACCGCTCGTCAATGCGCTCGCCGCCGTGCCGGACACGCCCAGCGCGGCGAGCATGCGCAGCGGATACCAGATCAGACCCCAGACCGACGCGCCCAGCATGATTGCGAGCGTCGGCCAGCCGGTCGACCAGCTGTTCCGGAGCCCGCTATTCATCGCGCG
Source organism: Paraburkholderia gardini (assembly GCF_907164545.1). Taxonomy (NCBI): domain Bacteria; kingdom Pseudomonadati; phylum Pseudomonadota; class Betaproteobacteria; order Burkholderiales; family Burkholderiaceae; genus Paraburkholderia; species Paraburkholderia gardini. The sequence continues at coordinate 282,946 of NZ_CAJQZB010000001.1, read as the reverse complement.
GTCCCCGCTGGGGCGCCTGCTGCCGCGCGCCTTGCCGCCACGGGTTCCGTCCTTCGTCTGTTACTGCCTGCATCCCGCCTCCTGTCTGGCGTGTCCGCGAGGATGCGCCCCCTGCCGATCGCCGTGCGCGCCGGGCCCGGAGGCTCCTCGGCACGCTATAATCCAGTGCTCGCCGCCGGTCGTCCGATCCCGTCTTCAGGATGTCGCCGCGCGCCGCCTTCATCTGTGTTTGTCCGTCTTCGACCAGGCTCGATCCGCCCAGTGAACCCGCTACTCGACTCTCTCCAGCCCTATCCGTTCGAAAAGCTGCGCGCGCTTTTCCAGGACGTCACGCCGCCCGCCGGTCTCGCGCACATCAGCTTTGGCATCGGTGAGCCGAAACACCCCACGCCCGCGCTGATCCGCGACGCCGTCGTCGAATCGCTCGGCGGTCTCGCTTCGTACCCGGCGACGCTCGGTGCGCCGGCGCTGCGCGAATCGATCGCCCGCTGGATCGCGCGGCGTTACGACCTGCCGGCCGTCGACCCGCTGACGCAGGTGTTGCCCGTCGCAGGCTCACGCGAGGCGCTTTTCGCGCTCGCGCAGACGGTGATCGATCCATCGAAAAAGATCGGTGGCGAGCCCGCGATCGTACTCTGCCCAAACCCGTTCTACCAGATTTACGAGGGCGCGGCGCTCCTGGCCGGCGCCCAGCCATACTTCGCGAACAGCGATCCAGCGCGTAACTTCGCCTGCGACTACGCGGCCATTCCCGCAGACATCTGGGCACGCACGCAGCTCCTGTACGTGTGCTCGCCGGGCAATCCGACGGGCGCCGTGCTCACGCTCGACGACTGGCGAGAACTGTTCGCGCTGTCGGACCGGTACGGCTTCGTGATTGCGTCCGACGAATGCTATTCCGAGATCTATTTCGACGAAGCAAAGCCGCCGCTCGGCGGCCTCGAAGCCGCGCACCGGCTCGGCCGCGGCTTCGAGCGGCTTGTCATGCTCTCGAGCCTGTCCAAGCGCTCGAATGTGCCGGGCATGCGCTCGGGCTTCGTCGCGGGCGACGCGGCGATCCTGAAGCAGTTCCTGCTGTACCGCACGTATCACGGCGCCGCGCTCTCGACCGTCTACCAGAGTGCCAGCATCGCCGCCTGGAACGACGAGACGCACGTGCGCGAGAACCGCGCGAAGTACGTGCAGAAGTTCTCCACCGTGACGCCGATGCTCGCCGGCGTGCTCGACGTGCGTCTGCCGGATGCCGCGTTCTACCTGTGGGTGGACGTTTCGCGCACTGGCCTTTCGGATACTGACTTCGCCCGGCGCCTGTACGCCGACTATAATGTGACGGTTCTGCCCGGATCGTTCCTCGCCCGCACCGCGCAAGGCACGAATCCCGGTCGCGATTTCGTGCGCCTCGCGCTCGTCGCCGGTGTCGACGAATGCACCGAAGGCGCGCAGCGGATCGTCGATTTTTGCCGTTCGCTGGCGCGCTGACGCGCCGCGAACCGCTTTCAGCCGGCCGCCGGCCTCTTCACCCGCTTTCCACTCTTCAGAAATCACGAACATGTCGCAACAACTTCAGCAGATCATCGATAACGCCTGGGAAAACCGCGCCGAGCTGTCGCCGAAGGCCGCGCCCGCCGAAGTGCGTGATGCCGTCACGCATGCCATCGAGCAGCTCGACAAAGGCGCGCTGCGCGTCGCCGAAAAGAAGGATGGCGACTGGACCGTCAACCAGTGGCTGAAAAAAGCCGTGCTGCTGTCGTTCCGCCTCGAGGACAACGTGCCGCAACCGGCCGGCGGCTACTCGCAGTTCTACGACAAAGTGCCGTCGAAGTTCGCGAACTACACCGCTGAAGATTTCGCTGCCGGCGGCTTTCGCGTCGTGCCGCCCGCCATCGCGCGCCGTGGCTCGTTCATCGCGAAGAACGTCGTGCTGATGCCGTCGTACGTGAACATCGGCGCGTACGTCGATGAAGGCACGATGGTCGACACGTGGGCGACCGTCGGCTCGTGCGCGCAGATCGGCAAGAACGTGCACCTTTCGGGTGGCGTCGGCATCGGCGGCGTGCTGGAGCCGCTGCAGGCCAACCCGGTCGTCATCGAGGACAACTGCTTCATCGGCGCGCGCTCGGAAGTCGTCGAAGGCGTGATCGTCGAGGAAAACTCGGTGATCTCGATGGGCGTGTACCTCGGCCAGAGCACGAAGATTTACGACCGCGAAACCGGTGAAGTCACGTATGGGCGCATTCCGGCGGGCTCGGTGGTCGTCGCGGGCAACCTGCCTTCGAAGGACGGTTCGCACAGCCTGTACTGCGCGGTCATCGTCAAGAAGGTCGATGCCAAGACGCGCGCCAAGGTCGGCCTCAACGAGCTGCTGCGAGGCGATTGATGGCTCGCGCCAACAAAACTGTCGTCTACGGCATCCCGAACTGCGACACCGTGAAGAAGGCCCGCGTGTGGCTCGAGGAGCACGGCGTCGAGTTCGAATTCCACGACTTCAAGAAAGCGGGCGTCACCGCGCCGCTCGTGCAGGACTGGCTCAAGGACGTGTCGCTCGATGCGTTGCTGAACCGGCGCGGCACGACGTGGCGCGCGCTGTCCGACAGCATGAAGGCCGCCGCCGATACCGAAGCGGGTGCGATCGCGCTGATGATCCACAAGCCGTCGGTGATCAAGCGGCCCGTGGTGGTCGTGAACGGCCGGGTCAAGACGCTCGGCTTTTCCGCGGAGCAGTACGAAACGCTCTTTGCCTGAACGTTCGCGCGATGGCCTCTTTGACGCCATCGCATGGAAACAGGTTGTTGCCGGCGTGCGCGCCGGCATTTTTTCATCCCAGGTGGTTGGTTCCAACATGTCCGGCACGCTTGCCCTTACTGAACAACTGATCGCGCGCGCATCCGTCACGCCCGACGACCAGCATTGCCAGAACCTGCTCATCGAGCGTCTTTCGGCAATCGGCTTTGAATGCGAGACGATCGAATCGCACGGCGTCACGAACCTGTGGGCCGTGAAACGCGGTGTCGACGGCACCGCGGGCAAGCTGCTCGCGTTCGCCGGCCATACCGATGTGGTGCCGACCGGTCCGCTGGAACAATGGACGTCGCTGCCGTTCGAGCCGACGCATCGCGACGGCAAGCTGTACGGCCGCGGCGCCGCCGACATGAAGACGTCGATCGCCGGCTTCGTGGTGGCGAGCGAGGAATTCGTCGCCGCGCATCCTGAACATCGCGGATCGATCGCCTTCCTCATCACGAGCGACGAGGAAGGCCCGGCCACCGACGGCACGATCAAGGTCGTCGAAGCCCTGCAGGCACGTGGCGAACGGCTCGATTACTGCATCGTCGGCGAGCCGACGTCGAGCGAAACGCTAGGCGACATGGTCAAGAACGGCCGGCGCGGCTCGATGTCCGGCAAGCTCGTCGTGAAGGGCGTGCAGGGCCACATCGCGTATCCGCATCTCGCGAAGAATCCGGTTCATCTGCTCGCGCCCGCGCTCGCCGAACTGGTCGCTGAACGCTGGGACGATGGCAACGAATACTTTCCGCCCACCACATGGCAGGTGTCGAACATCCATGGCGGCACGGGCGCGAGCAACGTGATTCCGGGCCACGCCGACGTGCAGTTCAACTTCCGTTTCTCGACGGCGAGCACAGTGGAGGGATTGCAGCGCCGCGTGCACGCCATTCTCGACCGGCACGGGCTCGAATACGACCTGAAGTGGAGCGTCAGCGGCCTGCCCTTTCTCACGCCGCGCGGCGACCTGTCGAACGCGCTCGGCCGTGCCATCAAGGACGAAACCGGCGTCACCGCCGAACTCTCGACCACCGGCGGAACGTCCGACGGCCGGTTCATCGCGCGCATCTGCGACCAGGTCGTCGAATTCGGGCCGCCGAACGGCAGCATCCACAAGATCGACGAACACATCGAAGTCGCCTTCGTCGAACCGCTCAAGAACGTGTATCGCCGCGTGCTCGAACAACTGATCGCCTGACCCGAGACCACCATGACCCTTCCGTTCTCCACCGTGCGCGACCTGCTGCGTTTCGCCGTCAGCCGCTTCAATCAGGCCGGGCTGTCGTTTGGACACGGCTCGGCAAACGCCTACGACGAAGCCGCGTATCTGATCCTGCACTCGCTGCATCTGCCGCTCGATCTGCTCGACCCGTTCCTCGACGCGAAGCTGACCTCACCGGAGATCGAAACGATCCTGCGCGTGATCGAGCGGCGCGCCGTCGAGCGCGTGCCCGCCGCGTACATCACGCAGGAAGCGTGGATGCACGGCTTCCGCTTTCACGTCGACGAACGGGTCATCGTGCCGCGCTCGTTTATCGGCGAACTGCTGCAGGATGGCCTGCAACCGTACGTCGAGGACCCCGAGCAGGTCGGCGCGGTCCTCGAACTGTGCACCGGATCGGCGAGCCTCGCGATTCTTGCCGCTTACGCGTTCCCGAACGCGGACATCGACGCGGTCGACCTGTCGGCCCCGGCCCTCGAAGTCGCGACGAAGAACGTGCAGGAATATGAGCTTGACGACCGTATCGCACTTTTCGAAGGCGATCTGTTCGCACCGCTGCCCGAGCGCCGTTACGACGTGATCATCACGAATCCGCCGTATGTGAACGCGGAATCGATGACATCGCTGCCGGCCGAGTACAAACATGAACCTGAAATGGCGCTTGCGGGCGGCACCGACGGCATGGACATCGTGCGTCGCATCATCGCCGAAGCGCGTAACTGGCTCACCGACGAAGGCGTGCTCGTCGTCGAAATCGGCAACGAGCGGGCGAACGTCGAAGCGGCATTTGGCGGTCTCGACCTCGTCTGGCTGTCGACAAGCGCCGGCGACGACAACGTGTTCCTGATCCAGGCTTCCGACCTTCCGTCCTGACGCTTTTCAGCAGATCGTGGCAAGATCGCGCGCCACTTGTCGCGCGCGGCCGGCCTGAATCAATGCGAATGCAACGAACCCGACCGGCCGCCAACCGGGTTCGGTAAGATGGCGGAATTGCCCTCGGCGCCCCACCCGGAGCGCCCCGGGAATATTCCGGACACTTATGCAATTCGACCTGCTTCATGTCGGCAGTCTGATCGCGCTCGCTCACCTGCTGGGCGTGATCGCTGCCTGCCACGCCATCCTCTATACCCGTACCTCGCAAGGCGCGATCGCCTGGGCCGTGTCGCTCGTGGCCATGCCGTATTTCACGCTTGTGCCGTACCTGTTTCTCGGGCGCAGCAAGTTTCGCGGCTACGCGGACGCGCGCCGGCTGGAAAACGAATCGCTTCGCACGCTCGCGCACCCGCAGGAATGGGACGCGCTGGATTCGTCCGGTGGGCGCCCAACCGACGAACTCGGCCAGCGCGTCATCCGTTCGTTGACCCGGCTTGGCGGCATGCCATTCCTGCCCGGCAACCAGGTGCGCACGCTCGTCAACGGCGAAGCGACGTTCGCCGCGATTTTCGACGCCATCGAGGCGGCGCAAAAATATGTGATCGTCCAGTTCTTCATCGTGCGCGCGGACGCGCTGGGTGAAATGCTGAAGGACGCCCTGCTCGCGAAAGCGGCGCAAGGCGTACGCATCTACTTTCTCTACGACAGCATCGGCAGTTTCGATCTGCCGCACCGGTATACCTCGGCACTGCGAGCCGGTGGCATCGAGGTGCATCCTTTCGCCACGAACCGGAAATTCGTCAACCGCTTCCAGGTCAATTTCCGCAATCACCGGAAGATCGTCGTGGTCGATGGCGAGTGCGCGTTTGTCGGCGGCCACAATGTGGGCGTGGAGTATCTCGGCAGCCATCCACCGCTGTCACCCTGGCGCGACACACATATCGAAGTGCGCGGCCCCGCGGTCGCGTGCATCCAGTTCGTGTTTGTCGAAGACTGGTACTGGGCGACGCAGCAGGTTCCCGAATTCGACGTGCCCGCCGCCGATACCGTCACTCCCGCCGGTGAAGGCATGCATTGCATCGTCATCCCAAGCGGGCCTGCCGACCGACAGGAAACCTGTTCGCTCTTTTTCGTGGAAGCGATCAACGCCGCGCACGAGCGCATCTGGATCACGACGCCCTATCTGATTCCAGACGAAGCCGTGTTCGCCGCGTTGCGGCTCGCGGCCATGCGCGGCGTGGATGTGCGGATCCTGATTCCGTGCCGGCGCGACCATATCGTGGTCTTCGAAGCGTCGAAGCTGTACGCCTACGACGCCGTGCGTGCCGGCGTGCGCATCTTTCGCTACCGTCCGGGTTTTCTGCACCAGAAAGTCGTGCTGATCGACAGCGTCGCGGCGGCAGTGGGTAGCGCAAACCTGGATAACCGCTCGTTCAGGTTGAACTTCGAGATCATGGTGCTGACCGTCGACCGTGGCTTCGCCGCCGAAGTCGAAGCGATGCTGATGCGCGATTTCCAGGACGCATTCGAGATCAACCGGGACGAATTCTGGAAGGCCCCAGCCTGGCGACGGGTTGCGATGCACGTGGCGAGACTGTTCTCGCCGGTTTTGTAGCTTTGCGCGATTTCCGGCCGGCGCGTGCATGGTCAAGGTTCAACGCTTTGCCCCTCGACGCCGGACACCTCAGACGACAGCAAAACCGCCGGCGAAACTAAAGCACCTTCTCGATATCGTCGGTGATCGATTCGGGCTTCGTCAGCGGCGCATAGCGTTTCAGCACCGTACCATCGCGCCCGATCAGGAATTTGGTGAAATTCCACTTGATGGCTTCGAGCCCCAGGAGGCCAGGCGCTTCGCCGGTCAGATATTTGTAGAGCGGATGCGCATCCGCGCCGTTCACGTCGATCTTGTCGAACATCTGGAACGACACGCCGTAATTCGTTTCGCAGAAGCTGCCGATCTGCGCGGCATCTCCCGGCTCCTGTTTGCCGAACTGGTTGCACGGAAAACCAAGCACCTCGAACCCGCGCGACGCGTAGTCGTCCTGCAGTTTCTGCAGCCCCGCGTATTGCGGCGTGAACCCGCACTGGCTGGCCGTATTGACGATCAGCAGCACCTTGCCCTGATAGCGATCCAGCCCGATTGTGTCGCCACCCAGCGTGCGCGCGGAAAACGTGTAGATCGAAGTCATGTACTTTCCCCGGAAAGCGCTCAGTCTAAGCTAAATAGCCTGACGCGACATCTGGCCAGACGGCCGATGCCTCCATTTTCCCGCGCAGTCTAGAATAGCGGTTTTTCCCCGCCGGCCATCCTGTGATTCGCTTCAACCAGTTCACCCTCGCGCGCGGCACCAAGCCGCTTTTCGAACAGACCTCGTTCACCCTCAACCCCGGCGAGAAAGCCGGGCTCGTGGGTGCGAACGGCGCGGGCAAATCCACGCTCTTTGCCGTGCTGCGCGGCGAACTGCATGCGGACGGCGGCGACTTTGCGATGCCGCCCTCGTGGCAGATCGCCCACGTCGCCCAGGAAACGCCCGCCGCGGACAAAACCGCCCTCGCCTGGACGCTCGACGGCGACGCGGCGCTGCGGGCCATCGAAGCGCGCATTGCGGCCGCTTCGGCCGCCCATGACGGCGCCGCCGAGGGCGAAGCACACGCGGCGTTCGCCGACGCCGACGGTTACACCGCGCCCGCCCGTGCGGAGGCACTGCTGCTGGGCCTCGGCTTCACGCTCGAACAGACGCGCGAGCAGGTCGGCAGCTTCTCAGGCGGCTGGCGCATGCGGCTGAACCTCGCGCAGGCATTGATGTGCCGCTCCGACCTGCTGCTCCTCGACGAACCCACGAATCACCTGGACCTCGACGCGATCGTCTGGCTCGAAGACTGGCTGCACCGTTACCCTGGCACACTGATCGTGATTTCGCACGATCGCGAGTTTCTGGATTCCGTGTGCAACGTCACGCTGCATCTGGAGCAACAGCAGATCAAACGCTACGGCGGCAATTACTCGCAGTTCGAAGTCCTGCGGGCACAGCAGCTCGCGCTGCAGCAAAGCGCGTACGAGAAGCAGCAGAAAACGGTCGAGCATCTGCAGAGCTACATCAACCGCTTCAAGGCGCAGGCCACGAAGGCACGTCAGGCGCAAAGCCGGGTCAAGGCGCTCGAACGCATGGAACTGATCGCGCCCGCGCATGCGTCGTCGCCGTTCACGTTCGAGTTTCGCACGCCCGATTCGGCGCCGAATCCGATGATGGTGATGGAAGACGTCCGTTGCGGTTACCGCACCGAAGAGCACGTCGAGATTCCGATCGTCCAGCACGTGACGCTGTCGATCCAGAACGGGCAGCGCATCGGCCTGCTGGGCGCGAACGGCCAGGGCAAGTCGACGCTGATCAAGACGCTCGCCGGCACGCTTGAAGCGCTCGGCGGCCATGTGCGCGAAGGCAAGGGACTGCGCATCGGCTACTTCGCGCAGCACCAGCTGGAAACGCTGCGGCCCGACGATTCGCCGCTGCAACATCTGGCCCGGCTCGCGCCCGATACACGCGAACAGGAACTGCGCGATTTTCTTGGCGGCTTCAATTTTTCCGGCGACATGGCCACCGCCGCCATCACGCCGTTTTCGGGCGGCGAGAAGGCGCGGCTCGCGCTCGCGCTGATCATCTGGCAAAAGCCCAATCTGCTGCTGCTCGACGAACCGACCAACCACCTGGATCTCGAAACCCGTCACGCGCTCACCATGGCGCTCGCGCAGTTCGAGGGCACGCTGATCCTCGTCTCGCACGACCGGCACCTGTTACGCGCGACGACCGACCAGTTCATGCTCGTTGCGAAACACCGCCTGCAGCCGTTCGACGGCGATCTGGACGATTATCGCGACTGGCTCCTGCAGCACGCCGCCGACCAGCGCGCCGCCGCCAAAGCCAGTAACGGCACGGGCGGCACTGAATCCGGCGCGGATGCGGCCGTTAACCGGAAGGAACAGCGGCGGCTCGAAGCGGAAACGCGGCAGAAGCTTTCGCATCTGAAAAAGCCGCTGCAGTCGCGCATTACGAAGATCGAAAAGGAAATGGATATGCTGAATACGGAGAAAGCGACGCTCGACGCGTTCGTCGCCGATCCGTCCAGCTATGAGCCTGAGCGCAAAGCGCAACTGACGGATGCCATCCGTCGGCAGGCGGAAGTCTCTACACGCCTCGAAACACTCGAAGCCGAATGGCTCGAAAAGCACGAGGAACTTGAACAGATCGGCTAGCGGCGCTCGAACCGGGACCGCGCCGGCATCGATGAGAGGTTGGTCTTGTCGTCTCCCCCCGCATTGAAAGGCTTGCGCGTACTCGATCTGACGCGCCTGTTACCCGGCCCCGTGGCGACGTTGCGGCTTGCCGAACTGGGCGCCGACGTTCTCAAGATCGAAGCGCCCGGCGCGGGCGACTACACGCGCACGATGATGCAAAGCACCGCCGACCGGCTCGCGGGCCGGCCCGGTGCGTTCTATCGCATCATCAATCGCGGCAAGCGCGAGACGCGTCTCGATCTGAAATCGGAAGCCGGTCGCAACGTGCTGCGCGCGCTCGCGCATGAAGCGGACGTGCTCGTCGAGAGCTTCCGGCCCGGCGTCATGGACCGGCTCGGCGTCGGCTACGACCTGTTGCGCGTGGAAAATCCGAAGCTCGTTTACTGTGCGATCACAGGCTACGGCTCCGACGGCCCGTTCTCGACCTTCGCGGGACACGATCTGAATTACATCGCGTATGCGGGTGTACTCGACCAGCTTGCCGCCCGCGACGGCACGCCGATCGTGCCGAACTTCCAGATCGCCGACCTGCTGGGCGGCGCGCTGTCCGCCGTCACGCAAATGCTCGCGGCGCTCTGGCACGTCGCGCGCGGCGGCAACGGCCGGTTTATCGACATATCGATGACCCATGCGTCGCACGCCAATAACATCATCGCGCAGGTCGCGCTCGCCGACGAAGGCGAAGGGTCGCGCGCGGGCGGCGGACTGCTGAACGGCGGCGTGCCCTGCTATAACCTGTACCGCACGCACGACGGCCGCTGGCTCGCCATTGGCGCGCTCGAACTGAAATTCTGGGAAACGTTGTGTGTGGCGCTCGACCGCCGGGAGTGGGCGGAGCGGCACTGGAGCCTCGGCCAGGCGATCGGCGGTCCGGATGCGCTCGCGTTGACGCAGGAACTGGCCGCGATCATCGCCGGCCAGACGCTGGAAGACTGGATTGCCCTGCTGGAGCCGCTCGACTGCTGCATTTCGCCCGTGCTGACGCCCGCGGAAGCGGCGCGCCATCCGCTTTTCAATCCGGCTTTTGCGATGCAGCAGGACAGCGCCGACGATCTTTGATGCCCAGACCGGGAAACCACGCGGCTAACGCTGGCACGCTGGCGCCCTATCGACGCGGCAAGGTCTGCCGTGGCTCACGCTCGTCGTCGATCAGAACGTGTTTGCGGCCTTCCACGTGATGCTCGATGGTGGCGCGCACTTCGTCGACGGTAACGTCTTCCGCCACGACGCGCCGCGAAATCTGCCCGGTCGTATCGACCCATTCGACAATACGGCAGCCGCGGCCACCCCAGGGTTGCCGGATCGGCTCCGACACGCGGCAGCCGCGCAGGTTCACGAGAGGCTCGGCCGACGATTCATGAGACTGTTTCAAGACGCGTTCCTTTTCCGCCCATGACGGACTGCTAACCGGGGCAGGATAAGGAAAACCTGTGTCCTTCGGGTTACAGACGGTGTAGAGACCTTTACCGCTGATTACCCGGCAAAAGTGCCTGATCACAAGGCACGTCCTTGACAAAAAATGATTCAGTCAAGCTCACGAACCTGGTCGATCGCCTGCTCGATCCGTTCGACGGCGATCACGCGCAAGCCGTCGATGGGCTGTTTCGGCGCATTCGCTTTCGGAATCACGGCGATCGAAAACCCCAGTTTGGCGGCTTCCTTCAGCCGGTCCTGGCCGCGCGGCGACGGCCGGATTTCGCCTGCCAGACCGACTTCGCCGAATACGAACAGGCCCTTTGGCAGCGGCTTGTTGCGCAGCGACGACTGGATTGCGAGCAGCACCGCGAGATCGGCGGCCGGCTCGGTGATCTTCACGCCGCCCACCGCGTTCAGAAACACGTCCTGGTCAAAACACGCGATGCCCGCGTGCTTGTGCAGCACGGCCAGCAGCAGCGCCAGACGGTTTTGCTCGAGTCCGACCGCCAGCCGGCGCGGATTCGGCACATGTGCGGTATCCACCAGCGCCTGGATTTCGACCAGCAACGGCCGCGAGCCTTCCTGCGTGACGAGCACACACGAACCCGGCACCGTCTGCTCGTGCTGCGAGAGAAACAGCGCGGAAGGGTTCGACACGCCGCGCAAGCCGCGCTCGGTCATCGCGAACACGCCAAGCTCGTTGACCGCGCCGAAGCGGTTCTTGAACGCACGCACGAGGCGAAACGACGAATGCGTGTCGCCCTCGAAATACAGCACGGTATCGACAATGTGTTCGAGCACGCGCGGGCCGGCCAGATTGCCTTCCTTCGTCACGTGCCCGACCATGATGATCGCCGTGCCCGACTGCTTGGCGACACGCGTCAGTTGCGCCGCGCACTCGCGGACCTGCGCGACGGAGCCCGGCGCCGAAGTCAGTGCATCGGAATAGATCGTCTGGATCGAATCGATGACGGCCACGTCGGGCCGCTCGGCCTCGATCGTCGCCTGGATTTTCTCCAGCTGGATTTCGGCGAGAAGCTTGAGTTCGCCCGCCTTCGATTGCGGATCGAGCAGCGAAAGCCGCTGCGCGCGCAGTGCGATCTGCGCCGCGGATTCTTCGCCGCTCACATAGAGCGCGCGTCGTTCGCTGGCGATTTCGCCGAGCGACTGCAACAGCAGCGTCGATTTGCCGATGCCCGGATCGCCACCGATCAGCACCACGCCACCCGCGACGAGGCCGCCGCCCAGCACGCGATCGAATTCGCTGACGCCGGTCGAAAACCGCGGCACATCGGAGGCTTCGATATCGGCGAGACGCTGAACCGGCGCATTTTTCGCAATCGACTGGAAGCGGTTTGCCGAAGCCGATTCCGCGATGGTTTCCACCAGCGTGTTCCACGCGCCGCACGCCGGACACTGCCCCTGCCATTTAGGCGCCTGCCCGCCGCACTCGGTGCAGGTGTACAACGTTTTCTGTTTAGCCACGCGCCTTCCTGTTACTGCGTTTTCTGCCTGTCCATATCGGAAAAGTCATTCGGCGCGCACCGGCACGCGCGGCGCGACGGCGCACATCAGTTCATAACCGATCGTGCCGCAAGCCCGCGCGACATCGTCGATCGGGAGTGCCGCCCCCCACAGTTCGACGCGCGAGCCGACACTCGCTGTCGGGCATGGCGTGAGGTCGACGGTAATCATGTCCATCGACACACGTCCGACAAGCCGTGTCAGCACACCGTCGACGATCACCGGCGTGCCTTCGGGCGCCGTGCGTGAATAGCCGTCCGCGTAACCGCAGGCAACCACGCCGACACGCATCGGCCCACGCGCGGCGAACGTCGAACCATAGCCGATTGTCTGGCCTTCCGAGACCATCTGCGTGGCGATCAGCTCGGAGGCAAGCGTCATGGCGGGCTGCAGCCCCGTGCCCTCGATCGCGGCGGTAACGCCCGACGGCGACGCGCCGTACAGGATGATGCCGGGTCGCACCCAGTCGAAGTGCGCTTCCGGATGCCACAGGGTGACCGCGGAGTTCGCGAGGCTGCGCGCGCCGGCAATGCCTTGCGCGCCGCGCTCGAACGCTTCCATCTGATACGTGATGCCACGCTCGCCGTCCGCATCCGAAAAATGGGTCATCAGCGTGATCTGGCCGACACCCTGACAGGCACGCGCCCGTTCCCACGCAGCCCGGTAGCGTTCCGGCGTGTACCCGAGCCGGTTCATGCCGCTGTTCATCTTGAGCTGGATATTGACCGGCTTCGACAGCCGCGCCATTTCCAGCATCCGCATCTGTTCATCGGAATGCACCGCCGTGGTCAGGCTGTAGCGATCGATAACGTCAATATCCGTTGGGCGGAAGAAGCCTTCGAGCAGGAGAATCGGACCGGCCCAACCCAGTTCACGCAACTTCACGGCCTCTTCGAGGTCGAGCAGGCCGAAACCATCGGTGGCGCGCAGGCCCGGAAACACGCGCGCGAGCCCGTGTCCATATGCGTTGGCCTTGACGACGGCCCAGATGCGGGACTTCGGCGCATAACGGCGGGCAACGGCAAGATTGTTGGCGAGAGCGGAGGTATGAATGGTGGCTGAGAGCGGACGCGGCATGGGATATTTTCGTAAAGACGCTTGCGAATCAGGAGCTTACACGGCGTTTTCAGCGCGCCGGAGGCCGCCGGACGGTGCGATCGAGGATTCTGCTAGTCTGAATGCGCCTATTTTCATGATATAAAGCCGTGCGCACAACCCATTTCGAACGGCATAAGCCCGGACACTTTGCACACGGCCGGGGCGGACGGACCGCAGCGAGGACAGCATCGCATCAGATGAAAAAAGGTTTTTACACCATCATGGCCGCGCAGTTTTTTTCGTCGCTGGCTGACAATGCGCTCCTGATTGCTGCTATTGCGCTGCTGAAAGACCTTCACGCCCCAAACTGGATGACGCCGCTGCTCAAGCTGTTCTTTGTGCTGTCGTACGTCGTTCTTGCTGCCTTCGTCGGCGCTTTCGCCGATTCGCGCCCCAAAGGTCGCGTGATGTTCGTCACGAACACCATCAAGGTGCTCGGCTGCTTCACGATGCTGACCGGCGCGCACCCACTGATTGCCTACGGCATCGTGGGCTTCGGCGCCGCAGCCTACTCGCCGGCCAAGTATGGCATCCTCACCGAACTGCTGCCGCCCGACCGGCTCGTCGCCGCGAACGGCTGGATCGAAGGCACGACCGTCGGGTCGATCATCCTCGGCACGGTGCTGGGCGGTGCGCTGATCAGTCCGCACATTGCCGCGCCGATCCTCAGGCACCACATTCCCACGATAAATACACCCGCCGAAGCCGCGATGCTCGTGATCATGGTGTTCTACGTGATCGCAGCGCTCTTCAATCTGCGCATTCCCGACACCGGCGCCCGCTATCCGAAACAGGAGCGCGGCCCGATCAAGCTCGTCACCGATTTCGCCGACTGCTTTCTGGTGCTGTGGCGCGACAAGCTCGGCCAGATTTCGCTCGCGGTCACGACGCTCTTCTGGGGCGCAGGCGCGACGCTGCAGTTCATCGTGCTGAAGTGGGCGGAGGTGTCGCTAGGCATGTCGCTGTCGGAAGGTGCGATCCTGCAGGCCGTCGTGGCCGTCGGCGTGGCGGCGGGCGCGATGATCGCGGCCGGGAAGGTGCCGCTCAAGAAGTCGCTTTCGGTGCTGCCGGTCGGCATCATGATGGGTATCGCCGTGATGCTGATGGCGTTCTATACGAAGTCGATGTTCCCGGCGCACTGGGGCATCTATTTCGGCCGGATGCACGTGCCGGGCTATCTGCTGATTGCGTATCTCTTCCTGATGGTCGTGGGCGCGCTCTCGGGGTTTTTCGTCGTGCCGATGAACGCGCTCCTGCAGCATCGCGGACACGTGCTGCTTTCGGCCGGCCACTCGATCGCCGTGCAGAACTTCAACGAGAACCTGTCGGTGCTCGTGATGCTGTGCCTGTACGCTGTGCTGGTATGGCTCGACGTGCCGGTGTCGGCGGTGATCGTGCTGTTCGGCAGCTTCGTCTGCGTGATGATGTGGTTCGTGATGCGGCGTCATCAGGCGAACCAGCGCGCGTTCGACTCGGTTGCGCTGATCGGCGAAGTCAGGCACTGACGGCACGCGGCACGCCAGCCGCGCGCCTGCCCCGGCCACACGCGTCCTTCTTCTTTTCCGCACGCTTCCCATGACTCAAGCAATTCCTCACGTCCTGACGATCGCCGGCTCCGATTCGGGCGGCGGCGCGGGCATCCAGGCCGACCTCAAGGCGTTTTCCGCGCTCGGCGCATATGGCGCAAGCGTCATCACCGCGCTGACCGCGCAGAACACGCGCGGCGTGACGGCGATCCATACGCCGGACCCGGCGTTCATCACGGCGCAACTCGACGCCGTGTTCGACGACATCCGGATCGACGCGGTCAAGATCGGCATGCTCGCCAACGCCGGCATCGCGCATGCGGTCGCCGAAGCGTTGCGCCGTTATCGTCCGGAGCACATCGTGCTCGACACCGTGATGATCTCGAAGAGCAATCACGCGTTGCTGGCCCCGGACGCCGTCGCGGCGGTGCGCGACGAACTGTTGCCGCTCGCCACCCTGCTCACGCCGAACCTGCCGGAAGCAGCCGCGCTGCTGGGCGAAGCCGCCGCCACCGACGAAGCCGCGATGATCCGTCAGGGCGAAGCGCTGCGCGCGCTCGGCGCGCGCGCGGTGCTGATGAAAGGCGGCCACCTCGCCTCTGCGGACAGCCCCGACTGGCTGATTCAGGAGAGCGGCACGCTGCGTCTCGGCGGCCCACGCGTGCCGGTGAAAAATACCCACGGAACGGGCTGCACGCTGTCGTCGGCGATCGCGGCGTTGATTCCACAACGAAGCGATCTGGCAAGCGCGGTCGCGGACGCGAAACTGTACCTGACCGGCGCGCTCGAACAGAGCGACCGGCTGGACGTCGGTAGTGGCGTCGGGCCGGTGCATCATTTTTATCGCTGGTGGTAAGGGCGGCTGTTGATCGTACCCACGTGACCGGGCCGGTCAGACGCGATGTCGATCATCGCCAGTTCCGGGACGCCGGTGGCGCCGCCGGCGAACACAGTCACTGACGCGCGAACGCCTGCCCGCGCCGCGGCCACTCATCAGGCACGACGAAGCCGCGCGACTGTTCGATCCACCGGCCAGCTTCATCGCGTACGAACGAAGCCACCATCGTCGGACCGGTCTGCCGTTCGATCTGATTGAGTAGCGGGGCGGCATCCACGAATATCGTTTCCGGCGATGGCTCGCTTGCATCGCCCACCTCGTAACGCCGGGGTGCCAGCCATTCGAGACGCGGCAGCACCTTCCACACCGCAGCAGCCTGAGTCGCCGCCAATGCCGGCCAGTCCGCTCGGGTCGCCCACCAGCCGCGCGCGTGGGCCGGATCGATCTGCGGCGCTTCCTGCCCCGCCCCCGTTTCGTTCCCGGTCGCGCCGTAGAACAGCCAGCCCTTGATCAGCATCGCCGGCTCCCATGGGCCGCGATGCCCGAGCGTCGCGAATTCTTCGCGCGCGCTGAGCGGCAATTGATGATCAAGAAGATGCGACAGTTTCAGATCGAAGCGGTCCTGCAGATTCGGGCCGACGTAGTCCGCGAGTTGCGCGCGACCGTCGCCGGCATGCAGGTAGCACTTCACGGCCAGTTCCCAATGCAGACGCCGGCCACTGGCCGTCTCCACCAGAAAATCGCACTCGCCGAGCGTCACACCCGCACGCCGTAACGCGACGTTCGCGGCGACGAGCCGCGCGGCCGGCCCATGTTGAAGAAACCAGCTGAGCAGACACTCGGCGTAACGGCCTAACCGCGTGATCCGCGACGCGGCGATATACCGGTGCAGACTGTCTGGATCGGCATCGAGCGCGTGCAGCCAGGCGACGGTTGCCGCTTCTTCGGCCGGCGTTTCAAAGAGGCGCGCGAGCATGCCAGCGGGTGGTTGCGCGCGCAACAGATCCGGGCTGAACAGCAGCCACGCGAGATCACGTACGACAGCATCGCGCAACAGGTCGAACCGCGCGCCCGGCGCTGCGGCATCCGCCACCGGCCCGGGCGCGGCGTTCATCAGCGGGGCGGCGCGCCGGCCGTCTTCTGCCACGTATCGCGAGCGAGACACAGGTCGGCCCAGGCTTTCGCCTTGTCCGGCAGACTGCGCAACAGATACGCGGGGTGATACGTGACGATGACGGGCACGCCTTCGTATTCGTGCACGCGACCGCGCAGCGACGAGATGCTGGCCTGGGTCTTCAAGAGGCTCTGCGCGGCAAAGCGGCCGAGCGCGACGATGACCTTCGGCTTCACGAGCGATACCTGGCGCTGAAGATACGGCTCGCAGCGCGCGACTTCGTCGGGCTCGGGATTGCGGTTGCCGGGCGGCCGGCACTTGATCACGTTCGCGATGTACACGTTCGTGTCGCGCGCGAGCGTCAGCGAACGCAGCATGTTGTCGAGCAGCTTGCCCGCCTGGCCGACAAACGGTTCACCGAGACGGTCCTCGTTTTCACCGGGCGCTTCGCCGATCAGCATCCAGTCGGCATTGCGATCGCCGACGCCAAAGACCGTGTTCGTCCGCTTCTCACACAGACGGCAACGCTCGCAGGCAGCGACGCGCGCACTGAGCGTATCCCAGTCGAGCGTGGCGACGCTGGTGCTGGTGTCTGCCTGCGCATCGACGACGATGCGGTTTGTCCGGGTGAGGACCGGGGGTTCGGCGGATACATCGTCGAGCCATGCCGATTCGTCCGCGCCTGCTGGCGGTTGCTGAATGCGGGTGCTCATGCCCGCTTCGCGCGGCGACGTGTCCTGTAGCGAAAGCGTCGTTCCGGCCGAACCGGAGGCTTCGGTTGTGCTGGCTGTACTGACTGCCTCGACCGATGCGGTCGTTTCGACGGACGGCCGCATGCCGCGGCGCACCCACATCGGCGCGAGGCCGAGTTCTTCCAGCGCGGATTCAGAGAACGTCATCTGCGCCCTCTCCTGCAAACGAAAAACGCATCACGATGGCGTCCTCCCGGCTGCGATGTCGCGCCGGATAATAGTTCTTGCGCCGTCCAATCGACGAAAATCCGAATTGTTCATATAGACGGATCGCGCGGTGATTTGAAGGCCGGACTTCCAGCAGCAGGCCATCGAGTTTCCCGGCGCGCGTGATGCGCACCGCTTCTCGCAGCAGCGTGAGACCCGCACCCGCGCCTTGCGAAGCAGGTGCGACGCACAGATTCAGCAGATGCATTTCGTCGACCACCGGCATCAGCACGCAATAGCCGATCAGCGCGCCCGTGACGTGACGCAGGCAGATCCCGAAATAGCCGTTGCGCAGCGAGTCCGCGAAATTGCCGCGGCTCCACGGAAACTCATACGCGAGTTTCTCGATCGCGGCGACCTCGTCCAGATCGCCTTCTGTCATCGGCGATACGTAGCGGTCGGCGAGCAGCACGCCGCTCATTGGTGGCCCTCACGCAGAACGGTCCGCGCGGCCGGTGCGGTTCCGGCCTCTTGCGCGGCCTTTGCGGCCATGCGCTCGGCAGTGGTCTGCGCAACCTTGTCGCGGATGTACTCGGGCGCGGCCTGATCCGCCGGCACCGTACGGCCCGCGCGGAACGCGCGCAGCGCGACCATCGCGACCGGCATCGCGTGCGGCACGGCTTCACGATCGATCGTGCGCGCGCGCGATGCCGCCACGAGCCGCTCGCCGAACGCCGCGGCCGCGTTGCCTGCCAGCGTAAACGGCGCGCCGGGAACCGTCATGTTGCCGGGCGCATCGAGCGACGCCGGATGGACCGTGCGCCACTCATGCTGCACGTCGTCCCATGCGTAATCCGCCCAGTAGACTTCGTCCATGCGCGCGTCGAGCGCGGCCAGCACGCGGTTCGCCGACGGATCGCGCAGCCGCGCGCTTTCAGCGCACGCGAGCAACGTGCCGACCGGCACGACCGGAATATCGAGGCCGAACGCGAGCCCCTGGGCGACGCCCGTCGCGGTACGCAGACCCGTGAACGAACCGGGGCCCGCGCCGAATGCGATGGCGTCGCAGTCGGCGAGCGCGAGACCGGCTTCGTCGAAGAGTTCGCGAATCGCCGGCAACAGGCGCGTGCTGGAGACGGGACCCGTCGCTTCATGTCGCACCCAGACGCGCAAGGAAACGGCGGCCGGATCGACGGGCAAAGCACCGGTGTCCACCTCGGGACCGGCGGACAAAAGCGCGACCGAGCAGAATTCGGTCGACGTATCAAGGGCAAGCAGGACGATTCGGGTCATGACCGCTATTGTAATGCGACGCCTCGCGTTGCCGGAGGCGAACCGCACCGGACATCTCTGGGCGTTGCCAGCGGCGACGCCATCGCCGCCCGGGCCGGGCCGCGCTGTCTGGAGGAATCGCTCCAGCCGGATGCGCGGCTGAGCTTGTTATGATCACCGGCCGACCTCGACACGCATGGAGAACAAGGATGAGCGACATGAGCAACGTTAGCGCGCTGTTCGCGCAAGCCCAGGAAGATGTGAAGCAACTGCCGGAGCGTCCGGGCAATCTGACGCTGCTGCGTCTGTACGCGCTGTTCAAGCAGGCCACCGAAGGCGACGTCCACGGCGACAAACCCGGCTTCACCGACATCGTCGGCAAATACAAGTACGACGCATGGACCGCTCTCAAGGGCACACCGCAGGACGCGGCGAAGCAGCAATATGTCGAACTGGTCGAATCGCTGAAGAGCGGCGCTTCGGCCTGACCTGACGCAAACCGTCAACGCCAGAAAAGCTGCTGGCAGTAATAAGGCATTAAAAACCCATCGGGGCGGACATGAATATGCGAGCGCCGTCGCCGGTGGTTTTCTTCTCACCGCCGCCCGCTCAGGTCAGCCCGGCCGCGGCTTCACTGACCCGTTCGGCCGGACAGCTTCGCCACTTCGAGCCAGCCAGCCTTCCAGGGCCCCAAACGCACCCCGCTTCACCGGCCATTTATGGGATGGTGGCGCAGTGCAGCAAAACCCTATACAATACGGCTGCGCTTCACTGCTTTGCCCGGCTTTCTTTCCGGCGCGTGGCTGCGCAGCGCCTCGTAGCGTTTTGCTCCAATCCAGTTTAGAACCTGTCCCCTCCTGCCAGCAGGCCCTCTTTTCGGGCCGTCAAGTACCAGGCTGGCGACAATGCCAATATCGGCTTGTCGCATCCGATACAGCTTCTAACGAAAAGCTCGCCTTTATTGTTGCGAGCTGCCCCCGTTTTTCGATTTGCTCGCTGCTTCTTTGCTCGCTGAATCCGACGACCTGGGTATGCCGATTGGCGCCGACGTTTCATTTCCCGTGTTTCAAGGATTCTCATGACTTCGAGCAATACCCCCAGCCCGTTGAACGCCATCGCCGATCAAGCCCTCGGTCTCGACACCCCCGCCGCCGTCGCCTCGCAAGATGTCGCGACCGCCGCCGTGGTGGCCGACGCCGCAGCGCCGACCGGCCCGACGTTCGCGTCGCTCGGCCTTTCGGCGGATGTCGTCTCCGCCCTGACGGCCGCCGGCTATTCGGCGCCGACGCCGGTTCAGCAGCGCGCGATTCCCGCCGGCCTCGCCGGCCGCGACCTGATGGTGTCGAGCCCGACCGGTTCCGGCAAGACCGCAGCGTTCATGCTGCCCGCCATCGAGCGTTTCTCGCAGCTGCAAAAGGCGCAGGCCGCCCAGCCGCGCGAACCGCGCCCGGCCGACGGCGCACGCACGCGCCGCCCGCAACCCGTCGCCCGTCCGACGATGCTGGTTCTGACGCCGACGCGTGAACTCGCGATGCAGGTCACGACCGCCGCCTCCACGTACGGCAAGCATCTGAAGCGCCTGCGCACCGTCAGCATCCTCGGCGGCGTCGCCTATGGTCAACAGCTGATGCTGCTGGCCAAAAACCCTGAAATTCTCGTCGCCACGCCGGGTCGTCTGATCGATCACCTGGAACGCGGCCGTATCGACCTGTCGCAACTGCAGATCCTCGTCCTCGACGAAGCGGACCGCATGCTCGACATGGGCTTCATCGAAGACATCGAAACGATCGTTGCGTCCACCCCGGCCACGCGTCAGACGATGCTGTTCTCGGCCACGCTCGACGGCAAGATCGGCGCGCTGACGGGCCGTCTGCTGAAGAACCCTGAACGCATCGAAATCGTCCAGCGCATGGAACAGCGCACGAACATCGCGCAGACCGTGCATTACGTCGACGACCGCGATCACAAGGATCGTCTGCTCGACCATCTGCTGCGTGACTCCGGTCTCGACCAGGCCATCGTGTTCACGGCAACGAAAAACGAAGCCGACCAGCTCGCTGGCCGTCTCGCCGACGCTGGTTTCGAATCGGCCGCCCTGCACGGCGATCTGCCGCAAGGCGCGCGTAACCGCACGATCAAGGCACTGCGTGAGCGCCGTGTGCGCGTGCTCGTGGCAACCGACGTCGCGGCTCGCGGCATCGACATCCCGGGCGTCACGCACGTGTTCAACTACGATCTGCCGAAGTTCGCGGAAGACTACGTGCACCGTATCGGCCGTACCGGCCGTGCTGGCCGCTCGGGTATCGCCGTGAGCCTCGTGCATCACGCCGAACAGGGCGCACTCAAGCGCATCGAACGTTTCGTGCGTACGCCGCTCGCGGTCAACGTCGTCGAAGGCTTCGAGCCGCGCAAGTCGGCACCGTCCGGCAATGGTGGTCGTCCGGGCTTTGGCGGCCGTGGTCGTCCGGGTGGCGGCAACGGCGGCGGTCGTCGCTTCGGTAGCGGCGGTGGCACGGGTAGCGGCAAGCCGGCTGGCAACGGCGGCGGCGCCCGCACGGGCGGCGGCGGCTGGGCAGGCAAGTCGGCCGGCGGTTCGCGCGAAGGCTACGGCGGCTCGCGTGACGGTGGCTACGGCGCCCGTCGCAGCGACGGTCCGCGTACCGCACGTCGCGGCGACTAAGCCCTCTGGCATGCGGTCGGGTCAGCGTTGAAAGCTGACCCGACAGTGACGCTATATGACGTTGAACGGCTACACGCCGTGCGAAGTTTCAGAAAAACCGGTGCTCAGGCACCGGTTTTTTTTCGTCCATCTAACGTCATCCGCGAAATTTCACGATGTGGAAAAATTTTTTGCGTCGTAAAAAATCATGCTGCGTGGCACAACCATCGCTGTTGCAACATGGGAAATTACGTTTCTCATCGTGAGATGAATGTTATAAATATTTGATTTTTATAAATAAAAAATATCAAACAAAGCCTCGTAGACGTCTGTTGCACCTGCCTCGATTTGCCTAGACTCTTATATAAGACTTCACGAAACGAAGCACCCGGAAAGAGCAGCAAAGCCCGCTTCGCTGGAGACACAAATCAACCGATCCACCTGTTTGGGCAATTAGAGGAGCACACCATGTCACGTCAACAACAGAGTCAGCAACTTCAACAGCAATGGGAAACCGACCCGCGCTGGAAAGGCATCAAGCGGTCATATTCCGCTGAAGACGTGGTGCGTCTGCGCGGCTCGGTGCCGGTCGAGCACACGCTCGCGAAGCGCGGTGCTGAAAAGCTGTGGGAATCGATCCATAACGAGCCGTTTGTCAACGCGCTCGGCGCGCTGACCGGCAATCAGGCCATGCAACAGGTCAAGGCCGGTCTGAAGGCGATCTATCTGTCGGGCTGGCAGGTGGCTGGCGATGCGAACGTCGCGGGCGAAATGTATCCCGACCAGTCGCTGTATCCGGCGAATTCGGTGCCGCTCGTCGTGAAACGCATCAACAACACGCTCACGCGCGCCGACCAGATCCAGTGGTCCGAAGGCAGGAATCCGGGCGATGAAGGCTATATCGACTACTTCGCGCCGATCGTGGCGGACGCTGAAGCGGGTTTCGGCGGCGTGCTGAACGCGTTCGAACTGATGAAGTCGATGATCGAGGCCGGCGCCGCGGGCGTCCACTTCGAAGACCAGCTGGCTTCGGTGAAAAAGTGCGGTCACATGGGCGGCAAGGTGCTCGTGCCGACGCGCGAAAACATCGCGAAACTGACGGCGGCGCGTCTCGCCGCCGACGTCTCGGGTACGCCGACGATCCTGCTGGCGCGCACCGACGCAGAAGCGGCCGACCTCGTGACGTCGGACATCGACGACAACGACAAGCCGTTCCTGACTGGCGAGCGCACCGTCGAAGGCTTCTACCGTACGAAGCCGGGTATCGAACAGGCGATCTCGCGTGGCCTCGCCTACGCGCCGTACGCCGACATGATCTGGTGCGAAACCGGCAAGCCGGATCTCGAATTCGCGAAGAAATTCGCCGAGGCGATCCACAAGCAGTTCCCGGGCAAGCTGCTGTCGTACAACTGCTCGCCGTCGTTCAACTGGAAAAAGAACCTCGACGATGCGACGATCGCCAAGTTCCAGAAGGAACTCGGTGCGATGGGCTACAAGTTCCAGTTCATCACGCTGGCCGGCTTCCACGCGCTGAACTACTCGATGTTCAACCTCGCGCACGGCTATGCCCGCACTCAGATGAGCGCGTTCGTCGAAATGCAGCAGGCCGAATTCGCAGCAGCCGAAAAGGGCTTCACCGCAGTGAAGCACCAGCGTGAAGTCGGCACCGGCTACTTCGATGCAGTGACGCAGACGGTCGAACGCGACGCATCGACGACCGCCCTGCATGGCTCGACGGAAGACGAGCAGTTCTTCGACAAGAAGGTCGCCTGAGCGGCACGACAGGCAACGCAGGGAGAAGTGGCCCCGCAGAGGGCCACTGCTGAAGAAGACATGGTCACCGGTCAGAAGCCGGCATCTGGAAGGTGTTTCGACGCGGCATCACCGTGCGAAGAACGGACAGGACGCGCGCTGGCTATCCGCCAGCGCGTTTTTTCCTCAGGTGTATCCATGGTGCGCCACGCCTCGACGCCGGGTGGGAACGTCGACGACGACGCTTATCGGTAGACGATCACCGGAATTCTGGTGTGCGTCAGGACCCGCTGGGTCTCGCTGCCGATCAGCAGACTGCCGAGCCCGCGCCGCCCGTGCGACGCCATGAAGATGACGTCGCAACCACCCCGCTCCGCCGCCTCGATGATCCCGAGATACGGCGACGGATGAACACTCGTCTCGCTCGAGAACGCAACGCCCGCATCGCGCGCTGCCTGCTCGACCTCCTGCAGATGCAGGCGCGCTTCGCGTTCGCTGCGCTCCTGAAAATCGACCGGCGGCTCGATCACCACCTCGGAAAACGGCGAGTACGGATATTGCGGCAGACACGCGTAGGCCGTCACACGCGCACCGACGGATTTCGCGAGATCGATTGCGCCGTCGATGGCCATTCTGGACAGCTCTGAACCATCAGTCGGAACCAGGATGTGCTTGAACATCGTGCCCTCCATCGTCAGCCGCGGCGCTCCGTCAGGTCCGCTGGATGCAGGCGCGTATGCGAACAGCAGGCAATGCGCGGCGCCTCGAATCGATTGTAGTGCGCCGAAATCCGCCGCACGGCCCGTGTGCGGGTCTGTCCGCATATCGGAAACCCGGGCGGGCCACGCGAGCCGTGGCTTTGCGCTAACCCCAGTAGCCTGGATGACTGTACGTATGTTTCAGGAAATCGAGAAAAAGCCGTACCCGCAACGGCAAATGGCGACGCTGTGGAAACACCGCGTGGATGCCGATGGGCGGGGTCGCGAATTCGTCGAGCACCGTAACGAGACGCCCGGCCGCGATATCCGTGCCGACTTCCCACCACGAGCGCCACGCGAGGCCGTAGCCTTCGAGACACCATTCGTGCAGCACCGCGCCGTCGGAGCACTCCATGGTGCCGGAGACCTTGATCGTCACGGCTTTTTCGCCCTGCTGGAACGACCAGCCGCGCTGCTGGTTCGCGCTCGCGCCGAGCGCGAGGCAGTTATGGCCGGCGAGCGCGGCGAGCGTTTCCGGCGCGCCGCGCCGCGCGAGATAGGCGGGCGAAGCCACCACCACGCGCCGGTTGTCGCCGAGGCGCAGCGAGACCAGCGACGAATCGGGCAGTTCACCGAGCCGCACCGCGCAGTCGAACCCCTCGTTGACCAGATCGACCATCCGGTCCGACAGATCGAGCGTGATCGACACATCGGGATGTGCGACCGTGAACGCCGGCACGAGCGGCGCGACATGACGCCGCCCGAAACCGGCCGGCGCCGACACGCGCAGATGCCCGCTCGCCTTCACCCCGCCCGCCGACACGCTCGATTCGGCGTTCTGCATGTCGTGGATGATGCGCTGACAGTCCTCGAGAAACGCGGAGCCTTCGAACGTCAGCGTGATTTTCCGCGTCGTGCGCACGAGCAGTTTCACGCCGAGCCGTTCTTCGAGCGCATCGATCCGGCGCCCGATGATGGCAGGCGCGACGCCCTCGGCCTGGGCGGCCGCGGACAGGCTGCCGCGTGCCGCGACGGCGGCGAACGTTTCGATCTGCTTGAAGCGGTCCATGGCAAATGGATGCGTCGTGTGGACGCGGATGATGGCGTTGAGCGCCAGATTAGGTATATGAAAGTAAAAGATCAAGTGATGTTTACGGTCTTTCTAGCTACCGGGCATCACTAATAGAATCTGTCTTGACCTCTGACTGGAGCGCACGGCAATGTCGGCCACAACGACACTCTTCCCCAAGGCAGTGATTTTCGACGCGTACGGCACGCTTTTCGACGTGCATTCGGTCGTCGCTGCCGCGGAGCAGATGTTTCCCGGCCACGGCGATACCCTTTCGCTCCTGTGGCGTCAGAAGCAGATCGAATACACGCAGTTGCGCACGCTGTCGGATGTGGGCGGCGCACGCTATGAACCGTTCTGGACCGTCACACTCGACGCGCTGCGTTTTTCCGCCCGCAAACTCGGTCTCACGCTGAATACGGTCGCGGAAAAGCGCCTGATGGACGAGTACGCGTGCCTCTCCGCATTCCCCGACGCCGTCCCCATGCTGCGCCAGCTACGCGAGCCTCGGGCAGGCGTGGGCGCTGCCGCCGACGTCGCGGCCGGCGGGCGCATCGGGCTTGCGATCCTGTCCAACGGCAACCCGCAGATGCTCGATATCGCCGTCAAGAGCGCCGGGATGGCCGGCCTTTTCGATCACGTGCTGTCAGTCGACACTGTGCGCGCCTACAAGCCGGCACCGGCCGCTTACGCGCTCGGCACGGCCGCTTTCGGCGCAACGCCGCGCGAGATCGTGTTCGTGTCGTCGAACGGCTGGGACGTCGCCGGCGCGACGTGGTTCGGCTACACCACGTTCTGGATCAACCGCACACGCAGTCCCGCCGAGGAACTCGGCGTGAGCCCGTCCGGCACCGGCACAAGCCTTGCCGATCTGCCCGCGTTTCTGGGCACCCGCCTGCCGCCCGAGAAAAGCTCAGGCCGCGTGCGCCACAGTCCTGGCGCCACGTGAACTGAACAGTTTGAACGGGCATGAAGCACCTCATCGTATTTCCGTAATCTGACCGACCAAGGGAGAAACCATGACGAATCAATCGTCGTTATCGTTGCAACTGCCGCAGGGCATGCGTATCACCGCTGAGATCAAGCCGGGCTTCGAATCGATTCTCACGCCCGCCGCACTCGAACTCGTCGCAAACCTGCATCGCGTGTTCGAGCCGCGCCGCCAGCAACTGCTGAAGGCACGCGCCGAGCGCACCAGGCGTCTCGACGCCGGCGAGCGCCCTGACTTCCTTGCTGAAACGAAGCACATCCGCGATAGCGACTGGAAGGTCGCACCGCTGCCGAAGGATCTCGAATGCCGTCGCGTCGAGATCACCGGGCCGGTGGAACGCAAGATGATCATCAACGCGCTGAATTCGGGCGCGGATTCGTACATGACGGATTTCGAGGATTCGAACGCGCCGAGCTGGGACAACCTGATCACCGGGCACCTGAACCTGAAGGACGCCGTGCGCCGTGAGATTTCGCTCGAACAGAACGGCAAGTCGTATCGCCTCAACGACAAAATCGCGACGCTGATCGTGCGTCCGCGTGGCTGGCATCTCGATGAAAAGCATGTGACGGTCGATGGCCAGCGCGTGTCGGGCGGCATCTTCGATTTCGCGCTCTTCCTGTTCCACAACGCGAAGGAACTCGTGAAGCGCGGCTCGGGCCCGTACTTCTACCTGCCGAAGCTCGAAAGCCATCTCGAAGCCCGCCTGTGGAACGACATTTTCGTCGCGGCACAGGAAGCAGTGGGCATCGCGCGCGGCACGATTCGCGCGACCGTTTTGATCGAGACGATTCTCGCCGCCTTCGAAATGGACGAAATCCTGTACGAGCTTCGCGAGCACAGCTCGGGCCTCAACGCAGGCCGTTGGGACTACATTTTCTCGGCGATCAAGAAGTTCAGGAATGACAAGGACTTCTGCCTTGCCGACCGCTCGCAGATCACAATGACCGTGCCGTTCATGCGCGCCTATGCGCTGCAGCTGCTCAAGACATGTCATCGCCGTAACGCGCCGGCGATCGGCGGCATGAGCGCACTGATTCCGATCAAGAACGACCCGGCAGCCAACGACAAGGCGATGGGCGGCGTGCGCTCCGACAAGGCGCGTGACGCCGGCGACGGCTACGACGGCGGCTGGGTCGCGCACCCGGGCCTCGTGCCGATCGCGATGGAAGAGTTCGTCCGTGTGCTCGGCGACAAACCCAACCAGATCGGCAAGCAGCGCGATGACGTGCTGGTCACCGCGAAAGACCTGACCGACTTCCGCCCGGAAGCCCCCATCACGGAAGCGGGCCTGCGCAATAACATCAACGTCGGCATCCATTACCTGGGGTCGTGGCTTGCGGGCAATGGCTGCGTGCCGATCCACAACCTGATGGAAGATGCGGCGACCGCCGAGATCTCCCGCTCACAGGTGTGGCAGTGGATCCGTTCGCCGAAGGGCAAGCTCGACGACGATCGCAAGGTCACCGCTGCGATGGTGCGCGATCTGACGAAGCAGGAACTCGACAAGGTGAAGGTTGCCGTCGGCGGCGATACAAAGCCCTATGAGCGTGCCGCGGAAATCTTCGAAGAAATGTCGACATCGGAAAACTTCACCGAGTTTCTGACCTTGCCACTGTACGAAGAGATCTGATAGCGCGTTTGCGTCAATCCGGGCCGGTTTGAACGGCTTGCTGGAGTGTCGACGTGGCTCGGGTATGGAGCGCGTGCATCATCGTGACATGACGGCTCAATGGGTCCCGGCCCGTTGAGCCGTTTCGTTTCGGGCAGTGGGTACGTTGGTCACGCCGATCGCAGTGACCGTTCACAGCGGCGGGTGGCGCATCAACACCCACCTCGGTTTTAGCGGAAGAATGCGCGTACATGGCGCATGCATACCGTGAAGCCCGTGCGCGCCGCTATCTCCCGCGACGATGCGCAACCCAGTCGCGTGAGGCGATCTCCTTCAACCCGGGCACGGCCTCTTTCGCGACGGGATAAAAACGGCACGCAACCGCAGTGCCGTCGACGTCGACCGTGACATCACGCCCCTGAAATAAACCCTCGACGCCGGGATACACCTCCTCGATCTCGTCGAGCACCGCGACAAGTGCATCGTCGATTGCATAGACATCGCCTGTGACGGACACACCCTGCTCATCCACGACGAGCCCGGGATAGGTGCCGAAGTCGTATAGCCGGCCCTTCACTGCCGCAGTGCCAAGCAGCGTTGGCGCCGCGATATCGTGGCGCGCGGCCGCGGAGCTGATGTCGTTGACTTCCCCCGCCCGAAGCGTGCCGTAGACAAACACGTTCTGCATTACCTTCCCCTCCCGCTCAGTTCAACGGCGCGGACGCGACCAGTACGCCATCGACATCGACATAAACCCATTCACCCGGACGCACGACCGACCCCGGCATACGTACCGGAATATCGCGCTCGCCGCCTCCGCGTTTCTGGCTGCGCTGTGGATGGGTCGCCAGCGCGGCGATACCGATATTGCATTCGTTCAACTCGAGCGTATCGCGCACGCAACCGTTCACCACAATACCGGCCCAGCCGTTCTTCTCCGCGATCTGGCCAAGATTGCCGCCGACAAGCGCGCAACGCCGGCTGCCGCCACCGTCGACGACCAGCACACGGCCATTCCCATTTTCCTCGAGCGTGGCGCGTACCAGCGTGTTGTCTTCGAAGAGCTTCAGCGTCACGGCCTCGCCGCCAAACGAACCCGCACGGCCCCACAAACGGAACACGGGATCGAGCACCCGAAGCGTGCCTGCGGCCAGCTTGTCCTCATTGGCATCGCACAGGTCCGCGGTCGCAAAAGTCATCGCTTCCTCCAGATAAATAAATGGGATGACATGCATTATGCCTTGCGCGAATTTTCCGCCACCCTCTGCCGGATGGCTAACGTCGCGCGACTCGCCGCCCGACTGCCTGCAACGCCCCTACAATGACGTCATCCTTCGCATCAGGTTGCGGCCCTGCCTTGTCATGAATCAGCCCATTGCCATGCCGGAATCGACGCGCGTCGATTTCGCCGACATTCCGCCGGAATTCGCGCCGACGCCGACGCACCCCATCCGCGTCCGGTCGCGGCCGATGCCGGCCGGCGTGCGCATCGCGCGTCACACACACGCATGGGCGCAGGTCGCGTATGCGTCGAGAGGTGTATTGCGGATGGCGACGTCGGGCACGACATGGATGGTTCCGCCATCGCGAGCAATCTGGGTGCCGCCGCATGTCACGCACGAAGTCATCATCGTCGAGGATGCGTTTTTGAGGACACTGTATGTGAACGAATCGATCGTGCCCGCGGGGCTTGACGCATGTCGCGTCGTCGAAGTCTCCGGATTGCTGCGCGAAGTGATTGCCGCGCTCGATACGCCCGGTCTTTCGGCGGCACGCGAGCAATTGCTTGGCGCACTGGCGCTCGACGAACTGACGCGCTCGGAGCCGTTACCGCTTTCCGTGCCCATGCCTACCGAGAAGCGCCTGCGCGCACTGTGCGAAGCCGTTATCGCCGATCCGGCCAACACGGATTCGCTCGAGAGCTGGGCATCATGCGTGGGTGCCAGTACGCGGACCATCGCGCGTCTGTTTCGCCAGGAACTGGGGGTCAGTTTTTCGCAGTGGCGTCAGCAGGCGATTCTCGCTCGGGCGATCCCGCTGCTGAGTCAGGGCCGGCCGCTTTCGCTCGTCGCTCAGGAGCTGGGCTATCAAAGCCAGAGTGCGTTTTCGGCGATGTTCCGGCGCGCATTCGGCGAAAGCCCGCGCGCGTTCATCGAACGCGGCGTCGAGCATCGCGACGGCCGGCATGAAGAAAATGAAGATGAAAGCAACCTGTTCGTGGATGAGCTGGATGCCCATCGCGGCCAGCTGAAATAGCCGCAATGCGTGAAAGCCAGAACGGTGTCAGACGCGCCGCGCCATGTGACGGATCGCCCCGAGTTGCGCGAGGCGAGGCCCCGCGAGACGATATCCCATGCGGTGGTAGAGACGGGCTGCGGGGTTATCGACGAAAACACGCAGTTGCAATTCCCGCAACCCACGCGCGCGCGCCCACCGGTGCGACATGTTCAGCATGTAGGTTCCGGCGCCTTGCCGGCGATGTCCTTCGGCGATCTGCACATCGCGGATATGCAGCGAGTCGCCTTCTTCGGTGACACGCAGCACGCCGATTCCATTTCCGTCCATTTCGAGGATGAAGTTTTCCGACTCCCGCCAGCTGGCAAGAAACAGATCGCCGCGCCACACCAGATGATGGCGCTTGTAATAACCGCCCATGTTGCGGCGCGTAAGTGCCTCGGCGAACTCGAAGTCATCCATGCTGGCTTTGCGCAACAGGAAGGCGGGCGACAGGACTTCGGTCGGGTCGAGCATGGCGCAACGGACGGAATGATGACGGCACAAAGGTAAGACAGGCGGCGGGCGCTGGCAAGGGCGGTTTGCCCGAGGCAGCGGGCAAGACCGGGTACGGGCGACGCGGACGTGAAGGTCGCGAAGGGAACGGCTCAGGCCACGGCAATAGTGACGGCCGAAGCACATCAGGATTCGACGACGGGAAAGAAAAAAGCCCGCTGAAACCCAGCAGGCTTTTTTCTTGATCTGGCGGAGCGGACGGGACTCGAACCCGCGACCCCCGGCGTGACAGGCCGGTATTCTAACCAACTGAACTACCGCTCCAGCTTGTTTGCACCATGGCTTGCGAGCGTTGGTTATCTCTCTCAAGCTGCATCGCCGGCTTGCTGTGGCGCTGCTGATGTCTGGCGTCCCCTAGGGGATTCGAACCCCTGTACTCACCGTGAAAGGGTGATGTCCTGGGCCTCTAGACGAAGGGGACAATGTACGCTTACACCTTTAATGAAAAAGCCCGCTCAAGCGCTCCTGAACGGGCTTTATCTGGCGGAGTGGACGGGACTCGAACCCGCGACCCCCGGCGTGACAGGCCGGTATTCTAACCAACTGAACTACCACTCCATTTACTGCATGCCCGCGAGCGATAGTTAAATCTCTGCAAGCGACATCGCTTTCGATAACCAAGCGACGCTGATGTCTGGCGTCCCCTAGGGGATTCGAACCCCTGTACTCACCGTGAAAGGGTGATGTCCTAGGCCTCTAGACGAAGGGGACATAATCTTTTCAGATTCTGTCTTGTTCTTGCTGTTAATTACCGCCAACAGCAAAGAACGATATTCTAACTGCCGTACTACCGTTTGTGAAGTCTTTTTTGCTACAACGACTGCACTCGCGGAAGACTTCATTCTGCTCTGATGGTGGAGGTAAGCGGGATCGAACCGCTGACCTCTTGCATGCCATGCAAGCGCTCTCCCAGCTGAGCTATACCCCCTTGCAGAACAGAAGCGAGATTGTAGATAGCGAATCTCGTTTTGTAAATACCCTTTGAGTCGCCGCATGCGACTTTTTTCAAAGCCGCATGCGTACGCATTCACGCGCTCGCCTGATCGCACCGATCGCTCAGGCGAGCGCCTGTTCGATGCGACTCACGACGACGTCACGGCCGAACAGCATCAGCACACTGTCGATCGATGGCGTATGCGTCGTGCCCGCCACGAGCAGCCGCACCGGCATCGCGAGTTGCGGCATCTTCAGCTTGTGCGTGCCGAGCGTCGCCTTCAACGTGGCAGCGATGCTTTCCTTCGTCCACTCGGCATCCTTCAGTGCAGCAGCCAGATCCGCCAGTGCGGGACGCACGACATCGGTGACATGCTGCGCCACCGCCTCGGGTTCCGGAGCCGGCGTGCGGTAGAACATCGCGGCGTTCTCCGCGATCTCCTTCACGGTTGAGGCACGGTCCTTCAGCAAGCCCACGACGGCCGTCAGATCGGCACCTGCAGCAAGCGCTGCGTCGTCGATACCGAGTTCGCCGAAGAACGGCTTCGCTAGGCCCGCGAGACGCGCGTTGTCGGCTTCCTTGATGTAATGCGCGTTCAGCCAGCTGAGCTTGCCGTGGTCGTATTGCGCCGGCGACTTGCCGAGATGCTCGAGGTCAAACCATTCGACGAACTGGTCCCGCGAAAAAATTTCCGCATCGCCGTGCGACCAGCCAAGACGCGCGAGATAGTTGAGCACGGCCTCGGGCAAATACCCGGCGTCGCGATAGCCCATCACGCTCATCGCGCCATGCCGCTTGCTCATTTTTTCGCCCTGCTCGTTGAGCACGGTCGGCAGGTGGGCGTAGACCGGCGGCTCCGCGCCGAGCGCGCGCAGGATGTTGATCTGGCGCGGCGTGTTGTTCACGTGATCGTCGCCGCGAATCACGTGCGTGATGCGCATGTCGATATCGTCGACGACCACGCAGAAGTTGTAGGTCGGCGTGCCATCAGGACGCGCGATCACGAGATCGTCCAGTTCTTCGTTCGAGATTTCAATACGCCCCTTCACGGCGTCGTCCCAGGCAACGATGCCCGTCAACGGATTGCGAAAGCGCAGCACCGGTTCGACGCCGGCTGGCGGCGTCGGCAGTACCTTGCCGCGCTCAGGGCGCCACGTGCCGTCATAACGCGGCTTTTCGCCCGCGACACGCTGACGCTCGCGCAGCGCGTCGAGCTCTTCCGTCGACATGTAGCACGGGTACACGAGATCCTTCCCGGCCATCTGCTTCAGGACCTCGCGATAACGGTCCATGCGCTGCATCTGGTAGAACGGACCTTCGTCGTAATCGAGGCCGAGCCAGTTCATCCCTTCGAGGATCGCGTCGACGGATGCCGACGTCGACCGTTCGAGATCGGTGTCCTCGATCCGCAGTACGAACGCGCCCTTCATGTTGCGGGCGAACGCCCACGGATACAGCGCTGAGCGGATGTTCCCCAGATGGATGAAACCAGTGGGACTCGGTGCGAAACGGGTACGAACGGGTGTGGTCATGTGCGGTTACTCGAAGGCAGGCGCCGGCGCGCGGACATCATCGCGATGACGCGCGAAAGCGGAACGCGTCCATGCGACGCATGCGGCGTGCGACGCGGCGCGTGGACTCGAATGACAGATGCAAGACCGCGATTATACCCGCCGGTTGCAGTCGCCCGTGCCGCGCCAGGCGCTTCTGGAAGACCCCTGCCGGAAGCAGACATGGGACGTTTCGACTTGCCCATTTCACAAGACACTTCACGGTGACGTTCACGACGCGCTTCAGGACAGGCCTGACGACGCCTGTCGCGGGGCATTCGCAAAACGGTTCGCGCCGCGCCTTGCGACATCTTCCGCGCTGGCGGTCTTCCCATGCCGTTACCGCGCGGCGACGGTGCTTTGCTTTATGATGTGCGCGCGCCGCCGTCCTGATTGCGGCGCGGTGCGATCGCCGCGGGCGATCGCGTGGGAACGAATGCCGCATCCTGTCGCGCGATACACCCGGAACCGGGTCGCACGGACGCCGCCGCTGGAGAAATCGTTGAAGCCGTCATCCCCCCGTCTGAGCCGCCGCAATTTTTCGCTTGCCGCGGCGTCCGCCGTCCTTACCGCGTGCACGACCACATCGACGGATAACCCCGTCGCGATCACGCCGCCGCCCGTCAGCAAACCGCCCCGGCCGCTGCGTGTCGCCCTTGCGCTCGGCGGCGGCGCGGCGCGCGGCTTCGCCCACATCGGCATAATCAAGGCGCTCGAGGCACGCAGCGTCCAGATCGACCTCGTGT
Organism: Paraburkholderia gardini; assembly: GCF_907164545.1. Taxonomy (NCBI): domain Bacteria; kingdom Pseudomonadati; phylum Pseudomonadota; class Betaproteobacteria; order Burkholderiales; family Burkholderiaceae; genus Paraburkholderia; species Paraburkholderia gardini. Next base: position 249,285 of record NZ_CAJQZB010000001.1, on the reverse strand, counting down.
GCGGCACGAGCGCGGGCTCGGTGGTCAGCGCACTGTACGCCTCGGGCATGACCGGCATCGACATGAACCGGCTCGCCCTGAAGATGGACGAAGCGTCGATCAGCGACTGGGCGATGCCCTTTCGTACACGCGGTTTCCTGCAGGGCGTGGCGCTCCAGAACTACCTGAACACGACGCTCAACAATCGCCCGATCGAAAAGATGGTGAAGCCGCTCGGCATCGTCGCGACCGATCTGAAGACCGGTCAACCGATCCTGTTTCAGCGCGGCAATACCGGCATCGCGGTGCGCGCGTCGTGCAGCGTGCCGTCGGTGTTCGAGCCGGTGAAGATCGCTGGACACGAATACGTGGATGGCGGCCTCGTAAGCCCGGTGCCGGCCTCGTTCGCGCGCCGGATGGGTGCGGATTTCGTGATCGCGGTCGACATCTCCGCGCGCCCGGAAACAGGGCTCACGGCAAGCTCGTTCGACGTGCTGATGCAGACGTTCACGATCATGAGCCAGACGATCAAGGGCTACGAGCTCGACAAGTACGCCGACTTCGTGATCCGCCCGGATCTCGCCGCGATGAACAGCAGCGACTTCAGCCAGCGCAACGCCGCGATCCTTGCCGGCGAGGAAGCCGTCGCAAAGATCATGCCGGAACTCCAGCGCAAACTCGCAGCCGGACGGCCCGTTGTCTGACGGTTATCCGGCTGGTTGCACCTCCGGGTGCGCCCTCACCCTGCTCGCCGGACAGCGCCAGACGTAAAAAAAGCCCGCATCTTCAACGAAGCGGGCTTTTTCATGCGTGCAACGCGCGAAACCGGCAATGCCGGTCAGTTCAGTTGCCGCCGATGGTCGCGTTCACACGCGTACGCAGATCCTGCTGTTCCGTAAACGACGTCTCGATACGACGTGCGCCAGTGAAACGTTTTTCCCAATAACCGTCGTCCAGATCGTCGACGCGGATCGTGCTGCCCGTGGACGGCGAATGCACGAACTTGTTGTCACCGATATAGATGCCGACGTGGGAAGCCGCACGGCGCATCGTGTTGAAGAACACGAGATCGCCCGGCTTCAATTCGCTCATGCGAACCTTTTCACCGACGTGACTCATTTCCTCGGCGCGGCGCGGAAGCGCCATGCCCAGCGTGTCCTGGAACACGTAGCGCACGAACCCGCTGCAATCGAGACCGGAATCCGGTGTGTTGCCACCCCAGCGGTAGCGCACGCCAATCATGTTAAGTGCGCCCACCACGACATCGCCAGCCTTCCCGGCCATGCCGGAAAGAAACGACCGCGCACCCCTATCGCCCGGCAATGAGGCGCTCTGGTTTTGCGAACTGGGGGGGGACAGCATATCCGATCCATTCTGGATCGAAAGTGTGGCGTTCTGGTTAATACTGCTTACTTCGTCGGCGAACGCGCCGGGAGCTGCAGCCATCATGACGCCGATAAACATCCCGGCGACGACGCGCGTGCAAGCCTGGGTTAAAGATCGGTGCTGCATCGGTCGGTATTTTTTGCCTAAAAATCAGTGGGATACGGAAAGTTTTGTCGATACTAGCCAGTAAGTATTTATCTGTCAAAACAAATAGAAAAATACAATCGAGCGACGCACCCAATTGGCGAATGTCAGGTAGCGAACGAAGCTTTCAGCAGCTTTCGTGTGTAAGGATGACCTGGAGCAGCAAAAATCTTCTCCACATCCCCCGACTCGACGATAGAACCGTTCTGCATCACCGCAACCCGATGCGCCATCGCACCGATCACCGCGAGGTCGTGACTGATAAAGACGAAACCGAGGTTGTATTTTTGCTGCAAACCGGTCAGGAGTTTGAGCACCTGCTGCTGGATCGAGACGTCGAGCGCGCTGGTCGGCTCGTCGAGCACGAGGAGCCGTGGTTCCAGCACCAGCGCCCGTGCGATAGCGATCCGCTGCCGCTGGCCGCCGGAGAATTCATGGGGATAGCGCTGCAAGACGGTCCGGTCGAGGCCGACTTCGCGCAGCACCGAGATCACTTTCTCGCGTCGCCCCTGCGCCCCCAGTTGAGGACGATGCAGCGCAAGTCCCTCGCCGACGATCCGCTCGATCGTCTGCCGCGGCGAAAGTGAACTGAACGGATCTTGAAAGACCACCTGCATATTCGAGCGCAACACGGTCTGTTCACGCCCCCGCCAGGTCTTGAGCGCCCTGCCCTGGAAATCGATTTCGCCCGAGGCCGTGCGTTGCAGGCCGAGTAGCGCCATCGCAAGGGTAGATTTTCCCGATCCCGATTCGCCGACGATACCGAGCGTCTCTCCTTGCCTCACCGACACATCCGCGCCCGCCACCGCGCGAACGCGCCCCGAGCGGAACCACCCGCTCATGCCAGGCAGCTTCGTGCGGAAATCGACCGAGACATTGCGTGCCTCGAGGATGACCGGCGCAATCGGCATCACCGGCATCACGGTCCGCTCCGGACGACTCCGCAGCAGACGTTGCGTGTACGGATGCTGCGGCGATGCGAAGAGTTGCTCGACCGGCCCGCTTTCGACGAGCACGCCCTTCTCCATCACGGCCACGCGTTGCGCGAAATGCCGCACGAGATTCAGGTCGTGCGTGATCAGCAGCACGGCCATGCCGCGCTTCTGCGCTTCGTCGCGCTGGAGTTCGAGCAGCAATTCGACGATCTGCGCACGGATCGTGACGTCGAGCGCCGTCGTCGGCTCGTCGGCAAGCAGCAGACGCGGCCGGCATGACAACGCCATCGCGATCATCGCGCGCTGGCGCTGACCACCCGACAGCTGATGCGGATAGCTGTTGACGCGCTTCTGCGGCTCGGCGATACCCGTACGCGCGAGCAGCGCGACAGTACGCTTGCGCGCTTCAAGGGACGACACGCCGTCGTGGATCACGATCGTCTCGGCAATCTGGTCGCCGATCGTGTAGAGCGGATTGAGCGCCGTCATCGGCTCCTGGAAGATCATCGCGATGTCGGAGCCGCGCAGGCCGCGCATTTCGCGCTCGCTCTTTGTCAGAAGTTCTTCGCCGTTGAAGCGGATCGAGCCGCTCACCTGCGCGTCGCTCAACAGCCGCAGGATCGACAGTGCGGTCACGCTCTTGCCCGAACCCGATTCGCCGACGAGCGCCACCCGCTCGCCGCGCTCGATGGCCAGCGTCACGTCGTTGACCGCGACCGTATCGCCGAACGTCACATGCAGACGATCGAGCGCGAGCAGCGGCCCCGCGAACGGCGGTTTGGTGGATGCGTTCGCGCCGCTCACTGGTTGCCTCCCGCACGCATCGCGTCGGAGATGCGGGTGTCGAGCGCGTTGCGCAGCGCATCGCCCATGAATGTCAGCAGCAACAGCGTGGCGACGAGCACGCTGAACGTCGACAGCGAGATCCACCACGCGTCGAGATTGGCCTTGCCCTGCGCGAGCAGTTCGCCAAGACTCGGCGTCGGCGACGGCACACCGAGGCCGAGAAAATCGAGGCTGGTGAGCGCGAGAATCGAGCCGCTCATCCGGAACGGCAGGAACGTGATGACCGGCGTAAGACTGTTCGGCAGCACGTGATGCCAGATGATCTGCCAGTTCGAAAGACCCATCGCCCGCGCCGCACGCACATAGTCCTGCTGGCGATTGCGCAGAAACTCCGCACGCACGTAGTCCGACAAACCGATCCAGCCGAACAGCGACAGCAGCACGATCAGCAGGATGAAGCCCGGCTCGAAAATCGACGCGAAAATGATCAGCAGATAGAGCTCGGGCATCGCACTCCAGATCTCGATGAGCCGCTGCCCGACGATATCCGTCCTGCCGCCGAAATATCCCTGTATCGCGCCCGTGAAGATGCCGATCACGGTGCCGATGAACGTCAACACCAGCGCGAATTCCACCGACACGCGAAACCCGTACAGCAATCGCGCGAACAGGTCGCGGCCGCGGTCGTCGGTGCCGAGCCAGTTGTCGCGTGAAGGCGGCGCGGGATTGGGCACCTTCGAGAAATAGTTGAGCGTGTCGTAGTAGTACGGGTTCGGCGGATAGATCGCGAAATTACCGGGTGCGTCGAAGCGATGCCGGATGTACGGATCGAGATAGTCCGCAGGTGTCGGGAAGTCGCCGCCGAACGTGGTTTCCGGATAGGTTTCGAAGAGCGGAAAGTACAGGTGGCCCTCGTAACGTGCGACGAGCGGCTTGTCGTTCGACCACAGCGGCCCGGCGAGACTCGCCGCGAACGCCACGACGAAGATGATCAGACTCCAGTAGCCGGAGCGCTGCTGCCTGAAACGTGTCCAGACGCGTCGCGCCGGCGATGGCGATACCAGCGTGCGAACCGTCTCGTTGCGGGTATTTGGAACGGCCTGGCTCAAGTCAGCGCTCCAGTTGTTCGAATTGAATGCGGGGATCGACCCAGACGTAGCACAGGTCGGAAATCAGCTTGGTCGCAAGACCGATCAGCGTGAACAGATAGAGCGTGCCGAGCACGACCGGATAGTCGCGGCGCACCACCGATTCGTACGACAACAGGCCGAGACCGTCGAGTGAGAACAGCGTCTCGATCAGCAGGCTACCCGTGAAGAACGCGCCGATGAACGCGCCAGGAAAGCCGACGATCAACGGCAGCAGTGCATTGCGAAACACGTGCTTCCACAACACGCGCCGCTCGGAGAGACCCTTCGCGCGCGCCGTCAGCACGTATTGCTTGCGGATTTCGTCGAGAAAGGCGTTCTTCGTCAACATCGTGACGACGGCAAAGCTGCCGATCACGGAAGCGAAAATCGGCAACGTGATGTGCCACAGGTAATCGAGAATCTTGCCGCCGATACTCAGTTGGTCCCAGTTATCGGACGTGAGGTTGCGCAGCGGAAAGAGCTGCAGGAACGAGCCGCCGCCAAACAGCACGAGGAGCAGCACACCGAGCACGAATCCTGGAATCGCGTAGCCGACCAGCACCAGCAGGCTCGTCGCGACGTCGAAGCGCGAACCGTTTCGCACCGCTTTCGCGATACCGAGCGGCACGGAGATGAGATAGGTCAGGAAGAACGTCCACAGACCGATGCTGATCGACACCGGCAGCTTCGACACGATCAGCGACCACACGCTTTGATGGTGAAAATAGCTTTGCCCGAGATCAAAGCGTGCAAAGCGTTTGAGCATCAGCACGTAGCGCTCGAGCGGGGGCTTGTCGAAACCGTAGAGCGCCTTGAGTTGCGCGATCTGCTGCGCGTCGACGCCCGAATGTGCGCGCAGACCGAACGACGGGCCCTGCTCCGCGCCCTTGCGCAGATCGTGAACCGCCTGCTCGACCGGGCCGCCCGGTACGAACTGGATCACGACGAACGTCAGCGTCAACACGCCGAGCAGCGTCGGGATCATCAACAGCAGGCGTTTGAGGATGTAGCTCCACATGGGCGAATGTCCAGGGCGTGGTCGAGAGCAATGGAAGGCGTACGGCGACACCGGAAGAAAGCTGCGAACGTGCGATGGGCAACCTCAAGGCTTCGGCTCGAACCACCACATCGACGTAATCCAGTCGTTTGCCGAATAGTACAGCGGCAACGTCTTCGGCCATGCCATGCCGCGACGGAAAGCTACGCGGTGTGTCGCGCTGTACCAGTGCGGCACCACATAGTAACCATGCATCAGCACGCGGTCGAGCGCATGGGTTGCGTCGACGAGCTGCTCGCGCGTCTGCGCCTGGATCAGCGCGCTCAGGATCGAATCGACGACTGGCGACTTCAGGCCGATATAGTTGCCCGAACCCGGGTCATCCGCGGCCTTGCTGCCGAAGCGGTCGATCTCCTCGGAGCCCGGCACCTGCACGTCGGGATAGCGGATCGTGGTGGCGTCGAAATCGAATGCGTCCAGGCGTTTCTGGTACAGCGCGAAATCGACGACCCGAAAACGCACGACGATGCCAAGCTTGCCGAGATTGCGCACGAACGTCGCTATGATCGGCTCCATCGCCGCGGCCGAGCCCGAATCGTCGAGAATCTCGAACTCGAATGGCTCGCCCTTTGCGTTACGCAACGCGCCATCGCGATAGGTCCAGCCCGCCTCGGTCAACAGCGCGCGCGCCTGCAACAGGTTGGCACGCAGCGAGCCGGGCGGATCGGTATCGGGCTGCTTCGGCGGCGGCCCGAAAACCGCAGGATCGAGTTTCGTTCGCCACGGGTTCAGCAACGCGAGTTCGCCAGCGGAAGGAAGCCCCGTCGCCTGCAGATCGGTGTTCACGAAAAAGCTGTCGATCCGCTTGTACTGATTGTAAAAAAGCTGCCGGTTGAGCCATTGAAAGTCGAGCGCGAGATCGAGCGCCTTGCGCACGCGGACATCCTGAAAGAGCGGCCTGCGCTGATTGAGGATAAAACCCTGCATACCCGTGCCGTTGTGCTGCACGAATTCGCGCTTGATCAACTCGCCACTGTCGAACTTCTTGCCGACGTCGCGGCGCACCCAGCTACGCGCGACGTATTCGACGAACGCGTCGTATTCGCCGGCCTTGAACGCTTCGCGTCGCGCGGTTTCGTCGGAGTACAGCTTGTACGTGATGCGTTCGAAGTTGAACATGCCGACGCGCACCGGCAACGTCGCGCCCCAGTAGTTCGGATCGCGGCGATAGGTGATATCGCGGCCGTTGTCGTAGTGCTCGATCACATACGGACCGCTGCCGACGGGCTTCTCGAACGCAATCTGATCGAACGCAACGTGGCTGCCGTCCGGCTTCGTCCCCCACTTGCGCGAGAAGACCGGCACGCCGCCCGCGATCAGCGGCAACTCGCGATTGCGTTGACGGAACTCGAAGCGGATCGTCCCCGGATCGACCACCACCGCGCGCGTGATCTCCGCGAAATACGCAGCGAACTGCGGCGCGGCCTTCGGGCTTTTCAACGTGTCGAACGAGTATTTGACGTCGTCGGCCGTGACCGGATCGCCGTTCGAAAAGTGCGCGCGCGGGTTGATGTGGAATGTTGTCGACAGGCCGTCGGGCGCAATGCGGATGTCGTCGGCGAGCAGGCCATACGCGGACGCGACTTCGTCGGAGCTGCCCGTCGTCAGGCTTTCGAACATCACGCCGAGACCAGGCGCCGCGTTGCCCCGCAACGTGAACGGATTGAATTTGTCGAAGCTCGTGAGCCGGTCCGGATTCGCGAGCACCAGCGTACCGCCGCGCGGCGCCGACGGATTCACATAATCGAAGTGTTTGAAATCCGCTGGATATTTCGGCTCGCCGTACTGCGCGATCGCATAGACCGCCTGCGCGGGCTGCGCGGTCAGCAACGCGACCATGCCGACCGCCACGGCCACCGAACAGGCGAGCGCCGAACGCGAAATCGCCATGACGCCAACGCGCGACAACGCGTAAAACACGGCATGCCATCCAGCACGAAACGGATGTGGCCATTGCGAGCCAGTTGGCAAGCCAGTCGTCATAGGGGCCTTATTGGTCAGGGGGCAGTTGCAATGTGAGAGAATTCTACCCAATAAACCCGCGCGACCCGAACGTCTGGCCACATCATGGCCATCCGGCCAGGGCGGGGCCCGGTTCGATTCAGCTTCAACGCACATCAAGCCCGGCCCAACCTCGCCGATCAGGGCCGAACGCCACGGCGCGCAGACTTCATCTGGAGATTTCATGGGCTTTCTCGCTGGTAAACGAATCCTGCTAACCGGCCTGCTGTCGAACCGTTCCATTGCATACGGTATCGCGCAGGCGTGCAAACGCGAAGGCGCCGAACTCGCCTTCACGTATGTCGGCGAGCGCTTCAAGGACCGCATCACCGAATTCGCCGCCGAATTCGGCAGCAATCTGATCTTCCCGTGCGACGTCGCGGACGACGCACAGATCGATGCCCTCTTCGTCTCGCTGAAGGAACACTGGGACAGTCTCGACGGCCTCGTCCACTCGATCGGATTCGCACCACGCGAAGCGATCGCTGGCGACTTCCTCGACGGCATGACGCGCGAGAACTTCCGCATCGCGCACGACATCTCCGCGTACAGCTTCCCCGCGCTCGCGAAGGCCGCGCTGCCGATGCTGTCGGACGACGCAGCGCTGCTGACGCTCAGCTATCTCGGCGCTGAAAAGGCAATTCCGAACTACAACACGATGGGTCTGGCGAAGGCGTCGCTTGAAGCGAGCGTGCGCTATCTGGCGGTCTCGCTCGGCGGCAAGGGCATTCGCGTGAACGGCATTTCGGCCGGCCCGATCAAGACACTTGCGGCAAGCGGCATCAAGGGCTTCGGCAAGATTCTCGAATTCGTCGAAAACAACGCACCGCTCAAGCGCAATGTGACGATCGAACAGGTCGGCAACACCGCGGCGTTCCTGCTCTCCGATCTCGCAGGCGGCGTGACCGCTGAGATCGTCCACGTCGACTGCGGCTTTAGCGAAGTCGTCGGCGGCATGGCAGGTGTAGCTGAATAACGCGACGTGCGCTCACCGGTCGCCTCGCAAGGCGAAGCGCATCCGATGTCATCGCGTTGATCGAAGAAGCAAAGATAAAAGCCGCCCGTCAGGGCGGCTTTTTGTTCCACATCCGGCATCACGACACGCTTAGTGCCAGCCGTTGTGGTGACCGTTGTCGTGGTGACCATGGTTATAGTCACGGCCCGGAGGATGATGACGATACCAGTCATCGCGCGCCCAATAGCGGCGACCATCGTAATAACGGTCACCGTGCCAGCCGATCACGATCGCCGGAGCGCCGTACACCGGAGCCCCATATACCGGCGCAGGCTGGTAGACGACAGGCGGAGGCGGCGGCGGTGCGTAGACCGGCGCCGGCGCAATGTAGACAGGAGCCGGAATGCCGATATTGACACCCACGCTCACGCCTGCCATCGCAACGCCTGACGCCCCAACCGCCAGTGCCCCGATCAACAACGAAACAACACGAGCCGACTTCATGTATTCACCTTTGGCGAGTTGATTTTGTTGGCCGGAATATAACTGAAGGTGACGATCCGTGTATTTCAACTTTGTAATAACTGATGCACAACCTCGCATCCTGGGCGGCTCCGTAACGAGTGGTTACACGGCTGGCAGATTTGAAAAGGTTTCGCGCACCCGAAGAATGGGGGTCATGATTCATGCAGCCACGTCGCCTGGCGGAGACACCGCATGAGATAGCGCGGATACGAAGGGATATCGTCGATGGTCAGACAGACAATGCAGACCATCGATGCAGTCGTCGTCTCGACACGCGCGATTCCGCCTGCCCAGGCTGCACGAAACCAGCGACGGCGGATTCATGCCTTGTCATCCGGATCAGCGCCGCTTTCCAGCGACTTGCCACCGCTTTCCTCTCTCAGAATTTCAATGCGGGCCTGCTCCCAGTATTCGTCAGGCACGCCTTTGGGATCGGGTGCATTCTCCCAGAGATGATAGGCGCGGGTCCGAATCCGCTCCTCAATTGAAGTGCTGTCCATGACGTGACCTCCGTGAGTTCGCGCGAGCCGCATGCCAGCATGGGTATGCGTTCAGTGTGCGTCAAACATTTCGTTTCGATGAGGGCAATGGAGCAATCGGCGTGCCGCGTTATACGCGACGTATCGATGCGGGTGGAAGAACAACGGCACGGCACAAAAACAAAACCCCGTAAGTCCGGGAACTTACGGGGTTTCGCCGCCATCACTGGCGGAGACGGAGGGATTCGAACCCTCGATCCAGGTTTTGGCCCAGATGCTCCCTTAGCAGGGGAGTGCCTTCGACCTCTCGGCCACGTCTCCCAAACTTTCGCTCGCGCAGGGAGTCAGCGCGACGAAGCCAAGATAATAGCGGGTTCACGCAACGTGGTCAATTTCCACGACACATTTTTTGTGCCAGTTCGTCGTTGAAGCGTGAATTCAATTCGAACTCGTTCACGCTCGGAACCCGCCATGCAATCGAAGGCGATGCAGCGCGCCCTGAACCGGTCCACCGCAGATCGTTACACCGGCACCCCGTTACGCCTGATCGAGTTCGAATGCCTTATGTAGCGCGCGCACGGCGAGCTCCATGTACTTCTCGTCGATGAGCACCGATATCTTGATTTCCGACGTCGAGATCATCTGGATGTTGATGCCCTCTTCCGACAGCGTGCGGAACATCGTGCTCGCGATACCAACGTGCGAACGCATGCCGACACCGACCACCGAGATCTTCGATACCTTCGGATCGCCCAGCACCTGCCCGGCGTTCACGTGGCCCTGCACCTGGCCCGTGAGAATGTCCATCGCGTGCTGATAGTCGCCACGGCCGACCGTGAACGTGAACGCCGTCTTGCCATCGACGCTCTGGTTCTGGATGATCATGTCGACGTCGATATTCGCGTCCGCCACCGGGCCGAGGATCTGATATGCGATGCCCGGCTTGTCGGGCACACCCATCACGGCGATACGGGCCTCGTCGCGCTGGAACGCGATTCCCGAGATGACTGCTTTTTCCATGGTGTCGTCTTCTTCAAAAGTAATCAGGGTGCCCGAGCTCATTTCCGTTTCGAGGGGGATCATCGGATCCGTCAGGCTCGACAGCACACGCGTCTTCACCTGATATTTGCCGGCGAATTCAACCGAGCGGATCTGCAGCACCTTCGAGCCGAGGCTAGCCATTTCCAGCATCTCCTCGAACGTCACGCGATCGAGGCGTCGTGCCTCTTCGACCACGCGCGGGTCTGTCGTGTAGACGCCGTCGACGTCGGTGTAGATCAGGCACTCGTCCGCTTTCAGCGCCGCGGCCACCGCGACCGCCGACGTATCCGAGCCACCGCGGCCAAGCGTCGTGATGTGGCCGTCCGGATCGATACCCTGGAAGCCCGTGATCACGACGACCTTGCCGGCGTCGAGATCGCGTAGCACGCGTTCGCCGTCGATATCGCTGATGCGCGCTTTCGTGAACGCGCTATCGGTTTTCACCGGCACTTGCCAGCCGGCGTAGCTGACCGCGTCGACGCCTGCTTCGTGCAGGGCGATCGACAGCAGGCCGACACTGACCTGCTCGCCAGTGGACGCGATCATGTCGAGTTCACGCGGGTTCGGCTGGGCGGAAATTTCTTTCGCGAGACCGATCAGACGGTTCGTTTCGCCAGACATCGCCGACGGCACGACGACCATCTTGTGGCCGGCCTTTTGCCATTTGGCGACGCGCTTCGCGACATTCTTGATGCGCTCGACCGAGCCCATCGAAGTGCCGCCGTATTTATGTACGATGAGTGCCATTGTCGTTCTGAACTGGAGTGGTGACCGCGCTGGGCACGCTGGAGACGACCGCACAACAGACAACGACAGGAATGACGATGGAGTGTGGCGGCGTAAATGCAGCGCGCGTGCAGCATGCGCGGGGTTTGCCCTTTATTTGCGCTTCATTTGCCCGTAACAGGAAGGTTGCGAGCGGGATGCGCCTGGCAACCGGTCCGGACATGACCGGGATTACGATAAAAACACGGCAAAATCTCGCCGGGCAAACAGGTTAACGTACCTGATCGGGAGAAAAAAGACAAGCCGGAATGCCGTAAAAACGGCTGTCAAACGCTTGTGTACAAAGGACTTACGCGTTTTTTCGGAACATTTCGCGGCTGCTGCGCGAGCTGTCAGGCGATCAGCACGTCCGGACGCCAGTCGAGGCGGAAATAACGTGACGCATCGGCCTCGGCTTCGTCCGCGGCGATGGCGGCCGTCTCGCGGTTGACGCCGATGAGCGGCACGAAAAGCAGCGCGTCGCCGCTGAAAACGAGCGGCACATCGCGCTTCCACGACGGCACGCCTCGCTCCTGGAACAGGTTTTTCAGCGTCCTGCCCGGTCCGTTCGCGTCCACCCGCATGCGCTCGCCGCCCGCGCGCGCGCGCGCCGACAGCGGCGTGCGGGTGAGCAGCGGCTCGGCGATCGCGTCGGGATCGTCCGCTTCGACTTCAGCGAACACGAACGTGCCGCGCCACTGCGGCAAACGCCAGATCGACTCGCCGCGCCACGTCAGCTCGCTCACAGGTCGTGTGTCGATCGCGGTTTCGTCGGCGGGTTCGGTGCTATCGCCCGTTTCCCAGAAAATTTCGTCGCGATAATTGCGCAGACTCTGGCCCGCGTGGTCGACACGCATGCCGTGATCGCGCGTGACATCCCGAAGCTGGCGCAGTGCGTCGGCGAGGCGCGCCGTCGACGCCGCCGGCAGACCGAGCGAGCGCATCCAGTACCGCAGGAGATTGATCGCGCGTTCGTCGTCGAGCGCGAGCAATGCGTCACGCGACAATGCGCGCGCATCGTGACGGGCAGCCTCCTGCATATCGATGCGCGCAAGCTCGTCGAGCAGACGCTGGGCGGCGGCGGCGTGCGTCGCGGTCCGCGAAAGCGCATCGCGAAAACCCGGAAAATGGACTGCCAGTTCCGGCAACACTTCATGGCGCAGCGCGTTGCGGGCGTAACGCGTGTCCGCGTTCGATTCGTCGTCGATCCAGCTCAGGTCGCGCGCATGCGCATATTGTTCCAGTTGCGCGCGCAGCACATGCAGCAAAGGCCTTACCCGCACGATCCACGCGCCCGGCGCGAGCCGCTCGGGCGCCATCGCGGCGAGGCCGGCAAGCCCTGCCCCGCGCAGCAATTGCAGCAGCACCGTTTCGGCCTGATCGTCCGCATGCTGCGCGAGCCACAGCGCCGATACGTCGTGCCCGGCGCACATCGCGTCGAGCGCGCGGTAGCGCGCATCGCGCGCCGCGGCCTCGATGCTCACGCCGGTTTCGCGCGATACGTCGACATGCCGCGCCTCGAACGTGACGCCCCGTGCGTGCGCGAACGCATCGCAATGCGCGAGCCATTCGTCGGCGTGCGGGCTCAGCCCATGATGGATATGCAACGCCACACAACGCGATGCGCCGCCAACGCGCACTGCGGCGTCGAGCAGCGATGTCGAGTCGAGGCCGCCGCTAAACGCGACGGCAACACGCGCACCGGCAGGCAGCGCGGCAAACGCCGCGCCGACCGCATCGATAACGAGGCGGTCGGCGGGATTTTCAGTGGGGAGAGTCACGGCGGAAAGGCGCAATGCGCCCTTGAGAACGGACGCCGGCTTAGGCGCCCGGCGTCGTTTCCTTGAACTTGCCGTACGCCATCAGGCGTTCGAAACGGCGTTGCTTCAGGTCCTGAATGCTCATGCCCTGGAACTGACGCAGCGAATCGGCCAGCGCGCGGCGCAGCATGGCTGCCATGCCCTTCGGATCGCGATGCGCGCCACCAAGTGGCTCGTTGACGATCTTGTCGATCAGGCCCAGTGCCTTCAGACGGTGCGCGGTCAGGCCCAGCGCCTCGGCGGCTTCCGGTGCCTTCGCGGCGCTCTTCCACAGGATCGACGCGCAGCCTTCGGGCGAGATCACCGAATAGGTCGAGAACTGCAGCATCAGCACGCTGTCGCCGACGGCGATCGCGAGCGCGCCGCCCGAACCGCCTTCGCCGATGATCGTCGCAATGATCGGCGTCTTCAGCTCGGCCATCACGTACAGATTGCGGCCAATCGCTTCCGACTGGCCGCGCTCTTCCGCGCCGATGCCCGGATAGGCGCCCGGCGTATCGATGAACGTGAAAATGGGCAGGCCGAATTTCTCGGCGAGGCGCATGAAGCGCTCGGCCTTGCGATAGCCTTCCGGGCGCGGCATGCCGAAGTTGCGCAGTGCGCGCTCTTTCGTGTCGCGGCCCTTCTGGTGACCGATCACCATGCACGGCTGGCCGTTGAAACGCGCGAGACCGCCGACGATCGACAGATCGTCCGCATAGTTGCGGTCGCCGTGAAGCTCGTGGAAATCGGTGAACAGTTCGCTCACGTAGTCGAACGTGTACGGACGCTGCGGATGACGCGCGATCTGCGAAACCTGCCATGGGCTCAGGTTCGCGTAGAGGTCTTTGGTGAGCTGCTGGCTCTTCTTCGACAGCCGCTCGATCTCTTCCGAAATATCGACGGCCGAATCGTCCTGCACGAAGCGCAATTCTTCGATCTTCGCTTCGAGTTCAGCGATCGGCTGTTCGAAATCCAGAAACGTGGTCTTCATTGGTTGTAATCCTTGGACTTACCGGCAGCGCGTATTCTAACCGCGCCCAGCCATGTCAAAACCGCGTCTAAACTATCGATTTTTAGATATTGATAGCTACGCGTTGAGCCGCTTAATAGTCGACCGGCAACGGGTCGAGACTACGCCACATATACCAGGTTGCAACGGTGCGCCACGGCTCCCAGTTCGCCGCGACCTCGCGCGCCTCGCTGCGCGTGACGGGCTCGCCGCTGAAGTAGTTCACGCTGATCGCGCGGATCAGGCCAAGATCGTCGAGCGGCAGGACGTCCGGACGCGACAGGTTGAAGATGAGGAACATCTCCGCCGTCCACCGGCCGATGCCGCGAATCTGCGTGAGCTCGGCGATCACCGCCTCGTCTTCCATCGACTCCCACTTGCCGACGTGCAGCGCGCCCGACACAAAGTGTTGCGCCAGATCGAGCACGTATTCCGACTTGCGCTTCGAGAGTCCGCATGCCATCAGCTTCTCCTGCCCCAGCCTGATGAACTGCTGCGGCACGAGCTTCGGGCACGCTGTTTCGACGCGCTGCCACACGGCCTGCGCGGCCGCGACGGAAATCTGCTGGCCGACGACCGAGCGCGCGAGGGTCACGAACGGGTCGCCGCGGCTCAGCAGATGCACGGGGCCGAACTTCGGGATCAGCTTCTTGAGAATACGGTCGCGTTTGACGAGATCGGCACATGCGCGGTCCCAGTATGGCGGACGCGTCACCTCGGGCGTGAGCCCGCCGATCTGCACCGGCACGGCGACTTCGGCCGACGTCGATGCACGGGTTTTGCGCACGACTTCGCCATCATGCAGCGTGTCGCGTGCGAGTTCCTGCACGTCGCCCGCGTGTTCCGCCGGCAACGCGCCATTGCCTTTCACGTGCGGCTTGTGCACGGACTTCGCCAGCTTGCGCGGTGTATGCGATGCGCCGTTGAGCGCGCGTTTGCCCGCCACTTTCGTCGCGAGTCCAGCGGACACTTTCGCCGCTGCCGTTGCGCCGTTGCCCGCTGTCGAAGCCGCCTTCAGCGAGGGGCTTGCCTTACTGCGTGCGCGCGCCGTTTTCACCGCGGCGCTCGCGCCTGTTTGAGACGCGGCGCGTTTAGCCGGCGTCTTCGTGGCCGTTGCCATCCTGCCTCCTGCCTGGCGAGTCGATCAGAGGGATGTTCGGGGCGCGCTCACACGCGGCGCCACTCGGTCAACCCGCCCGGTTTGTCTTCAAGTGCGATACCGGCTTCGAGCAACTCCGCCCGGATCCGGTCTGCTTCAGCGTAATCTTTCGCCTGCTTGGCGGCGACGCGTGCCGCGATTCTTGCTTCGATCGCGGCGGCATCGAGTGCGCCCTCGTTCGCGCTACCCGCGGCCTGCTGCAAAAAGACACGTGGCTCGCGACCGAGGAGACCCAGCAGACGTCCGAGCGCACGCAATTGCCGTGCGAGCGCTGCGTCGCGCGTACGGTTGACTTCGCTCGCCAGTTCGAACAGCACCGACACCGCAACCGGCGTATTGAAGTCGTCGTTCATCGCGGCCTGGAAACGTTGCGCGTGCGCTTCGTTCCAGTCGGGCGCGGCATCGTCCGCTGCTTCGTCGAGTTCGACATCCTTCAGCGCAGTGTAAAGACGTGTGAGCGCACTGCGCGCGTCGTCGATGTGCGTGTCGCTGTAGTTCAGCGGCGAACGGTAATGCGCGCGCGCGATGAAAAAGCGTACGACTTCGGCATCGTATCGCGCAAGCACTTCGCGAATCGTAAAGAAGTTGCCAAGCGACTTCGACATCTTTTCATTGTCGATCTGCACGTAGCCGTTGTGCATCCAGTAGTTCACAAACGTTTGCCCGGACGCGCCTTCGCTCTGTGCCAGTTCGTTCTCATGGTGCGGAAACTGCAGGTCCTGACCGCCGCCGTGAATGTCGAAGTGCTCGCCGAGCAGACTGCAGCTCATCGCCGAGCATTCAATGTGCCAGCCGGGACGGCCACGGCCGTACTTCGAATCCCAGCCGGTGTCGGCGGGCTCTTCCGGCTTCGACCTCTTCCACAATACGAAGTCGAGCGGGTCCTGTTTCGCGTCGTTCGCCGCGACGCGCTCGCCCGCGCGCAGATCCTCGATCGACTTGCCAGAAAGCTTTCCGTAGTTCGCGAATTTGCGCACGGCATAGTTCACGTCGCCATCCGTCGCCCGGTACGCGTAGCCATTTGCCTCGAGCGTCTCGATCATGCCGAGCATCTGTGGAATGAAGTCGGTGGCACGCGGCTCGATATCGGGCCGCGCGATGCCGAGCGCGTCCGCGTCTTCATGCAGCGCGGCGATAAAGCGGTCGGTCAGCGACTTGATTGTCTCGCCGTTTTCGACGGCGCGTCGAATGATCTTGTCATCGATATCGGTGATGTTGCGTACATACGTGACCTGATAGCCCAGTGTACGCAGCCAGCGCTGGACGATATCGAACACCACCATCACGCGCGCATGACCGACGTGGCAGTAGTCGTACACGGTCATCCCGCAGACATACATCCGCACGACGCCCGCTTCACGCGGCACGAAAGATTGCTTGTCACGCGCGAGCGTGTTGTAGATGCGCAGAGATTCCATAGAGACGATGCGTGGGCCGAAAGAAATCCGCATTGTGTTACGTGCATGCTGCACCCGGCGCTTCACAACCCGATTTCACAACCCGGTTTCACAACCTGGACGGGTACGACAGGGACAGCAGGCAAACGAAGCTGACAGCAAACCGGGGCATTTCGTGCTGCGGTCAGGCTGCATTCAAGGCGGAGACGACCACGAGTGGCGAAAAGACAGTCTGTGGTTCGACGGAACGCGCAGACCTTTTGTTAGAATGGGTCGGAGTATAACACCCAGACCTGAGCCTATGAAACCTTCCAGCGGCCGCGCGCGACGCGCTGCGACCCTCGCCGCGACTGCGTTTTGCGGCGTCGCCCTCATGGTATTGGCGGGTCCCGCCGCGCACGCGCAGTCGAAAGCTGTCGTGGACGGCACACCGCAAATCGACGCGTCGATCGCACAGAAAGACTGGACCGGCGCACTGAAGCAGCTCGACGCGCGCATCGCATCGAATCCGCGTGACGCACAGGCGAAGTTCAAGCGCGCCACGGTGCTCGCGCGCCTGAACCGCGACGACGACGCCATCGCTGCCTTCACCGAACTCACGCAGATGTATCCGGAACTGCCCGAGCCCTATAACAACCTCGCCGCGCTGTATGCGAAGGAAGGCCGCTATCCGGAAGCCCGCGCCGCACTCGAAACCGCGACCCGCGTCAATCCGGATTACGGCCTCGCGTACGAGAACCTCGGCGACCTGTATCTGCGTCTTGCCGCTGAATCGTACAAACGCGCGGAGGGCATCGGCCACGCGAGCGGCACGACACAGCAGCGTCTCGCCGACATCCAGAAGATCGTCTCGCCGCCGCCCGGCGGCAAGAAGACCCCGCGCAGGAACGCCGCGTCAGTCGACGACTACACCGCGCGCGCCGTGAACAATGTGACTGAAAGCCCGTCCTTCCAGTTCGGCGGCCCGACCGGCTCGCTCGCGGTGCCGCCTTACGTCGCGCCGTCGCAATAGGCCCGCTTTTCGTCATCCCGATTTCTTCACCCCGAGGATTTACATGAAATGGTTGATGTTGGCGCTCGGTAGCGCCGCCCTGATCACGAACGCGCCCGTCTTTGCACAAACGGGTTCACCGGCGCAGGCCGCGCATCCGTCCGTCCTCCTCAAGACATCGGAAGGCGACATTCGCGTCGAGCTGTTCCCTGAGAAGGCGCCGAAGACCGTCGCGAATTTCCTCGATTACGTGAAGTCCGGCCAGTACAGCGGCACGATTTTCCATCGTGTGATTCCGGGCTTCATGATCCAGGGCGGCGGCTACACGACGAGCTTCGCCGAAAAGCCCACGCGCGCGCCGATTCCGCTCGAAAGCCGCAACGGCCTGAAAAATGCAGCGGGTACGCTCGCGATGGCGCGCACGAGCGATCCGGATTCGGCGACGGCGCAGTTCTTCATCAATACGGTGGATAACGCCGGCCTCGATTACCCGAATCCGGACGGCAACGGCTACGCCGTGTTCGGCAAGGTCACGTCGGGCATGGACGTCGTGAAGAAGATCGAAAGTGAACCGACCACCACGCGCGGCCCGATGTCAGACGTGCCGCAAAAGCAGGTCGTGATCCAGTCGGCAACCATCATCAGCAAGTAAGCAGGTAACAACGCGCTTCGAACGCATCCGGAGCGCACCTGCGGAAACACCTCCGCGCGGACTGGCGACAGGCGCCGTCCGCGCCCTTCACTCACCTGTCAGTCAAAGGATCCCATCATGGTCGAACTGCACACGAACCACGGCATCATCAAACTCGAACTGGACGCCGAAAAAGCGCCGAAGTCGGTTGAAAACTTTCTCAACTACGTGAAGGCTGGTCATTACGACAACACGGTGTTCCACCGCGTGATCGACGGCTTCATGATCCAGGGTGGCGGTTTCGAGCCGGGCATGAAGCAAAAGCCGACCGAAGCGCCGGTCACGAACGAAGCGAACAATGGCCTGAAGAACGTCAAGGGCTCGGTGGCGATGGCGCGCACGAACGATCCGCACTCGGCAACGGCCCAGTTCTTCATCAACGTGAACGACAACGACTTCCTGAACCACTCGTCGCCGACGCCGCAGGGCTGGGGCTACGCCGTGTTCGGCAAGGTCGTCGAAGGCCTGGATGTGCTCGACGCCATCCGCAAGGTAAAGACCGGTTCGAAGGGCTTTCACCAGGACGTGCCGGTCGACGACGTGATCATCGAAAAAGCCGTGATCGCCGAATAATCGCGGCATCGCGCACGAGACAGGAGAGGCGGCGTTTCATGCCGCCTCTTCCGGTTTAACGCAGGACATCACGAGCACCTTCAATGCTGCAAGAAACGCCGCTGCGAAGCGTCGCCGCGGGCGGGCCAGGCGCGGGCAAACCCCCCCACGCCGCACGCCCGGTTTTTCTCATCTCCGATCTTCATCTGAGTGAGGCGATTCCGCGCACAGTCGCCGCGTTCGAGCATTTCATCCGCGTGACGGCCGGTCAGGCGGATTCGGTCTTCATTCTCGGCGATCTGTTCGAGTACTGGATTGGCGACGACATGCTCGTCGCGCCCGATGGCGATCCGTTCGTCGCCCGCATGGCGGCGCTGATGCATACGCTGACCGAGCGCGGCATCGCGCTCTACATCATGCATGGCAACCGGGATTTCCTGCTCGGCAAGCGCTTCATGAAAGCGGCCGGCGCGATCTGGCTCCCGGACCCGTTTGTCATCACCGCGTTCGGCACGCGCATCGCGCTCGCGCACGGAGACGGGCTCTGTACAGCCGATCGCGGCTATCAGGTGTTTCGCCGCTTCGCGCGCAATCGGGCGGTGCAGGCGCTGTTTCTGGCGTGGCCGTTCAGGTGGCGCAGGAAGCTCGCGGAACGGATGCGCTCAGCGAGCGAAGAAGGCCGCTCGCGACCCGTCTCGCCGAAATACGACGTGACGTCGAAAGCGATCGCGGCGCTGTTTCGCAAATCCAGGACGAAAACGATCATTCACGGCCACACGCACCGCCCCGCGACGCACGTCGAACCCGGCGGCACGCGCTGGGTTCTGCCCGACTGGGAACTCGATCACGGCACACGGCGCGGCGGCTATCTGCGTATCGATGCCGAGGGCTTCAAGGTCCTGCCGCTGGACTGACGGCCCGACACGACCGGACCCGGACGCCACGCACGCACGATCGCGCACGCAATGCGAGCGAGATCAACCCTGCTCGACTTTTCCTTCGATGGCCGCCGACAGCCGACGCAGATCCAGCAACGCCGCATCCGCGCCGTTCAACGCTTCGAGGGTCGTGCCGAGCCGCTCCAGCGCGGCGACGATTTCGTCGATGCGCTGCGTCTGCGTCGCCGCGTGATCGATCAGGCCGTGAATCGCGAGCGACACGGGATCGTCCGCATTCGGCGTGATGCCGTACGCGCAAAAGCCGCTTCGGAGCGGCACCGGTTTCGCTTCGCCTGCTTTCGCGGCCGTGCCTGCGGCGGGCACGATCACGCGCGCCGGATTGCCGACCGCCGTGCCGCCCGCGGGCACCGGTTTCACGACGACCGCGTTCGAGCCGATCTTCGCATCCGCGCCGACCGTAAAGCCGCCGAGCACCTTCGCACCCGCGCCGACAATCACACCGCGTCCGAGCGTCGGATGCCGCTTCGCGCCGCGCTCGAGCGACGTGCCGCCGAGCGTCACGCCCTGATAGATCGTGCAGTCGTCACCGATTTCGGCGGTCTCGCCGATCACGACGCCCATGCCGTGATCGATGAATACGCGCCGGCCAACAGTCGCCCCCGGATGGATTTCGATACCGGTCAGAAAGCGTGCGAGCTGCGAGACAAAGCGCGCGAGCCAGCGGCGTTTCGCACGCCAGCACGCATGCGCGAGGCGGTGCAGCACGAGCGCGTGGAGGCCCGGATAACACGTGAGAACTTCCCAGGCGCCGCGGGCGGCGGGATCGCGCTCGCGGATCGTGGCGATGTCTTCGCGAAGTCTTTTCAACATGGCAATCAGGCTGACGTGGGGTGAGGCTTCGTTGCCGCTGGCGGCTTCGCCGGACAACGGATAACGGCGTGGCGGCAACGGGCACCGGACGGACGGCTGCAAATCCAGCCGCGCCGCTTTGCTTATGACGTTTTCAGCGATTGTAGGGGGATTGCGCAAACGCTGCTGGAAGCCCGCGCTGGCGACAAGGTCGTCGCCGCGGCCGGTCACGTGGCACGCCACGGCCACGCCCGGACTATTTTCCGGACGGCTTGGCCTTCAGCAGAATGTGTTTGGCGATGCCGCGCACGATGTTGACCTCTTCGCGCTCGAGGCCTGAACGGGCGAAGAGCCGTCGCAGGCGCGACATCAGCTTCTTCGGATTGACGGGATCGAGAAAGTCCAGCGCGATCAGCGCGTTTTCCAGATGCACGTACATGCGCTCGATTTCGTCGCTGGCCGCGCGCGGCGACACGTCCGGATCGACGCTGTCCGTGGCGCTGCTATCGGCGGCTTCCAGATAGGCCATGCGCAATTCGTACGACAGCACCTGGATTGCCTGCGCCAGATTAAGCGAGCTGTATGCGGGATTGGCAGGAATATGCGCGAGCACGCTGCAACGCTCGACGTCCTCGTTCGAGAGGCCCGTGCGTTCGTTGCCGAACACCAGCGCGATCTCGCCCTGCGCCGCGTGGCCGCGCGCCTGCGCCGCGGCGGCGCGCGGCGAGAGCTGCGGCGGACCGTATTCGCGCGCGCGCGCCGTCAGCGCGATCGACCACTGGACGCCGTTCAGCGCGTCGGTCAGCGACGGTACGACATGAGCGCACGCCAGTACGTCGTCGGCGCCGCTCGCCATCGCGATCGCTTCCGGGTCGTTCTGCACG
This sequence comes from Paraburkholderia gardini, assembly GCF_907164545.1. Lineage (NCBI taxonomy): Bacteria > Pseudomonadati > Pseudomonadota > Betaproteobacteria > Burkholderiales > Burkholderiaceae > Paraburkholderia > Paraburkholderia gardini. The sequence goes on along the minus strand of NZ_CAJQZB010000001.1, from coordinate 227,869 downwards.
TTCGCGACGCGCGGCGTGACGAGCACCAGCCGCGAAAAACCCATCGTCTTGACCGCGCGCGCGGCCGCACCGACGTTGCCGGGATGACTCGGCTCGACGAGCACGAAGCGCGTCGACGTAAAGCCGCCGCGTACGGGCCCGGCGCTGTCGGCCGGCGCGCCCGGCAGAGCGGATGGTTCACGGGAAGGGGACGACGGGTGCTGGATTTCGGTCACGGATGACTTTCGACTGACTGGAGAACTCCTATGGTAGCGCCATCCACCCTCGTGCGAGCCGGCTTTCGGGCGCTTCGGGCGTGCGGCGCTGCCGGAAGCACCCAGACTCGGGTAAAATCACGGAATTCGCGTCGCCGCTGAACGCTTCAGAGGCGTACGCCCCGCTCTTCTTCAATTCGTCTCCGTCGACGGAACGTGTGTTCGATCACTTCAACGCGAACGTTCCAGTTGTTTACCGTTATTACCGGACTGCCGCCGCGGCCGTCCGGCACAAGGATCCCGGCTCATGCATCCCATGCTGAACATCGCTGTCAAGGCCGCCCGTCGCGGCGGGCAGATCATCAACCGCGCGTCGCTCGATCTGGATCTTGTCCAGGTCAGCAAGAAGCAGCACAACGATTTCGTCACGGAGGTCGACAAGGCGTCGGAAGCCGCGATCATCGATACGCTGAAGACCGCCTACCCCGATCACGCGATCCTCGCCGAAGAATCCGGCAAGTCCGACAACGAGTCGGAATTCCAGTGGATCATCGATCCGCTCGACGGCACCACGAATTTCATCCACGGTTTCCAGTATTACTGCGTGTCGATTGCGCTGGCGCACAAGGGTATCGTGACGCAGGCCGTCGTCTATGACCCGACCCGCAACGACCTCTTCACCGCCTCGCGCGGCCGTGGCGCGTACCTGAACGACCGCCGCATCCGCGTCGGCCGTCGCGACCGTCTGGCCGACGGCCTGATCGGCACCGGCTTCCCGTTCCGCGAAAAGGAAGGCCTCGAAGCGTACAACCGTCTGTTCACCGAGATGACGAATTCGTGCGCGGGCCTGCGCCGGCCGGGCGCGGCCGCGCTCGATCTGGCGAACGTCGCCGCGGGCCGCCTCGACGGCTTCTTCGAGCAGGGCATCAACGCGTGGGACGTGGCAGCGGGCAGCCTGCTGATCACGGAAGCGGGCGGTCTGGTGGGCAACTACACGGGCGACTCGGAATTCCTGCACGTTGGCGAAATCGTCGCGGGCAACCCGAAGATGTATGCGCAGATGGTGCCGATTCTCAGCAAGTACAGCCGCACGAAGCAGCAAGCGGCTTGATGCACGAACGAAAAAGCGGCTTCGGCCGCTTTTTCGTTATGGCGTCGGCGCGGGTTGGACGGCCGCTTCGGATCCCGCCCGATGCACCTTGATGTACTCTGTCGCGCGCTCCGGTCCGCTTCATGAAAAAAGGTTTCTATACGATCATTGCGGCACAGTTTGTGTCGTCGCTGGCGGACAACGCGTTGCTCATCGCGGCGATCGCGCTTCTGACCGTGATCCAGTCGCCGGCGTGGATCACGCCGCTGCTGCAGATCTTCTTCACGATTTCCTACGTGCTGCTCGCGCCTTTCGTCGGCGCGTTCGCCGATGCGCTGCAAAAACGCCACGTGATGTTCGTCTCGAACGCGCTGAAGGCGGCCGGCTGCCTGATGATGATCGCCGGCGTGCATCCGATGATCGCGTATGGCGTGGTCGGCTTTGGCGCCGCGGCGTATTCGCCGGCCAAATACGGCATCCTGACGGAACTGCTCCCCGCCGAAAAACTCGTCGCCGCGAACGCGTGGCTGGAATCGGCGACAGTGCTCTCGACGATCGTCGGCACGATGGTGGGCGGTGCACTCATCAGCACGCTCGCGACGAAATTCGTCGCGCGGGCGCATCTGCCGATGATCCATACGGCCGCCGGTCTCGCGATGCTCGCCGTGATGCTCACCTATGCGGCGGCCGCGGCGATCAACATCGCCATACCTGACACCGGCGCGCGTTATCCGAACCGCCTCGTCGAACCAGGGAAACTGGTCGGCGACTTCGCGAACAGCTTCAACGTGCTATGGGCCGACAAGCTTGCGCAGATCGCGCTGTGGGTCACGACGCTGATGTGGGGCGGCGCCGTCACGCTGCAGCTGCTCGTGCTCAAGTGGGCTGACGTGAACCTTGGCCTGTCGCTGTCGAAAGCGGCGGTCATGCAGGGCGTCACTGGTCTCGGGATCGCGCTGGGCGCCGCGGCCGCGGCCGCGTGGGTCCCGTTGCGCGGCTCGCTGCGCGTGCTGCCGGTCGGCATCGTGACGGGAGCGGTGGCGATCGCGATGGCGTTCTACAGCAAGGGGCTCTTCCCGGCCGGCACGGGCATCAAGATTGGCCCACTGGTCGCGCCGGCGTATATCGTGCTCGCCTATCCGCTGATGATTCTGCTCGGCACACTGTCAGGGTTTTTCATCGTGCCGATGAACGCTATCCTGCAGCATCGTGGTGCGACGCTGCTGAGCGCGGGACACTCCATCGCCGTGCAGAACTTCAACCAGAACCTGGCCGTTCTTCTGATGCTCGGCGCGTACGCATTGATGCTGACGGCGAAGGTGCCGGTACAGTGGATCATCGTCGTGTTCGGCACGTTCATCACGTTCATGATGTGGCTTGCCAGACGGCGCAGCCTGATGAACGCACGCAAGGTCGACATGCGGGCGCTGGTCGAAGAGTAAAAAACGTGACAACCGGCGCACGGATAGCGAACCCCGGGCGAATCCCGCCTGGACGCGCTGCCCATCCGGCCAGGTTCACAGGCGACGCAGGCGGGTTAAACTCACGCCCTGAACACCAATGCACGACATCAGGATGGGCACTCCAATCGCAACACCCAACGAAACCGTCGCACAGCACACGCCGATGATGCAGCAGTATCTGCGCATCAAGAGCGAACATCCGGGCACGCTCGTGTTCTACCGGATGGGTGATTTCTACGAGCTCTTTTTCGAAGATGCGGAGAAAGCCGCGCGCCTGCTCGATCTGACGCTGACGCAGCGCGGCGCATCCGCGGGCAACCCGATCAGGATGGCGGGCGTGCCGCATCATGCCGTCGAACAGTATCTGGCGAAGCTGGTGAAACTCGGCGAATCGGTGGCGATCTGCGAACAGACCGGCGATCCGGCTACGTCGAAGGGGCCGGTCGAGCGCAAGGTGATGCGCGTCGTCACGCCCGGCACACTGACCGATGCGGCGTTGCTGTCGGACAAGAGCGACGTGTACCTGCTGGCGATGTGCGTCGGCCACAACCGGCGCGGTGTAGCAACCACGGTCGGCCTCGCGTGGCTGAATCTGGCGAGCGGCGCGTTGCGTCTCGCCGAAGTGGCACCCGGTCAGGTCGCCACTGCGCTGGAGCGGATTCGCCCTGCTGAGATTCTGGTCGCCGATACGGCATCCGATACGGGCAGCGATTCGCCCGCAACGGGCGCCGGCGCTGTCACGCGCGTGCCGGCGTGGCACTTCGATGTGGCGTCGGGCACGCAGCGTCTATGCGACCAGCTGAACGTGGCGAGTCTCGACGGCTTCAGCGCACATTCGCTCGCGAGCGCCTGCGGCGCGGCTGGCGCGCTGCTGCTTTACGCGGCGGCAACGCAAGGGCAGCAACTGCGTCACGTCCGCAGCCTGAAAGTCGAATCCGAGTCGGAATATATCGGTCTCGATCCGGCAACCCGGCGCAATCTGGAGTTGACCGAGACACTGCGCGGTACCGAATCGCCCACGCTGTGTTCGCTGCTCGACACGTGCTGCACGACGATGGGCAGCCGGCTGCTGCGTCACTGGCTGCATCATCCGCCGCGCGACGCCGCGATTGCTGAAGCACGTCAGCAGGCCATCGGTGCGCTGCTCGACGCGCCTGTCGCTGCGAGTCTCGACGCGCTGCGTACGGCACTGCGGCAGATTTCCGATATCGAACGGATTACAGGCCGCCTCGCGCTGCTGTCGGCGCGTCCGCGCGATCTGTCGAGCCTGCGCGATACGTTCATCGCCCTGCCCGCGCTACGCACGCAGATTGCGCCGCTCGCAGGCGCATCGGATTCGCTCGCGCACATCGACCTGTCGCTCGCGCCGCCCATGGATTGCGTCGAGCTGCTGACGCGCGCGATCGCGCCCGAACCGGCCGCGATGGTGCGCGACGGCGGCGTGATTGCCCGCGGCTACGATGCCGGTCTGGACGAACTGCGCGACATCTCGGAGAACTGCGGCCAGTTCCTGATCGATCTCGAAACGCGCGAGCGCGCGCGCACTGGCATCCCGAATCTGCGCGTCGAGTACAACAAGGTTCACGGCTTCTATATCGAGGTCACGCGTGGCCAGACGGACAAGGTACCCGACGACTACCGCCGCCGCCAGACGCTGAAAAACGCCGAACGCTACATCACGCCGGAACTGAAAACGTTCGAAGACAAGGCGCTGTCCGCGCAGGAACGCGCGCTCGCCCGCGAGAAGTCGCTCTATGACGCGCTACTGCAATCGCTGCTGCCGTTCATCGCGGATTGCCAGCGCGTGGCCTCAGCGCTCGCGGAACTCGATCTGCTCGCGGCGTTCGCGGAACGCGCGCGAGCGCTCGACTGGGTCGCGCCAACGTTTTCCGGCAACGCCGGCATCGAAATCGAGCAAGGCCGCCATCCGGTTGTGGAAGCGCAGGTCGAGCAGTTCATCGCGAACGACTGCACGCTGTCGCACGAACGCAAGCTGCTGTTGATCACCGGCCCGAATATGGGCGGTAAATCGACGTTCATGCGTCAAACAGCCTTGATCGCGCTGATGGCGTACACCGGCAGTTATGTGCCGGCACGAAGCGCGCGGTTCGGCCCGATCGACCGCATCTTCACGCGCATCGGCGCGGCCGACGACCTTGCAGGCGGCCGTTCGACGTTCATGGTCGAAATGACCGAAGCCGCGGCGATCCTCAACGACGCGACGCCACAAAGCCTCGTGCTGATGGATGAAATCGGCCGCGGCACGTCGACCTTCGACGGCCTTGCGCTCGCATGGGCGATCGCAAGGCATCTGCTCGCTCACAATGGCTGCCATACGCTGTTCGCGACGCACTACTTCGAGCTCACGCAACTGCCCGCCGAATTCCCGCAGGCGGCGAACGTCCATCTTTCGGCGGTCGAACACGGGCACGGCATCGTGTTCCTGCATGCCGTCGAGGAAGGCCCCGCGAACCAGAGTTACGGCTTGCAGGTCGCGCAACTGGCTGGCGTACCGTCGGCCGTGATTCGCGCGGCTCGCCGGCACCTTGCGCATCTCGAGCAGCAATCGGTGACACAGGACACGCCGCAACTCGACCTCTTCGCGGCACCGCTGCAACTCGATGACGCGGACGATGAACCAGAGGCCGGACAAGCGCCCCAACATTACCCGCTCATCGAAAAGCTGCGTGCGATCGACGTGGACGACCTGAGTGCGCGCGACGCGCTGCAGTTGCTCTACGAACTGCAAGACCTGGCCGGCGCGCCAGATGCGGACCATTGACCGTACGCGGTCTCTGTCGTGCCCGTGCGATTTCCGCGCGGCACTTGCCATTGCGCTGGCATGCAGCGTGATCTGCGCGCAACCGGCGGCGGCACGCGCGGCCGGTTCGCGTTACACGTTCGCGGTCGTCAGCGGCACGCTCGAAAGCCCCGCTGACGAGGCGCCGACACAGCGTCTGCTCGATACCATCGGCCGCGATAACGACGTCTCGTTCATTGTCTACGACGGCAATCTGAAAGGCGCAAAAGAAACCTGCAACGACGCGCTGTACGCGCGACGCCAGACGCTGCTCGAAGCGGCGCGCCCGGCGCTCATTTTCGTGCCCGGCCAGCACGACTGGGTCGACTGCGGCGCCGCGCAGGCGGGCGGCTACGATCCGGTCGAACGGCTGGATCTGCTGCGGCAGACGATATTTGCCGATGCGTCGTCGCTGGGCCAGAACCCGATTCCGCTCACGCGTGAAAGCGAAGTGTCGCGATTTCATCCCTATCGGGAAAACGTGCGCTGGCAGGTGAGAGATACGGTGTTTCTCGCGTTGAACGTGCCGTCGCCGAACAATCACTATCTGAATGCAGGCGGCCGGAACGGCGAATTCGAAGATCGTGTGGTGGCGAACGCGTTCTGGCTCGAACACGCGGCCGAATTCGCGAAGCGCCGCAACGCGCGCGCGATCGTCGTGTTCATTCAAGGTGACCCGGATCCGGAACGTTATGAGCGCCCTGAGCGCTTCGCGTGGCTGCGCTTCGCGCGCAACCGGCGTCGCGACGGTTACCTGGAACTCAAACGCAGCCTTGTCAAACTGGCGCAGACTTTTCGCGGCCCGATTCTCGTCGTTCATCACGATGACCAGAACGTGCCTGCCGGATTCCAGATCGATCAGCCATTACGCAATGACAAGGGCGCGCTGGTGACGAATCTCACCCGCATCGCCTTTGCGCCGCGAGACCGGCTGAATCAGTGGATCGAGATCGATGCGGATACGGCGCGAAGACCACCGTTCCGGGTAAGCGTGCGGGACGTGCCGAAGAACGTGCCGATGACACCCACGCCGCCGCCGGGCAACGTGCATGAGGAACCTGTGCCGTCGATGCCGGAGATTCCGTCGCTGCCGCCCGCATCCGACCTGCCGCCCGACATCCCCATACCGGCTCCCGGCAGTGGTGGAAACACGGGCAATGGCGGGGGCAACCCGACGGGCATTCCGCTTACCCCGGACATGCCGCCCATCTTCCCCAGCACGCCTGCCAGTTCAGTGCAGCGTGGGCCCTGATTTGTTGTCGTCTTCTTCGTCGTCGTCATCGTCGAGGACTTCGAGACCGTCGGCGCCGTGTGCGTGCTCGTGCTGGATTTCGTCTTCGGTCGCTTCGCGCACTTCCTTGACCGTCAGCGCAAAGCGCAGCGCCATGCCGGCCAGCGGATGGTTGCCGTCGAGCACGACCTTGTCTCCCGCGACATCCGTCACGGTGTAGATCAGCGAATCGAGGTCTTCGTCGCCTTCATCCGGCGTGCCTTCGAACTGCATGCCGACTTCGAGCGGCTCGGGGAAACGCTCGCGCGGTTCGATTTTCACGAGATCGGGATCGTACTCGCCGAACGCGTCTGCCGGCTCCAGTTGAACCTGGGTTTCATAGCCCGCTTCCTGGCTATCGAGCGCTTCCTCGATCTTGGGGAACGTGCCATCATAGCCGCCATGCAGATAGACCATCGGCTCGTCGCTTTCTTCAATCAGATTGCCCTGCGCATCCGACAGCTTGTAAGCGACCGACACGACGGTGTTCTTTGCGATTTTCATTCAATTCTCCAGAATACAACTCACATTATACGATGCCCAAGCGGCCCCTTGAACACCCGCCAGGCACGGCTTCGGCCCGAAATCTTTCGCCCATTCGACCGCCCCTGCCCGATACGCCGATAGCGCTCCTCGGCAACCTCACGCCGGCGCAATTCATGCGCCGTTACTGGCAGAAAAAGCCGCTGCTGATCCGCAAGGCCATTCCGGATATCGTGCCGCCGCTCTCGCGCGATGCGCTCTTCGAGCTCGCCGGCGACGACGATGTCGAATCCCGCCTGATCACGCACTTTCGCAACAGGTGGCAACTCGAGCACGGCCCGTTCGCACCCGATGAACTGCCGCCCGTCAAACAGCGCGCATGGACGCTGCTGGTTCAGGGCGTCGACCTGCACGACGACCGCGCCCGGGCATTGCTCGACCGGTTTCGCTTCGTGCCGGACGCGCGTCTGGACGATCTGATGATCTCGTACGCAACCGATGGCGGCGGCGTCGGCGCGCATTTCGATTCCTACGACGTCTTTCTGCTGCAGGTGCACGGCAAGCGTCGCTGGCGATTCGGCGCGCAGCGTGACCTGTCGCTTCGCGAAGACTTGCCGCTGAAAGTGTTACAGCATTTCGAACCTGAAGAGGAATGGGTGCTGGAGCCCGGCGACATGCTGTATCTGCCGCCGCACATCGCGCACGACGGCGTCGCGGAAGGCGAATGCATGACCTGCTCGATCGGCTTTCGCGCGCCGTCCACACAGGAACTGACGGGCCAGTTTCTCTACCATCTGGCCGAACGCAGCGACACGGGCGGCGACGTCCGCGAACTTTATCGCGACCCGAAACAACCCGCGGTGAATCATCCGGCGCAATTACCCGTGGCGCTCGTCGAACGGGTTGGCTCGATACTTGCGAAGGTGTCCTGGGATGCGCGTGCCGTCTCGACGTTTCTGGGCACTTATCTGAGTGAGCCGAAACCGAGCGTCGTATTCGATCCACCCGTACGGCCATTGACAGAGACGCGTTTTATCGAGCGCGCATCGAAAAATGGCGTCCGGCTCGATCGCAAGTCGATCCTGTTGTATGACGCCCGCTTTTACTTCCTGAATGGAGAAGAAAACAGACTTGCAGGTGTAAAAAAGTGGCTGATTGAACTCGCCGATAGCCGTTTCATGAGTGCGAAACGCTTTGTAACACTCTCTGACGATTCCTCGGTGACAGCACTGCTACACGAGTGGTATTGTGCGGGCTGGATACAGGTAGGCGAGCTTGCCTAGGTCCGTCTACGTGTAATACCGTACCGATAAAATTTGTATGAGAAAGACAACGTATTGACCCCGGATTTATCGACGGTCGATACGAAAGTGCATATAATTTCCGCCCAAGCCGTAGGGAAGATTCACGCTCATGAAGTGCGTCTCCACCAGCGGCCCAGGTTGGTGTTGGAGCACATTACCGGTAATATTTTGCGCTGTTGCTTACCTTTAACCATAAAAGGACGTGATCATGAAGAAATCCCTCCTCGTAGCATCCCTGTTGGCAGCTATGGCACTGGCTGCATGCAACAAGAGCAGCGATCAGGCAGCAGCCCCGGCTAGCGACGCTGCTGCTGCATCGGCTCCGGCTGCTGCAGCTTCGGACGCTACTGCTGCTGCTTCGGACGCTACTGCTGCTGCGAGCGACGCTGCTGCTTCGGCTTCGACGGCTGCATCGGATGCAGGCGCCGCCGCTTCGGACGCTGCTGCTTCGGCTGCTGAGCCGGCTTCGGGCGCAAGCCAGTAAGCTGTAGCAAAGGGTTCGCCTCTGGGTGAATGCCGTATCAGGAGGCCCACCCGGCTTCCCGGTGCGGTAAAGCAAAACGCCACGGATTCACATCCGTGGCGTTTTGCTTTGGGGACCTGCTTTTGCAGTCCGATGTTGTGTACACGTTAAAAAGCAAAAGCCGCATTACCTGAACGCGCGCTTTCTCTCATGCGTCAAGCATCAGTCAGAAGGCGAAACCGCTTCCGAGAAAAACTCACGCACCACTTCGATTTCCCGTGTGCGTTTGAACGGCGGCAGGCTTTGCCAGATACGCCGGCCATACGGTTTGTCGACGAGACGCGTGTCGCAGATCATCAGCACGCCGCGATCCGTTTCCGCGCGGATCAGACGCCCCGCACCCTGCTTCAGCGTGATGACCGCCTGTGGCAACTGGTGGACCGCAAACGGGCTCAATCCTTTCTTCGTCAACGCATCGAGCCGCGCCGACAGCACCGGATCGTCCGGCGGCGCGAACGGCAGCTTGTCGATCACCACGAGCGACAGCGCGTCGCCCCGCACGTCCACCCCTTCCCAGAAGCTCTGGCTGCCGACGAGAATCGCATTGCCATACGTGCGAAAACGCTCCAGCAATTCAGTGCGGCTCGCGTCGCCCTGCACGAGCAACGGATAATTCCAGCCACGCGATTCGATCGTGTCACGCAGCTTCGTCGCGATGCGATCGACCGCACGTAACGTCGTGCAGAGCATGAACACACCACCGCCCGACGCCTCGATGGCCGGCAACGCCGCGTCGAAAACCGCATCGGTGAAAGCCGGAGAAGAAGGCTGCGGCAGATTGCGCGGCACGTACAGCAAACCTTGCGTGGCGTAGTCGAACGGGCTCGACAGCGTCATCGAACGACGCGCGTTCAGCCCCATCTGCGCGGCGTAGTGCGTGAAGTCGCCGCGAACCGATAACGTCGCCGACGTGAAGATCCACGCGCGCGGCACACCAGCGCGCTGCTTCGCGAAAATCGGCGCGACCGACAACGGCGTTTCGTGCAGCTGAACCGTGTGCGAGAACACTTCGATCCAGCGTACTTTCTCGTCCGGATCGGTTGCGTCTTTCGGCCTGGCTTCGCTGGCCGGCTCGCGCCCGGCATCGGCCGTCGGCGTCGTCCAGCCGGCGAGAATGCCTTGCAGTTCGCGCGCGCGACGCAGACAGGCGCCGATCGATTCGGCCCGTTCCGCATGACCCGCGAGCGCGGTCGCGAGCGCGTCGAGTTCGGTCTCCAGCGTTTCGAGCGCGGCAAAAAGCGGATGATCGTCAGGCAACTGGCCGATCGACATGCGTACCGAGTCTTCCCTGAACGCGAGGCGCACGTCGCGCGCCGCGCGTTCGAGCGCGCCGCCGAGCTTCACCCATTCGACGGCGTCGCGCGCATGTCCGAGGCCTTCGGCAACCGAGTCGCGGGCGAGCTCGAGGAACTGCGCGGTCGACAACGTCTCACCGAAGAACAGCGTCGCGGTTTCAGGCAACTGATGCGCTTCGTCGAAGACGATCGTGTTTGCTGTCGGCAGCAGTTCGGCCATGCCGGTATCGCGCAACATGATGTCGGCGAAAAACAGATGATGGTTCACGACGACGATATCGGCCTGCTGCGCCTCGCGACGCGCCTGCATCACGAAACAGTCCTTGTAGTGCGGACACTCCTGACCGAGACAGTTTTCGCGCGTCGAGGTCACCATCGACCACACCTGCGCCGTTTCCGGCACGCTCGCGAGCTCGGCCTTGTCGCCGGTACGCGTGATCTTCGCGAACCGGATGATGTCCTGCAGATACGACGTTTCCTGACGCGACGGCAGACGGCCGCTGTCGGCGGTTCGCTGCAGATAGTAGTGGCAGAGATAGTTCACGCGGCCCTTCAGCATCGCGACCGACACCGGCACCGCGAGCGCGTCGCGCACGGTCGGAATGTCGCGCTGGAACAGCTGGTCCTGCAAATGCTTCGTGCCGGTCGATACGATGACCTTGCCGCCCCACAGCATCGCCGGCACGAGGTACGCATAGGTCTTGCCGGTACCCGTGCCCGCCTCGACGATCAGCGTGTTCTCGCCGCTGTCGGACGCGCTCGCGGCATCCTGCGATTGCGCGCCGTCCGCGCCCGCCGCTGCGCCAGCCGTACCGCCTGTCGACGCCGCACCCTGCAGACGCCGCGCGGGACGCTGCTGCGCCTCGAACATCGCCGGCTCGGGGAGCGCCTTGCCGGAGGCTTCCATCACGGCCGCGACGGCGCGCGCCATTTCGATCTGCGAAGTGCGCGAACGATAGCCATCGATCTGCCGCGCGAGCAGCCCGTCGGCGGCGAAAATGTCGTCGAGCTGGGTGACGCGCTTCGGGTTCAGCGTGACCGCGAGCGCACCCGTTGCGGTGCGTTTATCGCCCGGCGCGACGGCGTCGTCGCCTGACGGCTGACGGGAAGATGGAACAGACGGTGAATTCAAGGCAAGCGATTCCTGCAAAGTCCGGTGCGCGCGGGGCGACCCGGCGCCTGCCAGGTCACGCACTCAGGCGCGCGCGTCCGGTTCGAGCTGCAACTGCAGCAAGATGATGGTGTCCTTGACCTTGAGCTTGCGCTTTTTCAGGCGCTGTATCTCGAGGTCGTCGATGCCGGGGTCGTCTGACACCTTGTCGATCAGGCGATCAAGACCACTGTGTTCCGATTCCAGTTGCAGAATGCGGTCGCGAAGCGTATTCGCGTTAATGACGTGCTGATGATCGCGCATGCTCGCCTTCTCCTCCAAAGTGGCGAGGGCTGCCTCGTGCAGCCGTTCTCGCCTGAGGTTGCTGTCCGGCCCAAAAACGCGTTACTGATTCTGTTGCTGCTGTTGTTGTTGCAACTGCTGCTGCTTCAACTCGTCCTGCTGTTGCTGCTGGGCTTTTTGCTGCGCTTTCTCGGCGGCCTGCTTCTGGCGTGCCTCGACATCGGCCTTGTGCTGCGCGGCGTCGATCTGCTTCTGGTCGTAGCGCTGCGTCTTTTCAACCCGCTCCTGCGCCTTCTGGGCGCCCTGCTGTCGCGCCTCGTCGAGCTTGCGCTGATAGTCGGACTGCTTCGAATCGTAAGCCTTCTGGTTCGCCGCCGCATCCGAAGCGCTAACGCTGCGTTGCGCCTGATCGATTGCGTGCTGTTGCTGCTTCGCCTGGAACGCCTTCTCGTTCGCGGCACGTTGCGGCGCCTCGGCGTTACGCTGCGCCTGATCCAGTTCGTGCTGGCGCTGCTTGTCCTCGAACGCCTGGGCGTTACGGGCGTCGTCCGCGGCGCGCTGCGGGGCTTCCGCTTCGTCGCGGGCGCGGTTGATCGCGGCCTCTTCGTCACGCTTGCGTGCGCGCTCGACGCGCTGTTCATCGTCAAGCGCGAGCTGCTGCTTGCGGATGTCCGCCGCGACTTCGCGCATCGCGTCGCGCGCCTTGCCGATACAGTGATTCACGAAGAACGTGCTATAGCAGTTGTGCTGCGCGACTGCATACTTGTAGTTGTTCTCTTCGGTGCGCGTGTTGAGCGCTTTCTGGCGCACGTCGAAATCGTTGCTGCTGGCGTCTGGCGATCCAGCCTGCGTGCCCGGGACAGCAGACGCGGCATCCATGGCAGCAGGCGATGCAGGCGCGTTCTGTGCCTGCGCCGGCACGGCGAAAGCCAGCAACACTGCTGCGACGCACATACCGAGTGCTCCCGCCGACAGGGCCGTTAAACGAGCGGCCAGCATTGAACCCGGACGCGCCTTCACGGACAAACCGGAAAACGGACCGACCGGCGCGAAAACGCGCGGGTCACGAGGCACAGCGAACGGGAAACAGGAGATCGGCAACGTCGTAGATAGGCAACGGAACATGCCCGAAATTCTAACATCCCGCGCCTGAGCGCTCCGGCATTTATGGCAAAATGCCCCGCGTCAGCAACCGGTCGCCGTGGGTTCGCCCGACGCGGCATCTCAGGCGGCCCTGATCGAAACCCGCAGGAACACGCATACCTTATGACGGAAACCGTAGCACTCAAGATCGTACAGCGCATCGCCACCGAACTCGCCGTCCAGCCGCGCCAGGTCGCGGCCGCGGTGCAACTCCTCGATGAAGGATCGACTGTTCCGTTTATCGCTCGTTACCGGAAGGAAGTGACCGGCAATCTCGACGATACGCAGCTGCGTAACCTCGAAGAGCGACTCCTGTACCTGCGCGAGCTCGAAGAGCGACGCGCGACCATCATCGCCAGCATCGACGAACAGGGCAAGCTCACCGACGAGCTGCGCACCGCGCTCGAAGCCGCCGACAGCAAGCAGGTTCTTGAAGACCTGTACCTCCCCTACAAGCCGAAACGCCGCACGCGCGCGCAGATCGCCCGCGAAGCCGGCCTCCAGCCGCTCGCCGACGCGCTCCTCGCCGACCCCACGCTCGATCCGCAAACCGAAGCAGCGGCTTATGTCGATGCCGAAAAGGGCGTCGCGGACGTAAAGGCCGCGCTCGACGGCGCGCGCGACATTCTCTCCGAACAATTCGGCGAAACCGCGGAAGTGCTCGGCAAGCTGCGCGATTACCTGTTCAACCAGGGCGTGGTGTCGTCGAAGGTCGTCGAGGGCAAGGAGAGCGCGGAAGAAGAAAAATTCCGCGACTACTACGACTATTCTGAAACGATCCGCACGGTGCCGTCGCATCGCGCGCTCGCGCTCTTCCGCGGCCGCAACGCGGGCGTGCTGATGATCAAGCTCGGTCTCGGCGAGGAACTCGACGCGCAGGTGCCGCATCCGGGCGAAGCGATGATCGCGCGCCATTTCGGCATCGCGAACCAGAACCGCGGCGCCGACAAGTGGCTTTCCGACGTGTGCCGCTGGTGCTGGCGCGTCAAGGTGCAGCCGCACATCGAAAACGAGCTGCTGACGAACCTGCGCGACGAAGCCGAGCACGAAGCCATTCGCGTATTCGCCCGCAACCTGAAGGATCTGCTGCTGGCCGCACCGGCGGGACCGAAGGCTGTGATCGGCCTCGATCCGGGTCTGCGCACCGGCGTGAAGGTCGCGGTGGTCGATCGTACCGGCAAGGTGCTCGCCACCGACACGATCTACCCGCACGAACCGCGTCGCGACTGGGACGGCTCGCTCGCGAAACTCGCGCGCATCTGCGCGCAGACGCAGGCCGAGCTGATCAGCATTGGCAACGGCACGGCGTCGCGTGAAACGGACAAGCTCGCGAGCGAACTGATCTCCCGTCATCCGGAATTCAATCTGCAGAAGATCGTCGTATCCGAAGCCGGCGCATCCGTGTATTCGGCGTCCGAACTCGCGGCGAAGGAATTCCCCGGGATGGACGTGTCACTGCGTGGCGCGGTATCGATCGCGCGACGTCTGCAGGATCCGCTCGCCGAACTCGTGAAGATCGAGCCGAAGGCGATCGGCGTCGGCCAGTATCAGCACGACGTGAACCAGCGCGAACTCGCGCGCGCGCTCGACGCCGTGGTCGAGGATTGCGTGAACGCGGTGGGCGTCGATGCGAATACGGCATCGGTTGCGCTGCTCGCGCGCGTGTCGGGATTGAACGCGACGCTTGCGCGCAATATCGTCGACTATCGCGATGCGAACGGTCCGTTCCCGTCGCGCGAACATCTGCGCCGCGTGCCGCGCCTCGGCGACAAGACGTTCGAGCAGGCCGCCGGCTTCCTGCGCATCAACGGTGGCGAGAATCCGCTCGACCGCTCTTCCGTTCACCCGGAAGCGTATCCGCTCGTCGAACGCATGCTCGCGAAAATCAGCAAGCACGTCGGCGACGTGCTGGGCAACCGCGAGGCGCTCTCGGGCCTGTCGCCGACGGAATTCGTCGACGACCGTTTTGGTCTGCCGACCGTGCGCGATATTCTCTCCGAACTCGAAAAGCCGGGCCGTGATCCGCGCCCCGAGTTCAAAACGGCCACGTTCCGCGAAGGCGTCGAGAAGGTTTCCGATCTCGTGCCGGGCATGGTGCTCGAAGGTGTCGTGACGAACGTCGCGGCATTTGGCGCGTTCATCGATATCGGTGTGCATCAGGACGGCCTCGTGCACGTGTCGGCGATGTCGACGAAGTTCATCAAGGACCCGCACGAGGTCGTCAAGGCCGGTCAGGTCGTGAAGGTGAAGGTGCAGGAAGTCGACGTGAAGCGTCAGCGCATCTCGCTCACGATGCGTCTCGACGACGACTTCGCGGCCAGCTCCGTGCCACGAAGCGGCGCCCAGCAGGACCGCGGCACAGGCCGTCCGGGCGGCGGTGGAGCGGGCGGTGGGCGCGGGCAGCAGCAACGCTCGCGCGACGCGGAGCCCGCTGGCGCCATGGCTGCTGCGTTCGCCAGGCTGAAGCGTTAAGCCCGACGGGCAGGTGTGCGGCGCTGACGCGGGTCACTCGTGGCTCGCGTCATTTCAACCGCACCTGCATCAGACACAAAAAAGCCCACATCCGCGTGGGATTTTTCTCGTTCACCGTGCGGCCAACGCCGCGCGACGTTCAGATCTCGATCTTCGTTCCCAGTTCGACAACGCGATTCGCCGGAATGCTGAAGAAGTCGGTCGGTTTCGCGGCGTTCTGATGCATCCACGCGAACACGCGTTCGCGCCATACCGACATGCCAGGCAACTGCGTCGGCACAACCGTTTCACGGGCGAGGAAGAACGACGTGTCCATCAATTCAAACGTCATGTCATGCGTCCGGCCGACATCGAGCAGCACGGCCTTCACGTCCGGCGTTTCGTTGAAGCCGTAGGCTGCCTTGACAAGATACAGCCCGCCTTCAAGATCCTTCACGGTCACACGCTCTTCGTCGTTCACATACGGAATGTCACGCGTGACGAACGTCAGGAAAATCGTGCGTTCGTGCAGCACCTTGTTGTGCTTCAGGTTGTGTAGCAGGCTCACCGGCACGAGCGTATCGCTGCCCGTCAGGTAGATCGCGGTACCCGATACGCGATGCGGCGGATGCGCAAGCAGCCCCTGCAGGAACGGCATCAGCGGAATACCGTCGGCGGCCGTGCGTTCCTTGACGATCATGCGGCCCTTGAACCACGTCATCAACAGGAAGAACAGCAGCGCGCCGATGCCGAGCGGCAGCCAGCCGCCCTCCTCGACCTTCAGCAGATTCGCGCCGAAGAACCCGAGATCGACCGTCATGAAGGCCGCGATGATGAGCGCGACCAGCAACTTGTTCCAGTTCCACACCTTCACCATCACGACGCACGCGAGCACGGTCGTGATCACCATCGTCGCGGTCACGGCAATACCGTATGCCGCCGCGAGGTTGTCCGAACTCTTGAAGCTGATCACGATGCACAGGATGATGAAGAGCAGCATCCAGTTCACGACCGGCACGTAGATCTGCCCGATCGCCAGTTCCGACGTGTGCAGGATCTTCATGCGCGGCACGTAACCGAGCTGGATCGCCTGGCTCGTCAGCGAGTAGGCGCCCGAAATCACCGCCTGCGATGCGATCACCGTCGCGACCGTCGACAGGATCACGAGCGGCAGAAGCGCCCAGTCGGGTGCGAGCAGGAAGAACGGATTCTCGATTGCTTTCGGGTCGTGCATCAGCAGCGCACCCTGCCCGAAGTAGTTCAGCACGAGCGAAGGCATCACGAGCGCATACCAGGCCACCCGGATCGGCTTCGCGCCGAAGTGGCCCATGTCGGCGTAGAGCGCTTCGGCACCGGTCAGCACCAGCACGACCGAGCCGAGCACGACATACGCCTGCAGCACGTGCGCCGACATGAACGAAAACGCGTAGTACGGATTGAGCGCGGCAATGACGCCCGGCGACTGTACGATGTGCGTCAGGCCGAGCGCGGCGATCGTCAGGAACCACAGCACCATGATCGGGCCGAACAGGCGCCCGACGAGCGCGGTGCCGTGCCGCTGGATCCAGAACAGCAGAATCAGGATGACGATGGTGAGCGGCATCACAAGATGCGACAGTTTCGGCGCCGCGATCTGCAACCCTTCGACCGCGGACATCACCGAAATGGCCGGCGTGATCACCGCGTCGCCGTAGAACATGCACGCGCCGAAAATGCCGAGCATCATCAGCATGCCGGCCGCCTTGCCCGATTGATCGAACGATCTTAACGAGAGCGCCATCAGGGCCAGCACACCGCCCTCGCCGTTATTGTCGGCGCGCATCACGAACAGCACGTATTTGACGCCGACGACGATCACGATCGCCCAGAACAGCAGTGAGATGACGCCAAGAATGGATGCGTCGGTGAGCGGAATCCCGTGCGACGGGGAGAACGCCTCCTTAAGCGAATACAACGGGCTCGTGCCGATGTCGCCGAAGACCACACCGATCGCAGCGATAGCGAGAGAAGGCAGAGGCTGCCTGCGCCCGTGGTTGGTATTTGTCATAAACGCGGAAAATCCGTTCCTGATCGGAAAAGCGAGCGCTATTCTAAACTGGCCGTCGTAACCGACCGGCCGGCATGTTGCGGATACACCACGAGGACCGTCCGCGCAGTGTAGCATCGCCCTAAAGGCGCGTCTGTCCTCGCTGAAACACTTTCCGGCGCGTGCCGTGAACGACCGGCTGCGCCATCGGAGCGCCCCGAGCAACCGCAGCCCCTGGCCGCTCGTTCAGTGGGCGCGTCAAAAAAAACGGAGCCCTCGCAGGCTCCGTTTCTATGCGACACACCATGTCGTGATCGCCTGCACTGTCATCACGCCTTCAACACGGTGTCCTGTGCGGTTCCGCGCTTGATCCACGCGCCGAGATTATGCGGACGAACCGTGTCCCATTCCTCAAACGGCTGATGGATCCACGGATTCGTCGGCAGATACTGCACGTGATAATCGGGTGTCACCTTCGAACAGCCCTTGTACCACAGCACGGCCGAACGCACCGCCGTGATGGCCGGATAACGCTCCTTCAGATGCTGCTGCACGCGCGCCAGCGTCACACCGGAATCGACCAGATCGTCGACGAGCAGCACATTGCCCGACAGTTCGCCGCGCGTCATCGTGATGTACTGCGCGATGTCGAGTTCGCCCTGCTCGGTACCGGCTGCCTCGCGATACGAACTCGTGGCGAGAATGGCCAGCGGCAGGTCGTAAATACGCGACAGCTGGTCGCCGACGCGCAGACCGCCGCGCGCGAGGCACAGGATCTTGTCGAACTTCCAGCCGGACTCATGTACGGCGAGCGCCAGCAATTCGATCAGACGGTGATACTCGTCCCAGCCGACCCAAAGATTCTTTTCATCGTTGCGAGGATCTTTCATCGCAATCATGGGCACACCCTGCGTCATGACTTAAGCCTCGAACGGATGACGAAGAAGAATGGTTTCGTCGCGATCCGGACCGGTGGAAACCATGTCGATCGGCACGCCGGCCACTTCCTGCACACGCGTGAGGTACGCGCGTGCCTTTGCGGGCAGCCTGTTCCAGTCGGTGATGCCGATGGTGCTTTCCTTCCAGCCGTCAAACGTCTCGTACACCGGTTCACAACGGGCGACTTCCGACGCACCGCGCGGCAGGATATCGGCGTCCTTGCCGTCGAGCTTGTAGCCGACGCACAGCTTGACTTCGTCGACACCGTCGAGGACATCGAGCTTCGTGATGCACAGGCCCGACACGCCGTTGATCTGGATCGAGCGACGCAGTGCGGCGGCATCGAGCCAGCCCGTACGGCGCGGACGACCCGTGACCGAACCGAATTCCTTGCCGACCGTGGCGAGCGTGAGGCCGATCTGCTCCTGACGGTTCGCGTTATCGGCGTCGTACAGTTCGCTCGGGAACGGGCCCGAACCGACGCGCGTGCAATACGCCTTCGTGATGCCGAGGATGTAGTTCAGCTTTTGCGGACCGACGCCCGCGCCCGACGTGGCCGCACCGGCCACGCAGTTGCTCGACGTGACAAACGGATAGGTACCGTGATCGATGTCGAGCAGCGTGCCTTGCGCACCTTCGAACAGCAGGTTGTGGCCGGCGTGATTTTCGTCGTAGAGACGCCGGGACACGTCGGTGACCATCGGCTTCAGACGGTCTGCATAGCCCAGCATCATGTCGAGCGTCTGCTGGAAGTCGACTGCCGGCGCGCCGAGGTACTGCGTCAGCACGAAGTTGTGGAAGTCGAGGTTTTCGCGCAGGCGTTCAGCGAACGCTTCCGGCTCGAACAGATCCTGCACGCGCAAGCCCCGGCGTGCGACCTTGTCTTCGTAGGCCGGGCCGATACCGCGCCCCGTTGTACCGATCTTGCCCGCGCCGCGATGCGCTTCGCGCGCCTGGTCGATGGCGATGTGATACGGGAGGATCAGGGTGGTGGCTTCGGAAATGAACAGACGCTTTTGAACATCCACGCCTGCGGCTTCGAGTTCGCCGATTTCCTTGAACAGCGCTTCCGGCGACAACACGACGCCATTACCGATGTAGCACGCAACGCCGGGATGCATGATGCCCGACGGAATCAGACGCAAGATGGTTTTCTTGCCGCCGATGATGAGCGTGTGGCCGGCATTGTGACCGCCCTGGAAGCGCACGACGCCCTGGGCGTGGTCCGTCAGCCAGTCGACGATCTTGCCCTTGCCCTCATCACCCCACTGGGTTCCCACGACGACGACGTTGCGCCCGGGGTTCACATTCACTGCGCTGGCAGACATGTTGTTTCGTAAGCTGGTTAAAAACGTATTCTACCGATATTCGCGGAAGGTTCCGGATTTTTTCCGTTTCCACTCAACGGCATGGCCGTTATTCCGGGTATTTTGAAGTAGACGCGGCGGCTCGCCGCGCCCGGCTTTTCCGGCGCTCAGGAGCGTACTTCCACGACCCACGCGCCGTTGCGTTCGACCAGTACGCGGTCACATGCGAATTCATCGAGATCGTGATCGTGGCCCGGCAATGCCTGGATCACCACTTCACCGGCGTCGCGCAGTGCGGCGACACTCGCACGCAGCGCGTCGTCGTGTTGCCACGGCGCGAGGATCGCGCTGCTGCGCGCCTCGACCGGCGAAATCCGCGCCACTTCACGCAGATCGAGCGAGAAGCCGGTTGCGGGCCGCGCCCGACCGTACGCTTCGCCGACCTTGTCGTAACGTCCGCCGCGCGCCACCGCGTTCGGTACGCCGTCGACGTACGCCGAGAACATCACGCCGCTGTGGTACGCATAGCCGCGCAGGTCGGCCAGATCGATCATCACTTCGGCGCCGTCCACCTGCGCCGCGAGGAACGCGAGGTCATCGAGCGCACGCGCGATTTCCGGTGTGGCCGGCAGGCGCGCGCGGGCTTCGGTGAGCACCGAGGCGTCGCCGTAGAGCGTCGGCAGGACGCGTAGCGCATCGCGTGTCGCGGGCGTCAGGTCCGCGCTCAGTTCGTCCAGACGCGGCACGTCCTTGCCGGCGAGCGCGTCGTAGAGCGCTTCGCCCAGCGCGACGGCTTTCGGTTCATTCGCGATCAGCGCGGAGAGCACACCCGCATGGCACAGGTCGAGCCGCACTTTGGCGAGACCCGCAAGGCGCAGCGCGTCGAGCATCAGTTGCTGGATTTCGAGGTCGGCTTCGAGGCCTGCATGCCCGTAGATTTCGGCGCCGATCTGGATCTGTTCACGCGTTGCGTGGAGGCCGCGCGGACGCGTATGTAGCACATTGCCCGCATAACACAGGCGCGTCACGCCCTGACGGTTCAGCAGGTGGGCATCGATACGCGCGACCTGCGGCGTGATGTCCGCGCGCAGGCCGAGCGTGCGGCCCGACATCTGGTCGACGAGCTTGAACGTGCGCAGGTTCAGGTCGCCGCCGCCGCTCGTCAGCAGCGACTCGAGATATTCGAGCATCGGCGGCATGACCATTTCGTAGCCATAGGCGCGGAAACGGTCCAGCAACCGGCGACGCAACTCTTCGATCTTGCGGGCCTCCGACGGCAGCACGTCGGCAATATTCTCGGGAAGTAACCAGGTCGACATCGATACAGTCCTACGACGTTGAACACGGACGCGCGGGCGCGCCGGTATATGACGGGTGAATGGCGAAAAATACGTCCGGTCCGGCGTGAGCGCCGCGGCGGGCGGGTCATGGCGCGGGGTTTCGTTCCCTGCTCGCGTTCGCGCCGCGCCCGGCAGGCGAACCGGCTTCGCTCACGATGCGCTCATGTCGCGATCAGCAGCAAAACCAGCCCGAGCACCATCACGATCAGGCCACCGATGCGCACCTGATGCACGGGCCGCTCCGCAATTCTACGAAACGTGTCACGCCAGGCGCTCGGGAACACAAAGGGGAACATCCCCTCGATGATCAGCATCAGGGCGATCGCGAGCAATAACGAGCCGGCTATATCCATTCGAATGACGGCGCCGCGCTGCACAAGGCGCGCAACGCTCCGATAATCAATGTTTGCGGGCGGGCGCAGCAGCGGCGGCGTCCGGCGACGTGCCGCCTGTCGGGCTGCGCATGAAGCGGAAGAACTCGCTGCCTGAATCGACCACGATCACGTCGTTCGGCTTGAAGCTGTTCCGGTACGCCTGCATGCTCTGGTAAAACTCATAGAACTGCGGGTCGCGGCCAAAGGCTTCAGCAGCGATCGACGCCGCGTTGCCATCACCCTCGCCCTTGATCTTCTGCGCATCCCGGTAAGCGTCCGCGACGATGCTCTGTTGCTGCAAGCCCGCATCCGCCCGGATCTTGTCGGCTTCGGTCGCACCCTGCGCGCGCACATCGCTCGCGGCCTGCTCGCGCGCCGCAGCCATGCGCTTGTAGACGGAGTCGGTCATGGCTGCCGGGAAATCGATACGCGTCAGTTGCACGTCGATCACCTCGATGCCAAGCGGCGCCGTGGCCTTCTGCATCGCCACACGCGCCTCGCTTGCGATGTCCTGCTGTTTTGCCAGCGCATCGGCGAGCGTAATCTTTGCGAAGACGTCGCCGAGCGCGTCGCGCGACATCGTCGCGAGACGTTCAGGCAACGCCTGCGCATCACCCTTCGTATCCGCGAAGAGCTTCAGCGGATCGGTCACGCGATAGTGGATCACGGGGTTCACGAGGATATCGATCCTGTCGGACGTGACGTAGCGATCAGCGTCCGGCGCATCGACGGACTGGATGCGCGTATCGACGAGCGTCGCGGTCTGCAGCGGCGGCGGCAATTTCACATGCAGGCCCGGGCCGACGAGCGTGGGCGTCGTGTCGCCTCGGCCCGACACGACAGCCATATGACGCTGGTCGACCACATAGACCATCGACGACGCGGCAAACAGCACGATCACAACAGCAATGACGAGCGCAATGATTCGGTTCATGTTCGCGCTCCTTATTGCAGTTCTTCGTCGCGACCGCGACTACGGAACGAATCGCGCGAACGGAATGCGTCGCTGGCAGCGGCCGCCTGGCTTGCGCCACTGGCCGGTACAGCCGCCGCGCCCGAGGCAGGCTGCGACGCGGTTGTAGCCGCGGCGGTGCTCGCACCCTGCGGCGTTGCCGCGGGCACACCCGAACCCGCCTGCGCGCCGCTCGCGGTGTCGACAGCCCGTTGACGGGTCTGTTCGACGAGCTTGTCGAGCGGCAGGTACAGCACGTTGTTCGAAGACTTGCTGTCGACAAACACCTTCGTCGTATTCGAATAGATGTGCTGCATGGTTTCCAGGTACATGCGCTCGCGGATCACGGCGGGCGCCTTCGAGTATTGGGCATAGACCTGGCTGAAGCGTTCGGCATCGCCTTGCGCCTGAGCCACGACGCGGTCGCTGTACGCATGTGCATCGTCGATCATGCGGGCGGCATCGGCCTGCGCACGCGGCAACAGTCCGTTCGCATAAGCCTGTGCGTCGGCCCTCGCACGCTCGCTATCCTGCCGTGCCTTCGCGGCATCGTCGAAGGCGGACTGGACCTGCTCGGGCGGCGTCACACCCTGAATCGTCGCACCGGTGACGGCAAGACCCGTGTGGAATTCGTCGAGCGAACGCTGGATCGAATCGACGAGTTGCAGACGGATTGCTTCGCGGTCCTGATCGAGGACGCTGTCCGTACCGCGGGCACCCACGATTTCACGTATCGCGGCCTGCGCGGTCTGCGTCACGGTCTGATCGGGATCCACGCTGCGGAACAGGTAATCGGTCGGTTTGCGGATCTGGTATTGCACCGAGAAATGCACGTCGACGATATCGCCGTCGTGCGTCAGCATCGATGCGTCTTTCACATTGGGCGTGCGCACGACGTTATTACGGCCGATTTCGACCGAGCGCACCTGCCCGACATTGACCATCTGGTGCGATTCGAACGGATACGGCAGACGCCAGTGGATGCCCTGACCTGCCGTCAAACGGTATTGACCGAACTGCGACACAACGGCGACCTGGCCATCCTGCACGACGAACACGCCGCTACCCAGCCAGATCGCGATGAACACGCCGATGACAATGCCCACGCCAATGCGCGTGCCGCGGCCATTGTCGGGCCGGCGCTCGCCATTGCCTGAGCCGTTGCCCTTGCGGCCGAACACGCGCGACAGGCGCCGGTTGAAATCACGCCACATCTCGTCGAGATCAGGCGGGCTTTCGCCATTCTTGCCGTTTTGCGGACGCTTGGGATCGTTCGGACGCTGCTTGTCGCCATTGCCTTCGCCCCGGCCCCAGCGCGGATCGTTCATCGAGAAAATGGCGCGCACGCGCAACCATGTACTCCGCTCGTTGTAATCGTTCACCTGTGTTCGTTCACCAGAGTAGACAGCCGGTCAATGCAATTGGAACGGGTCAGTGCCCGAGTTCTGGGACCTTGCGGTCGTCGGTTGGTGCCGCCGGCCGGTCTTCTTCCGGCAATGGAGGCACTCGGTCGGAAAGATACTCGGCGGTCGCGATTTCGGCGATAGCGGCGCGCAGTGTGTCCAGCCCCTGCCCCGTGCGCGCGCTCAAAAAGACGCGCGAAATATTACCATACTCATCCCGCTCAACCGTGTCGCCGCGGGCCGCCAGCTCAGGCACGGCGTCGATCTTGTTGAAGACCAGCACCTGCCGGATCGCGTCCGCGCCGATTTCGTGCAGCACGATGTTCACCTGGTCGATCTGGTCGAGCCGCACGGCGCTCGATGCATCGACGACATGCAGCAGCAGATCGGCGTGAACGGTTTCCTCGAGCGTTGCGCGGAAAGCGGCCACCAGCTGGTGAGGCAGCTCGCGGATAAAACCCACCGTATCGGACACCACCACCTGGCCGACTTCGTCACCGAGATACACCCGGCGCGACGTGGTATCGAGTGTGGCGAACAGCTGGTCGGCCGCGTAGGCCTGCGCCTTGGTCAGTGCGTTGAAGAGCGTGGACTTGCCCGCGTTCGTATAGCCCACGAGCGACACCGACATCGTGCGATTGCGCTCGCGCTGCCGACGCTGCGTGCCATGCTGGCGGCGCAGTTTCTCGAGCCGCGACTTGAGCGCCTTGATGCGCTCGCCGATCAGGCGACGGTCGGTTTCGAGCTGCGTTTCACCCGGACCGCGCAGGCCGATACCGCCCTTCTGGCGTTCGAGATGGGTCCATGCGCGGATCAGCCGCGTGGCGAGATACTGCAGCTGCGCGAGCTCGACCTGCAGCTTGCCTTCGTGGCTGCGGGCGCGTTGCGCGAAGATGTCGAGAATCAGGCTCGTCCGGTCGATCACGCGTCTGTTAAGCGCCTGCTCCAGATTGCGCTGCTGCGCGGGGGCCAGTGCGTGATTGAAGATGACGATTTCGATGTCGTTCGCCTCACACGCAAGACGCAGTTCCTCGGCCTTGCCGCTGCCGACGAACATCTTCGCGTCAGGAGCGGACCGGCGTCCGGTGAGGGTGACTACAGGATTCGCACCCGCGCTTTGCGCGAGCAGACTGAGTTCTTCGAGACTGGCTTCGAAATCGATCTTTCCGAAGTCGATACCGACAAGCGCTGCGTTGGTCAAATTGGAGGGTATCAAAATGAAGCGGCCGGGAGAGATCGCCGACGGGCGATGCCATGCCGGCCGCGACGAGGGATTAGGACTGTTCAGAATCCGGGTGGAAATTCACCGGACGGGCCGGCACGACTGTCGAGATTGCGTGCTTGTAGACCATCTGGGTAACCGTATTTCGGAGCAACACGACGTACTGGTCGAACGATTCGATGTTCCCTTGAAGCTTGATGCCGTTGACCAGATAGATCGAGACCGGCACGTGCTCTTTGCGCAGTGCGTTCAAAAACGGGTCTTGTAACAATTGCCCTTTGTTGCTCATAGCAAACTCCGTATTTTTTTGCAGGTTGACTAAATTGACGGTGAAGAAAAAGAAATTCGCCGTCAACCGCTACACTATAGCCGATTTTTGTTTTTGCGCGAGTAGCCTGACCATCCGGCCAAACCCAGCACACACGCGGGTTTCAGCGTTTCAGCCTTTGTCCGCGTAAGGGTTCGTCGACGAACGGAACTCTATGCGCAATGGAGTCCCGGTCAGCCCAAAAGTTTCCCGGAAGCGGTTTTCGAGGTAGCGCTTATAGGTTTCGGTAATCGCGTCGAGCGCGTTGCCATGAATCACGATGATCGGCGGGTTTTGTCCACCCTGGTGCGCGTAGCGCAACTTCGGACGCACCGGTCCACGACGTCGCGGCTGCTGGAACTCGACCGCGTCGATCAGCGCGCGGGTCAGCTTCGGCGTCGGCAGCTTTGCCATGGCGGCGGCGTAGGCATCGTCGACCGATCGCATCAGCTGGCCGATACCCGTTTTTTCCGCCGCCGAAATAAAGTGAAATTTGGCGAAGTCGAGAAATTTTAGCTTGCGCTCCAGATCCGCTTTCGTGCGCTCGCGCACGTGCGAATCGAGACCATCCCATTTGTTCACGCCGACCACCAGCGCGCGCCCCTGCTCGACGACGAAACCGGCGATGTGCGCGTCCTGCTCCGAAATATCCTGGCGCGCGTCGAGCAGCAGGATCACGACGTTCGCGTCCGAGATCGACTGCAACGTCTTCACCACCGAGAATTTCTCGATCGCCTCGAACACCTTGCCGCGCCGGCGCAGACCTGCCGTGTCGATCAGCGTGTAGTTTTTGCCCTGGCGCTCGAAGTCGACGTAGATCGAATCGCGTGTGGTGCCGGGCATGTCGAACGCGATCACGCGATCTTCGCCGACCAGCGTATTGATGAGCGTCGACTTGCCCACATTCGGGCGTCCGACGATCGCGATCTTGATGCCGCGCGCGTCCTTGTCTTCGTCTTCCTCTTCCGGATGACCGGCATACGCGACGCCGAGCGCCTCGTTGATCATTTCCGTCACGCCGTCGCCGTGCGCCGCGGAAATCGCGCGCGGGTCGCCGAGACCGAGTTCGTAGAAGTCGGCGGCCACCGCGCTGTACTTCATGCCTTCAGCCTTGTTGACGACGAGGAAAACCGGCCGGCCGGTCTTGCGCAGGTAGTCGGAGATCGATTTGTCCTGCGGCGCGAGGCCATTGCGGCCGTCGACGATAAACACGACGACGTCCGACTCCTCCACCGCCTGGCGCGTCTGGCGCGCCATTTCGTGCAGGATGCCGTCTTTCGCGACCGGCTCGAAACCGCCCGTGTCGACGACCAGATAGGGCCGTTCGCCCGTCCGTCCTTCGCCATAGTGACGGTCACGCGTCAACCCCGGCAAATCGGCGACGAGCGCATCACGCGAACGCGTGAGACGGTTGAACAGCGTGGATTTCCCCACATTGGGGCGCCCAACGAGGGCAATAACGGGTTTCATCAGATGTTGTTCACAGTGAAACGCAAGGTCGAGAGACTCGACGGGCCGTGCGGCGATGCCACATGACTGCCTGTTGGCTGCGTTTGACAAAAATTATCACGAAATCGGTCACACCCGGGATGCGAACCATCGCTGCATCTCCCGGCCGACGAGGAACTGGCTGGCTGGCGCGACCTTCATACGATGCGCAGAAACTGCGTGCGACATGCGTGAGGCGTTGAGCGTCTGCAGATCCAGCGTTGCGGACGGCGCTTGAACCGGGCGTCGCATTTCGCGACCGGCGCGCACCCACCACGCCACCCAGGTACCACTTTTTACCGGGCCGCCGGACCAGCCGGGCTGGCAGCCTGTATCTCCATTTCCCACATGGGCGCGGCGCAGCTGATGCTACGCCAGAAATACGTACGGCCGGCAAAGCCGGCCAGCACGTCGATCGGATCGAACGAAGCTGTGCGCGCGATCAGCGCGGACGGAAACCGTACAGGTCGCCGTCATGCGTCTGCACGACGAGCGTGTCGCCAGCGAGGACCGGGGCAGCGGTAATTGCGCTGCCATCGGTCTTCATGCGGGCAACGAACGAACCGTCGTCACGCGACAGGAAATGAACGTAGCCTTCGAAATCGCCCACCACGGCTGCGTGCCCCAGCAGGAACGGCACGCCGACGTCGCGGCTCTTCAGCTTGTCGTTGGTCCACAGCGGACGGCCCGTCGCGGCGTCGAATGCATGCATGACCGCCCAGTCGTCACCGGCGACCACAACCGTGTCATCTTCCGCG
Source organism: Paraburkholderia gardini (assembly GCF_907164545.1). Taxonomy (NCBI): domain Bacteria; kingdom Pseudomonadati; phylum Pseudomonadota; class Betaproteobacteria; order Burkholderiales; family Burkholderiaceae; genus Paraburkholderia; species Paraburkholderia gardini. The sequence goes on along the minus strand of NZ_CAJQZB010000001.1, from coordinate 200,344 downwards.
AGACCGCTCGTGCTCGAGAATTTACGCTCCCACACGGCGCGGCCCGAATTCGCATCGAAACAGCCAATCTGCCCCTGGAACGTCACCGCGCAGGTTTGCGCGCCCACGAGCGCCGGCGCACCGGTCACGTCGTTAATACGCTCGACTTCCGTCACACCCTTCGGATACGAGACCGGCGTCTGCCAGAACGCGTCGCCCGTGTGCAGGTTGATCGCAGCGAACGCACCACCCGGGAAGCCGGCCAGCACGGCCTGATCGCCCGCGAACGTCATACCCGACGACACACGCAGGTTGAGCGGCACCGCGCGATTGCGGTAATTCCATTTCTGCTCGCCTGTCTGCGCGTTGAAGGCCGTGATCTGGCCATCTACCGTGCGAACCACAACGAGACCATTGCCAACGAGCGGCGGCGAAATGATTTCGCCGGGTGCCGTGCCCTTCCACAACAGCTTGCCGTCCGGGCCGAGCACGAAGACGCCGCCCTTCAGCGCACCGACGGCGGTCAGGTTGCCATCACTGCCCACACCCGCGGAAAGATCGTCGTCGACCTTCGTACGCCAGATGTCCTTGCCGGTTTGCGCGTCGATCTTCGCGACCGAGCCGTTTTCACCCGCCGCATACACCGCATTGCCGACGGCAACCGGCGCGAACAGGTAGCGACCGGCCTTGCCGACGCTCGACTTCCACGTCTGCTGCACGTCGAGCACGGGTTTGAACTCAGTGAGCGGCGTCGGCACGCGGCGCTCGTCTTTCGTGGATGAGCAAGCCGCCATCGTAAGAACGGTCATCGCACAGGCAACGGGCACAGCGTAACGTTTCAGCAGATTCATCGGTGGACGAAGCATTAATTGAGAATTTATCAAATGGAGCCAGTTGATCACGCGGCGCGCCGGTCAGCCGCCGAGTGCATCCAGCTTGAACTGGATCAACTGACGCGTCGACGTGTCGTTCTTCGACAGCGTGTCGAGCGCGAGCTTGTAGGCTGCGCGCGCATCGTCGCGCTTGCCCTGGGCCGCGAGCAGATCGCCGCGACCGTCCGCCACGACGCCCTTGAATGCGTCGGACTGCGGCTCGGCCAGCAACGCGAGCCCTGCATCATAGGCCTTCTCGTCGAGCAGCAGCGAAGCGAGGCGCAATTTCGCGATCTGCTTGAACTCGTCGTCCTTCGCGTGATCGACGGCCCACTGCAACTGGGCCTTCGCTGCCGGCTCGTCGCCAGCGGTATAGAACGCCTTCGCCGCGCCGAGTGCGGTCATCTGCGCGTAGGCGGTGCCGCTGAACTTGTCTTCCATGTCGGCCGTGACACGGGTGATCTTCGCCTTGTCGCCCGAAGCGAGCGACTGCTGGACCTGGTCGTACAGTACAGCCGCTTCAGCCGCCTGACGACGCTGCCAGAAATTCCAGCCGTTCCACGCCGCCGCGGCGACGAGTACGACCAGCACGATCCACGTGGTTGCATTACCCCACTGCGCCCACCATGCCTTTACGCTTTCAATCGATTCTTGTTCGTCGTGGTAACTCATCGCGAGGCGATTCCTTCTTCCTTGATACTTTGTCTTTGTCGTACTTCACGCTGTGTTCAGCGCACCGCGCGATCAGTCGTCGCCGTCATCGCCTTCGTCGGCGGATGCAACCATCGCATTGATTAGAAATTCGGTCAAGTCTTCAGCCGGCACGTTCTGCTGTTCGCTTTTTGCGCCTTCCGGGCCGGTATTGCGCAGCGGTTTCACGCCGACCGTGCCGTTCGCGATCTCGTCTTCACCCAGGATCACCGCGAAGGCCGCGCCGCTTGCATCAGCACGTTTCATCTGCGACTTGAAGCTGGCCGACTGGCCATCCGGGCTGCAATGCAGGATCACGTCGAGACCCGTATCGCGCAACCGCTCGCCGATGATAAACGCCTGCTCGCGCGCCGCGTCGCCCTGATGCACGAGGTACACGTCGCAGCCTTCGTCTTCGGGTACGAGCTTCTCTTCCTTCAGCAATTCGAGAATGCGCTCGATGCCCATTGCCCAGCCGCACGCAGCCGTCGGCTTGCCGCCCAGCTGCTCGATCAGCGGGTCGTAGCGACCGCCGGCAGCCACGGTGCCCTGTGCGCCAAGCTTGTCGGTCACCCACTCGAACACGGTCAGATTGTAGTAATCGAGACCGCGCACAAGACGCGGATTGATCTTGAACGGGATGTTGTTCGCTTTCAGGATGCGCTGAAGCCCTTCGAAATGCGCACGCGATTCATCGCCGAGAAAATCGATCAGCTTCGGCGCGTTCTGCGCGATGTCCTGCAGCGCCGGATTTTTCGTGTCGAGCACACGCAGCGGGTTCGTGTAGAGACGACGCTTCGCCTCTTCGTCGAGCACGTCCATGTGCTTCTCGAGATACGCGATGAGTTCGACGCGATGTGCGGCACGCTCTTCGGCGAGACCCAGCGAGTTGATTTCGAGCTTGATGCCTATCAACCCGAGATCGTCCCAGAGACGCTGGCACATCATGATGATTTCCGCGTCCGTATCCGGACCGGCGAAACCGAGTGCCTCGACGCCGACCTGATGGAACTGGCGATAACGCCCGCGCTGGGGACGCTCGTGCCGGAACATCGGGCCGATGTACCACAGGCGCTTCGGGCCGTCGTACAACATGTTGTGCTCAATCGACGCACGCACGACTGCTGCCGTGTTTTCCGGACGCATCGTCAGGTTTTCGCCGTTCAACGCGTCGGTGAAACTGTACATCTCTTTTTCAACGATGTCGGTGACTTCACCGATACCGCGCGTGAACAGCTGCGTGTGCTCGATGATCGGCGTACGGATATTCTGGTATCCGTACGAACGCAACATCGACTTCACGGTCGATTCAAAAAATTCCCACAGCCCGGCATCCTGCGGAAGGATGTCGTTCATGCCCTTCACGCCTGCGAGTTTCTCGAGCTTTTTCTTCTGTTCAGTCATCTGTGTTCTATCTGACGATCCTGGTTGAGCGGTCTAGTTGGCGACTTCGGCACGGCCGTAAGTACGCTCGACGTAGTCGCTCACGATTTGCTGGAATTCTTCGGCGATGCGCTCGCCGCGCAGCGTCTTGACCTTTTCGCCGTCGATGAACACCGGTGCCGCGGGGTTCTCGCCCGAACCCGGCAGGCTGATGCCAATGTTCGCCTGCTTTGACTCGCCCGGACCGTTCACGATGCAGCCCATCACGGCAACGTGCATCTTCTCGACACCCGGATACGTATCGCGCCACACGGGCATCTGCGTGCGCAAATATGTCTGGATCTGCGATGCGAGTTCCTGGAACAGCGTGCTGGTGGTACGGCCGCAACCCGGGCACGCGATCACCATCGGCGTGAACGAACGCAAGCCCATCGTCTGCAGGATTTCCTGGCCGACGATCACTTCACCTGTACGCGACGCACCCGGTTCCGGCGTCAATGAAATGCGGATCGTGTCGCCGATACCCTGCTGGAGCAGCACGGACAGTGCGGCCGTCGAAGCGACGATGCCCTTCGAGCCCATGCCGGCTTCCGTCAGACCGAGGTGCAGCGCGAATTCGCAACGTCGCGCGAGCTCGCGATACACGGCGATCAGATCCTGCACGCCGCTGACCTTGCACGACAGAATGATCTTGTTACGGCTCAGACCGAGCTCGACCGCGCGTTCCGCCGAGCCGATCGCGGACTGGATCAGCGCTTCGTACATGACGCTCTGTGCTTCCCACGGCGTGGAACGCGCCGCGTTTTCGTCCATCATCTTCGCGAGCAGGTCCTGATCGAGGCTGCCCCAGTTGACGCCGATACGCACCGGCTTGTCGTACTGGATCGCGGCTTCGATCATCTGCGCGAACTGCGTGTCACGCTTCGCGCCATGACCGACGTTGCCCGGATTGATCCGGTACTTGGACAGCGCCTCGGCGCATGCCGGATAGTCACGCAACAGCAGGTGGCCGTTGTAGTGAAAATCGCCGATGAGCGGCACTGTCACGCCCATCCGGTCGAGCTGCTCACGCACTGCCGGGACGGCTGCGGCCGCTTCCGGCGTGTTCACCGTGATACGCACGAGTTCGGAACCCGCCTGCGCGAGCTCCTTGATCTGGATGGCTGTGCCGATCGCATCCGCGGTGTCGGTGTTGGTCATCGACTGCACGCGCACCGGCGAATCGCCGCCGATCGTGACGATCTGGCCGCCCCAGCGCACGTCTACAGCATGCGAGGAACGGCGCGGCGCGTGACCGCCAAAAACCGGATCGGTTGAAACAATCTTGCTGCTGGAAGGGGATTGAGCTTCGGAGTGCATCGAAAGACCCATTTACACCGCAGGCGCCGCGCGCAAAACGCGCCGCCAGAATTGAAAAAGCGTCGCGGCGAACCTGCCGCGACGCGTACCCTGTTTCAAGGCAACGCGAAGCGAGCCACGTTGCCCTTTGCTGACGCGTACTTGCCCGGATCGACCGCCTGGCCATCGAGCGACATCGAATCCAGCCCTGCCTTGTTGCCGACCGTAACCTTGAACGGCGGCTCGCCCGCAATTTCCTTCGACTCACCGGCGCGGACGAGGCCCGAGAAGACTTCCTTGCCGTCCTTCTGCCGCACGCTGAACCAGCTGTCCTGTGTTACCTTGATACCGACCGTCGCCTGGCCTTCCGCTGGCACTGCCGCTTCCGCCGCGGACGCCTGCTGCGGCGCACTCGCAGCCGGCTTCAGCGCCTGGGCTACTACCGCCGGGGCGCCCGGGGCCGCCGGCGAAACACCTGTTGCAAGCGGCGCCGGCATCGGCGTCGCCTGAGATGCGCTATCGTCGGTTGCAACCTGGGCGCCGGATGCGGGCGCCGCTTCTTCATCCGCCATCGTTGCCGAAGCAGCAGCCTGATCCTGCGCGACGGCGCCAGACGCGCCGGTCGCACTGCCCGCAGCATCATTCGCGCCGGCCTTCAGCCGCGCGAGCCACGCCGACGAGTCGCCGCCATTTGTGTGCCACATCGCGAGCGCAATGACTGCAACGATCACCGCGGCCACGCCCCACAGCCACGAGCGCGACTTCGGGGCGTTGTTGCCGAGCGAAAGCGATACGCGGCCGCGCGGCAGATCGCGGCCCGACGAAGCTGGCATCGACAGATCCGGTTCCGGCACGCCCTTGACGCGACGCAACGCCTGACTGAACGGCGCGGGATCGGTGCCGAGCATTTTCGCGTAGCTGCGCACCACGCCGAGTGCGAACGTCGTGTCCGGCAGGTGGCTGACATCGCCGCTTTCGAGCGCGCGCAGCTTGGCCGGCGATACCTTGAGGCGCGAGGAGACGTCCTCGATCGACCAGCCCTTTGACTCGCGCAGCTGGGTCAGCCGCGCCCCGATTGCCGCAAGCGATTCCAGCGCGGGCTGCGCCACCGCCGGTGCGACGGCCGGTGCTGGACGGCCTGCGTTCGTCTCATTGTCATGCGGCTGCGGGTGCTGCGGCTCACTCATCCCAAATCCTTTCGCGTCGATTCTTTTTCACTCTTACGATCCGTCCCCATCTTTCAGGCATCGGTTCAGATTCGCAGACCGTTTATAACAAAATGTGCGGCGTTCTGCGCCGCTTCCGATCGATTTTGCAAACTTTCTTTTCAGTTCGTCCGGCGTCTCGAAGTCACAAGGACCCTGTCATGCTCAAATCGCTCGAACTTCGATGATTTTCGCCGCCTTCCCGGTGCGTTCAGCAAGACGGGTGCGATCCTTGATCGCACCTGCCAGCTGGCCGCAGGCAGCATCGATATCGTCACCACGAGTCTTGCGCACTGTAGTGACGACACCTGCATCCATCAGCACCTGCGCAAACCGCTTGATCTGCTCCTGTTTCGAGCGCAGGAGCCCTGATTCCGGAAACGGATTGAACGGAATCAGGTTGAACTTGCACGGCACGTCACGCGTGACGGCCAGCAGTTCGCGTGCGTGCTGTTCGGTGTCGTTCACACCATCGAGCATGCAGTATTCAAATGTAATGAAATCGCGCGGCGCAACCTTCAGATAACGCTGACAGGCCGCCATCAACTCACGCAACGGATACTTTCTGTTCAACGGCACCAGCTCGTCGCGCAGCGCGTCGTTCGGTGCGTGCAGCGAAACCGCGAGTGCCACGGGCAGATCCGCGCCGAGGCGGTCCATCATAGGCACCACACCCGACGTGGACAATGTGACGCGGCGGCGCGACAGGCCATAGGCGTTGTCGTCGAGCATCAGGCGCATGGCCGGCACGACGGCATCGTAATTGAGCAGCGGCTCGCCCATGCCCATCATCACGACATTCGTGACGACACGCTCGCCCTTGCCTTCACCGCCCACCGCCCGTCCACCGGCCGAGCCGAGCGACGCACGCAGCGCAAATTCAGCCATGCGCAGCTGGCCGATGATTTCGCCGGTGGTGAGATTGCGGGAAAAACCCTGCTTGCCGGTGGAACAGAAACGGCAGTTGACCGCACATCCCGCCTGCGACGATACGCAGAGCGTGCCGCGCGTCTCTTCCGGGATGAAGACCGTTTCAACTGCGTTGCCGTTACCGACATCGATCAGCCACTTGCGTGTGCCGTCGGTGGAAATATGATCGCTTGTGATGTCGGGCATCGAAATCGCGGCGCGCCCCTTCAGCTTTTCGCGGAGGGACTTTGCGAGATCGGTCATGCCATCGAAATCCGCGGCGTTGTACTGGTGAATCCAGCGCTGCAACTGTTTGGCGCGAAACGGCTTTTCGCCGAGGCTGTCGCAATATGCGACGAGCCCCTGTGCGTCGAGATCGAGAAGGTTGACGGTTGAACTGCTCGCCATATCGAATCCTGCCATATCAGTGCAAACCTGCGTTCATGCAACAAGCCACATGAACGCCTGTACCGTTCGCGCCCGCTCCTGCTGCTCCTACCTTACTACCTGGACAGCCGCTTACGCGGATTAACGCGAGTAAACGTTGACTGCCGGGAAGAAGAATGCGATTTCGACGGCGGCTGTTTCGGCTGCGTCCGAACCGTGGACTGCGTTCGCGTCGATGCTGTCCGCGAAATCAGCGCGGATCGTGCCCTTTTCGGCCTTCTTCGGGTCCGTCGCGCCCATCAGGTCGCGATGCTTCAGAATGGCGTTCTCGCCTTCCAGAACCTGAACAACCACCGGACCCGAGATCATGAAGTCGACGAGGTCCTTGAAGAACGGACGTGCCGCATGCACAGCGTAGAACTTCTCGGCGTCAGCGCGCGACAGATGAACCATGCGCGAAGCGATGATCTTGAGGCCAGCGTTTTCGAAACGGCTGTAGATCTGACCGATCACATTCTTTGCCACTGCGTCCGGCTTGATAATCGACAGGGTGCGTTCGAGCGCCATAAAAACTCCAGAAAATTAAGAGGTTACAGATTCAAATGAATCCGCTATTGTAGCATGTTCCGTTATATGATTGCGATTGAACCCTTACATCACCGTAAGGCTCTAATAAAGTGTCCGGCACCTCACTATTTTCCGTCCGGCCAGGTATTGAAACTTGCCGGTCCCGGGGTAATCTTGAGGTTGTACGGGCCAGCGGCGGGCGCGGTCACGGCCAGCCGGGCTGTACAACCACTGCGCAACACTGCGTCTGACGCAAGGAGAAACCATGAATTCGCCCTACAATTTCGGCCGCACCGGTACGATCAGCACGGTCGAAACCCGCAACCGCGTACTCCGGAACACCTACTGGCTGCTCGCGCTGTCGATGATTCCGACGGTCCTCGGCGCGTGGGTGGGTGTCGCGACCGGTTTTTCGCTGTTTGCCGCCACCAGTCCGGCCATGAGCCTGCTGGCATTCTTCGCCATCGCCTTTGGCTTCATGTTCGCGATCGAAAAGACCAAGAACAGCAGCGCCGGCGTCTTTGTTCTGCTTGGCTTCACGTTCTTCATGGGCCTGATGCTGTCGCGGCTCCTGAGCTTCATCCTCGGGTTCTCGAACGGTCCGTCGCTGATCATGCTCGCGTTTGGTGGCACCGGTGTGATCTTCGCCACAATGGCGACGGTGGCTACCGTCAGCAAGCGCGACTTTTCGGGTCTCGGCAAATGGCTCTTCGTGGGCGTAATCGTGCTGCTGCTCGCAATGGTTGCGAACATGTTTCTGCACCTGCCTGCGCTGATGCTCACGGTCTCCGTGCTCGCTATCGCGATTTTCTCGGCTTACATGCTGTTTGACGTTCAGCGCGTCGTGAATGGCGGCGAGACGAACTACATCTCGGCCACGCTCGCGATCTATCTGGACCTCTACAACGTCTTCGTCAACCTGCTTGCGCTGCTTGGCATCTTCGGCGGCAACCGGAACTAGGTCCGGCCGGAAGCCCGGCCGGCGGTGGCAGGTTGATTACGCATCCCTGCCACGGCAACCAGCGTCGTTTTGCAGTAAAGCCGTAGCTGGCCGCCCGACGTAAAACAAAAACGCCCATGACGGATGTCATGGGCGTTTTTGTTTCTGCGCGTCCTGCCAACCTCCAGCGACACGCACGAAGCTCAAAGGCTCAGCCAGTCGAAACCATCATCCTGCGAGGCGACGATCACGTCCATCGTCGCGGTGTCGAGCACCGCAGCCATCGCGGCCCGGGCCAGTTCCGGCGAATTGTTCTGCTGGCTCAAATGTGCGGCAACAAGATGCCGTAACTTCGTCCGGTCGAGGGAAGCCAGGATTTCGGCCGCGGCATCGTTGTTCAGGTGCCCATGATCGCCACCGATGCGCGCTTTCAGCGACTGCGGATAGCGGCTCGCCGCCAGCATCCGCGCATCATGATTGCATTCCAGCACGAGTGCGTCGCAGCCGCTCAGCACGGCGCTGATGTGCGGCGTCGAAGTGCCGACGTCGGTCAACACGCCAAGCCGGCTTGCGCCATCGGAGAAAACGAACTGCAACGGTTCGCGCGCGTCGTGGGGCACCGTATACGGCAACGCACTGAGATCGCCGATTGCAACGGCTTCGTCGCCCCACAACACGTGCAGGTCGACGTCGGCTTCGTCGGCGCCGACCGCGCGGGCCGTGCCCCAGCTCATGTACAACGGAATCGATCCCTTACGGGCCAGCGTCAGCGCACTGCCAATGTGATCGCCATGTTCGTGTGTGATCAGGATCGCATCGAGGCTGTCGATGCCGAAGCCGCGGCATGCGAGGCGCCGTTCGACTTCTTTCGCTGAAAAGCCGCAGTCGAGCAGCACACGCGTGGTCGTCGTTCCGCATTGGGCTTCGACGAGCAGCGCGTTACCCTCGCTGCCGCTTCCCAGACTGGCGAACCGCACGGTTCCGCCTAGTTCAGCTGTGCATGCAGCAGCGACACGATGTGCTGCGCGTCCGACGACGTATCCACCTGGCCGTTTGAGTTGAGCACTGCGACCTGCGTCAGCGCATCTCCCTTCGAGCGCACGTTCACGAGGAATTCCTGAGCGGGCTTCTTCGTGCTGCTGCCGCTATAGAACAGTTTGCCGAAGAGACCTTCCTTCTTCAGTTCCTGCATCGAATCGGCGTAGCGGACGTAATAAATGCCCTTCTCGCGGTCGCGGTTGTCGACGGTGAAATTCGTGCGATCGAGCGCGAGACCCACCCGCAGCCATGCGCGATCGAACGATTCCGGCAGATCGAGCGTTACGCTGCCAGCGATCTCGTCGACCTTCACCGGCGCCGTCGACGAACGTGCGTCCGTCAGCAGTTGTTTCGCCTGTGCATCGGTCAGACCGAACTTCTCCATCAGCTTCGCGAGGAACAGCGCTTCGAGCGCCGGGTTACGCGGACGCTCTTCCCAGCGCGACGACGTCTTGTCCTGGCCCGTCAGCATTTCTTCCATCTGGCTGTGCGTGATCGAGATGTCCGTCGTGTCGGCACCGCCGCGAGAAACCAGCGTGCGGAAACGGTCGCGCGTGCCCGACGAGTACGCGAAATCGACCACCTTGCCGATCGTGCGACGGAACCAGTCGTCCGGAATGTTCGCGCGGTTCTCAGCCCAGTCGGTCGACATGATGCCGGTGGCGGGTGCGTCGGTGGTCAGCGAGAAGCCGTTTTCCTGCCAGAACTCCTGCAGTTGCGGCCAGAGCTGGTCGGGCGAGCGGCCATCGACCACGAGCCAGCGGCGGTCGCCATCGCGCTCGATGTGCATGCCGAGCGGATCCTGTGCATTCGGTACGCCTTCCGTCCGGTTGCCTGCTGGCGTTACCGCGCGTTCCGGCGCGCCGCCCAGCGCAGCATCGACCGGCGGCGCCACGTAGCGCTGGTCGACCTGGGCGGTCGACAGATCGCTCGGCACGGCGAGCGGCGGCGCGCTGCCTGCGACCTTGTAGTTCACCTTGTCGGACGAAAACCAGTCGTTCAGCGTGTCGCAGCCGGCGAGCGTAACAAGGGCAAGCGCCAGCGCCGCCATGCGGGTTGCGTGGAGGGAAAGTGCGGAACGTTTCATGAAGTCCTTCGTGATGCTGGAACGCGTTGCCTGGTTCAGTGCCGGGAACGTGGGCGATTTCGACGTCGGTTAATGGAATGGCCGGTGACGCTGGATGGGTATCAGCCCAGCAGACCTGACTCGCGCAGCGCGGCACGCACGATATCGTGGTAGCGCGCGTCGAGCGGCGTCAACGGCAGACGGATGCCGCCCTGAACGCGGCCGAGTTGCTGCAGCGCCCACTTCGCTGGAATCGGATTCGATTCGATGAAGAGGTTCTTGTGCAGCGAAAGCAGTTTCAGATGGATTTCACGCGCGGTTTTCGCGTCGGCGGCGAGCGCGGCGCGGCAGAGTTCAGCCATCAGACGCGGTGCCACGTTGGCCGTCACGGAAATGTTGCCGTGGCCGCCAAGCAGCATCAATCCGATCGCAGTCGGATCGTCGCCGCTGTAAATGCCGAAATGCGCCGGCGCTGCCTTGATCAGATGCGCCGCGCGATCGATGCTGCCGGTCGCTTCCTTCACGCCCACGATGCCCGGCACCTGGGCGAGGCGCAGGATCGTCTCGTTCGACATGTCCGCCACCGTGCGACCCGGCACGTTGTACAGGATCACCGGCAGATCGACGGTTTCCGCGATTTTCGAGAAGTGGCGATAGATCCCTTCCTGCGTCGGCTTGTTGTAATACGGCACGACCTGCAGCGTGGCATCGGCCCCGACTTTCTTCGCCTGCTCGGTCAGTTCGATCGCTTCGGTGGTCGAATTGCCGCCCGAGCCTGCAATCACGGGAATGCGTCCGGCAACGTGCTCGACCGCGGTCTTGACCATCAGCACGTGCTCTTCGACCGACAGCGTGGCCGACTCGCCGCTCGTACCGACGACGACGAGACCGTTCGTGCCCTCTTCGATATGCCAGTCGATCAGTTTGCGAAACGCGGGCAGATCGAGGCTGCCGTCTTCGAGCATCGGGGTGATGATTGCGGGAATGCTGCCGCGAATCTGAATGCCGTCTTGATTGCCGTTAGTCATGAAATGCCATGAATTAGATCAGTAAACCGCGATTGTAGCGGATTAGCCAGCCAGATCGTAACGCGGCGGGGGTGGAGCCTCTCCCCCGTCGACGGACCGATCCGCCTCCTGAATCGCGCAGATCCGCTGGACGTAAGCGGGACGCGGCTGCGCGAGAAAACCATCCTGATAAGCGATCACCCGCAGACGGCCGCGAACGGCATCGAGCAACTCGCCCGGTGCCAGCAGAAACGCCGACCGCGAAGGCTTGCCGACCGTCTCGTTGCCCTGCGCGAACGTCTCGTAAATCAGCACCCCTGCCGGCGCGAGCGCATCCAGAAGCCGCGGAAAGAGCGGCCGGTGCAGGTAGTTCGTGACGACGACCGCGGCGAACCTCGATCCCGCAGGAAGCGGCCACGGGCCGTCTTCGATGTCGGCGGCGAGCGTGCTCACCTGTGGCACGTCGTGCAGCGTCGCGAGCGCGTCCGCGTCGCGGTCGAGTGCGGTGACCGGATGGCCCCGCGCGGCAAACCAGCGCGCGTGCCGCCCGGCGCCCGACGCGACGTCGAGCACCGCGCCGCCGGGCGTCACGAGATGCGTCCAGCGACGCACCCAGCGTGACGGTTCGGCCAGCGTGGCATGCCGGGAAAGCACCGGGGAGCCGTGGTCGTCCATATACAAATCGCTATCGACTATCAGTTGTACGACAGGCCCATGGCCTCGCGCACATCGCGCATGGTCTCGGTCGCGAAACGGCGCGCCTTGTCGCAGCCATCGGCGACGATTGCACGCAACAGCGACGGATCGTCCATGTACTTCTGCGCGCGCTCGAGCATCGGCTGCTGTTCACGCAGGATGCCTTCGATCACCGGCTGCTTGCATTCGAGACAGCCGATGCCAGCCGAACGGCAGCCCTTCTGCACCCATGCGTGCGTCGTTTCGTCGGTGTAGACCTGATGCAGCTGCCATACCGGGCACTTGTCCGGGTCGCCCGGATCGGTGCGGCGCACGCGCGCGGGGTCGGTCGGCATGGTACGGACTTTCTTCGTGATCGTCTCGGCGTCTTCACGCAGACCGATCGTGTTGCCGTACGACTTCGACATTTTCTGTCCATCGAGACCCGGCATGCGCGACGCTTCGGTCAGCATGGCCTGCGGTTCGGTGAGAATGATCTTGCGCGACCCTTCGAGGTAACCGAAAAGACGCTCGCGATCGTTCATCGACAGGCTCTGCGATTCCTGCAGCATCGCACGCGCCTGTTCGAGCGCTTCGTCGTCGCCTTCCTGCTGATACGCGACGCGCAGCTGGTGATACAGCTTCGCGCGCTTGCCGCCGAGTTTCTTCGCGGCTTCGTTGGCCTTTTCCTCGAAGCCCGGCTCGCGACCGTACAGATAGTTGAAGCGGCGCGCGATTTCGCGCGTCATTTCGACGTGCGGCACCTGGTCTTCGCCGACCGGCACGAGCGAGCCGCGATACAGCAGGATGTCGGCCGCCATCAGAACCGGATACCCGAGAAAGCCGTAGGTGGACAGATCCTTGTCCTTCAGCTTCTCCATCTGCTCCTTGTAGGTCGGCACGCGTTCGAGCCAGCCAAGCGGCGTGCTCATGCCGAGCAGCAGCGCGAGTTCGGCGTGCTCGGGCACCTTGCTCTGGATGAAGAGCGTGGCCTGCGCCGGATCGATGCCTGACGCGAGCCAGTCGATCAGCACTTCCCAGACGTTCTTTTCAATGACCTCGGGCGTTTCGTAGTGCGTGGTCAACGCGTGCCAGTCGACGACGCAGAAGAAGCACGGGTATTCGGACTGCAGCCGCACCCAGTTTTTCAGTACGCCGTGATAGTGGCCGAGGTGCAGCGACCCGGTGGGCCGCATGCCGGAGAAGATACGGTCTGGGAACATGGTTATATTAGAGAAGCGAAACGAGTGGAGTCAGGATAGCCGTCACAGCGTCGTAACCGAGATTGACGAGCGGTCGCAGCCAGAATGTCGTCAGGGTACCCGTCATCACGAGCGCCATCACAATGAAAAAACCATACGGCTCGATACGCGAGAGCGCAATCGACTGACGCGCCGGCAGCAGCGCGGTCAGCACGCGACCGCCGTCGAGCGGCGGCAGCGGGAACAGGTTCAGCACGCCGAGCACGAGATTGATGCCGACGCCCGCGCCCGCCATGCGCGTGAAAAACGGTTCCTGGATGTTCATGGCGGCGAGCGACACGCCGATCACGCCCCATATCAGCGCCTGCACGAAGTTGCACATCGGCCCGGCGAGCGCCACCCACAGGCTGCCCCAGCGCGGATTACGCAGATTGCCGAACGCGACCGGCACGGGTTTCGCGTAGCCGAACACGAACGCACCGCTCGTCACGAAGTACAGCAACAGCGGAATCGCGATGGTGCCGAGCGGATCGATGTGGCGCATCGGATTGAAGGAAACACGGCCGAGCACGTACGCCGTGTTGTCGCCGAGCAGGCGCGCAACGTAGCCATGTGCGGCCTCGTGCAGCGTGATGGCGAAAATCACCGGCAACGCGTACACGACAATGGTCTGTATCAGGGAGGAATCCATAGCTCGCTATTGTATCAATGCAGGGAGCCGCGACCGGCGGCTTTCGTTACCGGTCAGGCGGGCTGTTCCAGGCCGAACGGCTGAAGGCTGCCGCGGCCTGGACGAACGAGTACGGGCTCAGCGCCGGTCAGATCGATCACCGTCGACGGCTCGCACACACACGCGCCGCCGTCGATCACCAGCTCGATCTGCTTTTCGAGGCGCGCGCGAATCTCCTCGGGATCGTTCAGCGGCTGGGTTTCGCCCGGCATGATCAGCGTCGAACCGAGCAACGGCTGGCCGAGTTCTTCGAGAATCGCGAGCGTGATGGCGTGATCGGGCACACGCAGACCGATCGTCTTGCGCGACGGATGCGACAGACGGCGCGGCACCTCTTTGGTCGCCTGCAGCACGAAAACATACGGGCCCGGCGTCACCGACCTGATCAGCCGGTATTGCCGGTTATCGACCATCGCGAAGTTGGCGAGCTCCGACAGGTCGCGCACCAGCAGCGACAAAAGCTGCTTCTCGTCGAGACCGCGGATGCGGCGGATGCGCTCGACGGCATCCTTGTCGTCGAGACGGCACGCGAGTGCGTAGCTCGAATCGGTCGGCAACGCGACGACGCCGCCGTCGTTGATGATCTGCACGGCCTGCTTGACGAGGCGCAGCTGCGGATTGTCGGGATGAAGCCGAAAGAATTGAGACATGGTGAATGATCAGGATGACTGGATGTCGCGCTTTCAGCCCGCGACAGGCTGCGCGCACCGCGCGACGCCACAACAGCACGTCACAGCCAGCGTTCCCAGACGGGGGTGAGATCGGAAGGAAGCGGCGGCAGACTGCCGAGATCGACGCGGCCTTCGCCGGCCGCATGAAAATCCGAACCGCGCGACGCCTCGAAACCAAAACGGCGCGCGACGTCGGCGTATTCGCGATACTGGTCCGGCGTATGACTGCCGGTGACGACTTCGATCGCCTTGCCGCCAAGATCGATGAATTCGCCAAAGAACGCGTCGAATTCGACCGGCGTGTACGCGTACCGCCCCGGATGGGCAATCACAGCCTCGCCGCCGGCGGTCTTGATCCACTGCACGGCATCGGACAATTTCGACCAGCGATGCGACACGTAACCTGGCTTGCCGTCGCCCAGATAGCGCGTGAACACGTCCTGCGTGGATTCCGCGTAGCCGCTTTCCACCATGTATCGCGCGAAGTGGGTGCGCGAGATCATGTCCGGATTCGAGACGTAACGAAGCGCGCCCGCGTACGCGTCCGGGATGCCGAGCGTGGCAAGCTGTTCCCCGATGGCTTCGGCACGCGCCGCGCGGCCGTTACGCGTGCGCGCGAGGCCTTCCACGAGCGCCGTGTTTTGCGGATCGACGTTCAAACCGACGATATGGACTGTCCGCGACGCCCAGGTGACCGATATTTCGACGCCGCCCAGATAACGCATGCCAAGCGCCGTCGCGGCCGCACGCGCTTCCGCCTGACCGCCTACTTCATCGTGGTCGGTCAGCGCCCACAGCGTCACGCCGCCCGCGTGCGCGCGGCGCGCGACCTCGGCCGGCGCGAACTGGCCGTCGGAAACCGTGGAATGGCAGTGCAGATCGGCGTTCATCGTTGCCCTGTAAAGATTCAGCAACCATTTTACTGCAATGCGGTAGTTCGCCGCACCAATCCTCCGGCGGCCGACGTTATGCGCAAAAATTTATGCGCAAAATCCCTCGATCAGCGCGGCGACCTGCTCCGGCTGATCGTGATGCACCATGTGACCGGCATCGTCGATGATCTTCTCGCGCCAGTCCGGAAACGCCCGGAAACGCGCCTTGAACTCGCCGAGCGGGGTTTCGCCGGCAATCGCCGCGAGCGTCGGCGAGCCCGCCGCTTCGACGTGCAGCACCTTCGCCCGCACGTTGCGCCAGACGGCCATCACTTCGTCGAGGCGATACTGCAGCGGGCCGCGCATCTTGTGCGCCGGGTCGGCGAGCAGCGTGAAACGGCCGTCCTCCCCCTGTTTCGACCAGTGTCGTGCGAGAAAACTCGCCCGCTGCGGATCGAGACGCGCGTTCGTGCGGATCAGCCGCGCAGCGACCTCATCGAGCGAAGCGTAGCTTTTCAGCGTGGGCGGCTCTTTCAGCTCATCGAGCCACGTTTTCAGCCGGCGCGGCCATTGCTCCGCGCGCGACGCGCCAAGCCCGAAGCCTTCGAGATCCACCACGCGGCGCACACGCTCCGGCCGGGCGCCGGCATACAGACAGACGACGTTCGCGCCCATGCTGTGCCCGATCAGATTGACCTCGCCGGATGGCGCGTAATGGTCCAGCAGCGCGTCGAGATCCGACACGTATTCCTGAAACCAGTAGTTTCCGCCGCCGTGCGACGCCACTGGCCAGTCCGACAGGCCGAAGCCGCGCGCATCCGGCGCGATCACCTGCCACTCGCCGCCCAGCGCGTCGACGACGAACTGGAACGACGCGGCAACGTCCATCCAGCCATGCAGCATGAAAAGCGCGGGCGCGTCCGGGTTGCCCCAACGTCGCACATGCAGGCGCACGCCGCGCACCGGGACGAATTCGGACCGGGAGGTATTCATGGACGACTTCCAGAAAAGAATGATCGTTCGATTATAACGAGATAGTGAGTGGGCGCGGCAATCTGGCAGTACATGGAGGCGACGACAAAAGCGGGCTTCAGGACGATGGCAGCAGGTCAATTTGACGCTTTTCATCACCGTGGACAGATAAAGCCGACGCCCAATCGTGCAGTCAATCGCACTTCAGCCTGCCAATGCACGGAAACAGGCGGTTATCTCGTCGAAGTCGATGCAGTCGATGTGACATCCGGCTCACGAGTGCCTTCTGGTTTCGTCTGATCCGCCACAGGCGCCGCCTGGCCGGCGTCCAGTCCGGCCAGCGCCGCGAGTTCGGCTTCGTCAAAACCGGCGTCGCGCCGCGCTTCGAAGTTGAACGGCCCGCGCAACCGGGGCGCGTGATATTGCGTGGCGAGACGCGCGTATGTTGCGTGCGGATCAAGCGCCTCCCGATCGCACAGATACCGGAACCAGCGGTTGCCGATCAGGACATGGCCGATTTCATCGCGCAGGATCACGTCGAGAATGGCGGCCGATTCATGGTCGCCCGCCTGCTGGAGGCGCGCGCGAATCGGCGGCGACGCGTCCAGCCCGCGTGCCTCCAGCGTGCGCGGCACCAGCGCCATACGGGCAAGCACGTCACCGCGGGTTCGCTCGCACATGTCCCACAGGCCGTCGTGCGCGGGAAAGTCGCCGTAGACGTGACCAGAATCTGCCAGCCGCGCCGTCAGCAACGAGAAATGATGCGCTTCTTCCGACGCCACTTTCAACCAGTCGAGATAAAACGCGGCCGGCATCGCGGCAAAGCGCCAGACCGCATCGAGCGCGAGGTTGATCGCATTGAACTCGATATGCGCGAGCGCATGCAGCAACACCGCACGCCCTTGCGGCGACTGCATGCTGCGCCGCCCGAGTCCGCGCGGGTCCACCAGTTCGGGCCGCTCCGGGCGGCCGGGCAAACCAGCCGGTTCATCGAGCGACCGCTCGGGCCTGCATGGCAGAAGACCTTCGCAGGCGCGTGCATGGAGATCACGCGTCGCCACGGCCTTCGTTACCGCATCGCGCTCGCGCAGTACGCCGAGCGCTTCGCTGCGCATGCAGGCGTCCAGTGGCAGCGACGGTGTTGACGACAAAGAAGAAACGGCTGGATTCATGGGCAACGAACGCTACATAAAACGCGGAAAAATACACGGGTGCATGGCAACGCACGGCAAAACGTCTGACGGGAACCGGACGCGGCGAGGCGCGTCCTGTGCGCAACCGTTTACAATACGCGATTCGACCATGAAGCGCGCCCGCCGCGCTGCCGTCGCGCTCCGCGTCTGGGCGTGACGCCCGACGCAGAGGAAACACTGTGGCAATCTACAAACTTGGCGATGCGGCACCGACCATCCACGAAAGCGTGTTCGTCGCCGATACGGCGACCATCATCGGCAAGGTCGCCATCGACGAAAACGCAAGCGTCTGGTTCGGCGCCACGATCCGCGGCGACAACGACCGGATTGAGATCGGCGCAGGCAGCAACATTCAGGAAAACGCGGTGCTCCACACCGATCCGGGTTTTCCGATGACGATCGAAAACAACGTCACGATCGGCCACCAGGTGATGCTGCACGGCTGCACGATCAAGGAAGGCGCGTTGATCGGCATTCAGGCGGTGGTCTTGAATGGCGCGGTCATCGGCCGCAACTGTCTGGTTGGCGCCGGCGCCGTCGTGACCGAGGGCAAGGTATTTCCCGATAATTCGCTGATTCTGGGCGCGCCGGCGAAAGTCGTACGCGAACTGACGGAAGCGGACATCGCGAACCTGCGACGCGCCGCGCAAAGCTACGTGGAACGCAGGGATTATTTCAAGGCGCAGCTCGTACGCGTCGGCTGACAGCCGGAGCGCGCGGCGCGCAGGCGCATTGTCAGAACGAGCGCCATTCGACCGAGGAAGAGTTGTGAACGACCAGTTGCAAAAATTCATGTTCAGCGCGGCACCGGTACGCGGCGAGATCGTTTCGCTGCGAAACACGTGGCGGGAAGTGTTGACGCGTCGCGATTACCCGGCGCCGGTGCGCAACGTGCTCGGCGAAATGATGGCGGCGTGCGCGCTGCTGTCGGCGAACCTGAAATTCGACGGCACGCTCGTCATGCAGATTTTCGGCGACGGCCCGGTCAAGATGCTGGTTGTGCAATGCAGCTCGGATCTGTCGATGCGCGCCACGGCCAAGTTTTCCGGCGACGTCGCAAGCACGATCAGCGACGACACATCGCTCACTGAACTGCTGAACGCCAACGGCAACGGCCGCTGCGTGATCACGCTCGACCCGCGCGAAAAGCAGCCTGGCCAGCAGCCGTACCAGAGCATCGTGCCGCTCAACGGCGTGGACGGCCCGTTGAACTCGATGGCCGAAGTGCTCGAACATTACATGCACCACTCCGAACAGCTCGATACGCGCCTGTGGCTCGCGGCGGATTCGGAGCGTGCCGTCGGCATGCTGTTGCAGAAACTGCCGGGCGACGGCGGCATCGTGCCGCATCCAGGCGAACTCGATGCGGATACGTGGGAGCGTGTCTGCACGCTCGGCGGCACGCTGTCGAACGACGAACTACTGAAGGAAGAGCCGGAAACGGTGTTTCGCCGCCTTTTCTGGCAGGAAAACGTCCAGCACTTCGCACCGACGCCGGCGCGCTTCGAATGCAGCTGCTCGCGCGGCAAGGTCGGCGCGATGCTGAAAATGCTCGGTCGCGAGGAAGTCGACAGCGTGCTCGAAGAACGCGGACACGTCGAAATTCACTGCGAATTCTGCAACCAGCGGTACGAGTTCGACCCGGTCGACGTGGCGCAACTTTTCCTCGTGAGCGGGCTCTCAGAAGGAGTGACGCCTGCGGCAGGTCAGCGCCATTGAACGCTACGTCGCGGGTTGTTTGAGCTGGCGCCCTTTGTCGTTTGCCCTTCGCCCGTTGCGCTCGATACCGGCGGCGTGCGCTGAATGTCCGGCATTGCGTCGAACAGGTATCGAACATTGGCGACTCCCCTCCCACGCGAGCGGGTCGGAGCGTCTCGCTGGTGGAAACTGACATGAAAACCTCATTGCATCATTCCATACCGGTTCTTCTGGCGCTGTCCGTCGTGGCAGGCAGTGCTGCGTTGACGGGCTGCGTCATGGACCCGCCCGGCCCTTCGCCGATATACAGCCGTCTGCCGGCCGACCAGTCCGGCATCGCGGCGAAAGCGCAACCATTGACGCCTGAAGAGCGCGCACGTTACGACGCAATCGACCGGCAGGTGCTCGCGGAGCAAAACCAGGCGATGGCCGCGGAAGCCGCCGCTCAGGCGTGGTCGCGGTATTACACGCCACCGGTCAGTGTTTATGGCAGCTATTACGGCGGTGGCTGGGGATCGGGCTGGGGCACAGGTGCCGGTGTTGGTTTCGGCACGGGCTGGGGCTGGTGATGTTTGCCTGACTGTGACTGATGCACTTTTGCACGCGGATCACGGCTCACGAGTAAAAAAGCCGCCCATCGGGCGGCTTGGGCGGCTTTCTCCAGGTTCAATGCCCTGGCAACATTTTTGCCGATCCATCTTCAATGGTGTTGCCTGTGGCAAGGATGTCCAGGCGCACCTAACCCGCACCCTTGCGCTTTTGATCCTGCTTTGAATCCTTCTTCGTGCCATGCTTTTTTTCCGGCTTCGCGCGCGGCTCCGGATTCGGCACCACGTGCAACGGCGCGGCGGACACCTCACCGCGCGTCGACGTCGTGACCGACGACGGGTTCGACGTCGGCAACGGTGCGTTCGGTGAGACGAACTGAACGAACACTTCGCCGTCCTTCACCATACCCATTTCGTAACGTGCGCGCTCCTCGACAGCTGCCGTGCCGGTCTGCAAATCGTGCACTTCGCCATCGATGCGCTCGTTGCGCAACTTCGCGTCGGCGTTCTTCTTTTGCTGGAGCGCAAGCTGCTCCTGCAGGTCGTGCACGCGTAACCAGCCACCATGCCCCCACCAGAGCGGGTACTGGATCAGCGCCAGCAGGACGATCAAAACGACAGTGACAAGCCGCATGAAGAGAGCACAAATAATACGCGCCGCCCTGCGCTATACGCAGGGCGGCGGGTCGATCCAGAAACGAAGTATGACCGGTTCAAAGGTCGAATTCGCGCTCAATGCAGAATCGGCGCGCGGTTAGCGCAGATTGTAGAACGCCGACTTGCCAGGATAGCTGGCGATATCGCCGAGATCTTCTTCGATACGCAGCAGCTGGTTGTACTTCGAGATGCGATCCGAGCGCGACAGCGAACCCGTCTTGATCTGGCCGGCGTTCAGGCCGACCGCGATATCGGCGATCGTCGAGTCTTCGGTTTCACCCGAACGGTGCGAAATCACCGCCGTGTAACCAGCGCGCTTCGCCATTTCGATCGCGGCGAACGTTTCCGTCAGCGTGCCGATCTGGTTGATCTTGATCAGGATCGAGTTCGCGATGCCCTTCTCGATACCTTCCTTCAGGATGCGCGTGTTCGTCACGAACAGATCGTCGCCGACCAGCTGGATTTTCTTGCCGAGTTTTTCCGTCAGCGTCTTCCAGCCGTCCCAGTCGCTTTCGTGCATGCCGTCTTCGATCGAGACGATCGGGAACTTGTCGGCGAGCGTCGCGAGGTAATCGGCGAATTCCGTCGACGACAGTTGCAGGCCTTCGCCGGCCAGCTGGTACTTGCCGTCGTGATAGAACTCGCTCGCTGCGCAGTCGAGCGCGAGAAGCACGTCTTCGCCCGCGCGATAACCCGCCTTTTCAATGGCCTGCAGGATCGTCGACAGGCATTCGTCGTTGCTGCCGAAGTTCGGCGCGAAGCCGCCTTCGTCGCCCACGGCCGTGCTCATGCCGCGATCGCTCAGGATCTTCTTGAGCGCATGGAATACTTCGGCGCCGCAACGCAGGGCTTCGCGAAACGTCGGCTGGCTCACCGGCACGATCATGAATTCCTGGATGTCCAGGCTGTTGTTGGCGTGCGCGCCGCCGTTGACGATGTTCATCATCGGCACCGGCAGTTGCATCGCGCCCGAGCCGCCGAAGTAGCGGTAAAGCGGCAGGCCGGCTTCTTCAGCTGCAGCCTTCGCGACGGCCATCGAAACGGCCAGCATCGCGTTCGCACCGAGGCGCGATTTGTTATCCGTACCGTCGAGTTCGAGCAGCGTCTTGTCGAGGAACGCCTGTTCCGACGCGTCAAGACCCATGATCGCCTCGGAGATTTCGGTGTTGATGTGCTCGACTGCCTTGAGCACGCCCTTGCCGCCGTAACGGCCGGTTTCGCCGTCGCGCAGCTCGATGGCCTCGCGCGAACCCGTCGATGCACCCGACGGCACAGCCGCACGGCCCATCGTGCCCGATTCGAGCAACACGTCGCATTCGACGGTGGGGTTGCCTCGCGAATCGAGAATCTCGCGACCGATGATATCTACGATAGCACTCATGGTTTCCTCAAGAAATGACGTTGGATTCTTACGGTGAAACTGCATCCGTTGCACAGTAGCGCCGCTTGCGCCCGGATGCTTTCGACGACCATCACGCGGAGTGTCCGCAACGCGCCGGCTGACACGCTGCGAACGCCGGCATCAGTTGAAATCGCTTTCGAGGAACGGCGCACGCTTGACGGCCTGATCGAGCGTGAGCAACGTCTCGAGCAGATCGGCCATGCGATGCAGCGGTACGGCGTTCGGACCGTCCGACTTCGCTTCTGCCGGATTCGGATGCGTTTCCATGAAGAGACCGGCCACGCCCGTCGCCACGGCGGCACGCGCGAGCACCGGCACGAATTCGCGTTGACCGCCCGAGCTCGTGCCCTGCCCGCCCGGCAACTGCACCGAGTGCGTGGCGTCGAACACGACCGGCGCACCGGTTTCGCGCATGATCGCGAGCGAACGCATGTCGGACACGAGGTTGTTATAGCCAAACGATACGCCGCGTTCGCAGGCCATGAAGCGGTCTTCCGACAGGCCCGCTTCGCGTGCGGCTTCACGTGCCTTGTCGATCACGTTTTTCATGTCGTGCGGCGCGAGAAACTGGCCTTTCTTGATGTTGACCGGCTTGCCCGAGCGCGCGCACGCGTGGATGAAATCGGTCTGACGGCACAGGAACGCCGGCGTCTGCAGCACGTCCACGACCGATGCGACCTGCTCGATCTCGTGTTCGCTGTGGACGTCGGTCAGTACCGGCAGGCCGAGCTGCTTCTTCACTTCCGACAGGATGCGCAGGCCTTCGTCCATGCCCAGACCGCGAAACGACTTGCCGCTGCTGCGATTGGCCTTGTCGTACGATGATTTGTAGATGAACGGAATCTTCAGCTTCGCGCAGATTTCCTTCAGGCGGCCGGCGGTGTCGATCGTCATCTGTTCGGATTCGACGACACAAGTGCCCGCGATCAGGAAAAACGGCTTGTCGAGGCCGATTTCGAAGTCGCCCAGTTTCATGCTTTCTCCTCGACGCCCGCCAGATGATGCACGAGCGCGGCTTCGACAAACGACTTGAAGAGCGGATGACCGTCACGCGGCGTGGACGTGAATTCCGGATGGAACTGGACGCCGACGAACCACGGATGCATGTCGCGCGGCAGTTCCATCATTTCCGGCAGATCCTCGCTCGGGGTACGAGCGCTGATGACAAGACCACCGGCTTCGAGCTGGGGCACGAAGCGGTTATTGACTTCATAACGGTGACGGTGACGTTCGTTCACGTCCTTGCCGTAGATCTCCGCTGCCATCGTGCCCGGCTTGATCGGGCAACGTTGCGAACCGAGACGCATCGTGCCTCCGAGATCCGACTCTTCGTCGCGCTTCTCGACCTTGCCGTCGCGGTCGTACCACTCGGTGATCAGCGCGACCACGCGGTTCTCCGTCGTCTGGTCGAATTCGGTGCTGTTCGCACCCTTCAGACCGACCACGTCGCGGGCGAATTCGATCACGGCCAGCTGCATGCCGAGGCAGATGCCGAGGTACGGCACTTTCGCTTCGCGTGCGTAGCGGATCGCCTTGATCTTGCCTTCCGTACCACGGCGGCCGAAGCCGCCCGGCACCAGCACCGCGTCGAGATGCTTGAGGCTCTCGACACCGTCGGCCTCGACTTCTTCCGAATCGATGTACTCGATGTTGACTTTGGTCGACGTGTGGATCGACGCATGGCGCAGCGCTTCGATCAGCGACTTGTACGATTCCGTCAGATCGACGTACTTGCCGACCATGCCGATCGTGACTTCGTGCTTCGGATGTTCGAGCTTTTCGACGAGATCCGACCACATCGACAGATCGGCCGGCTTCGGCGTGAGCTTCAGCTCGTCGCAAACGATCTCGTCCATGCCCTGATCGTGCAGCATCTGCGGAATCTTGTAGATGCTGTCGGCGTCCCACACGGAGATCACCGCGTCTTCCGGCACGTTCGAGAACATCGAAATCTTCGCGCGTTCGTCGTCCGGGATGGGGCGGTCGGCACGGCACAGCAGCACGTGCGGCGAGATGCCGATTTCGCGCAGCTTCTGCACGCTGTGCTGCGTGGGCTTGGTTTTCAGCTCACCCGCCGTGGCCACCCAGGGCACCAGCGTCAGATGCACGAAGCACGCGCTGTTGCGGCCGAGGCGCAGGCTCATCTGGCGCGCGGCTTCGAGGAACGGCAGCGATTCGATGTCACCCACGGTGCCGCCCACTTCGACGATCGCGACGTCCGGCTCGCCGCACGTCGCGGAAGCCGCGCCGCGTTCGACGAACGCCTGGATTTCATTCGTGATGTGCGGAATGACCTGCACGGTCTTGCCGAGATAGTCGCCGCGGCGTTCCTTGCGGATCACCGATTCGTAGATCTGGCCGGTCGTGAAGTTATTGGCCTTGCGCATCTTCGTGCTGATGAAGCGCTCATAGTGGCCGAGGTCGAGGTCCGTCTCCGCTCCGTCTTCCGTCACGAACACTTCGCCGTGCTGAAACGGGCTCATCGTGCCGGGGTCGACGTTGATGTAGGGATCGAGCTTGAGGAGGGTGACTTTGAGACCGCGCGATTCGAGGATCGCGGCGAGGGAAGCGGCGGCAATACCCTTGCCGAGGGAAGAAACTACGCCGCCGGTGACGAAAACATATTTGGTCATCGCTGGATGCTCGCGGGAAAAACGGATTATACCGTAAAGCAGGGCCTCAACCCAGCAATATGCGCCGACGCAGCACCGATCCCGTACCGTTTTCCGTTGCGCCCCGTCATCGCCCACCCCGCTCTCACAGGTTGGGATGCAGGGCGCCCGAACGCCGCCGTCAGCGTGACGCGACGCTCACACGCTGCGCGCCAGTTCGCGCAGCATCCGCTGCAGTGCGCGGGCGGTTTCGAGCGGCTTTTCCATCGGGTAAAGATGGCTGCCCTCGATCCATTCGAGATGCTCGCCGGTCGCCCGGCGGGTGGCATCGAGACCGACCTGGCGGATCTCCCTCGAACGTGTACCCGCGATGAAACCGGCCGGCACCGGCGCGCCGCGCGCGAGCCGCGCGCCGAGCGTATGCGGCAAGGTCCGGTAGATCAGATATTCGGTGCGACGATCGAACGCGAGCGTGCGGCCGCCATCGACGGCAGTCTGCGGAATGCAGAAGTCGACGTAATCGGAGAGCATGCGCTCGTCCCAGCGCGCGAACGCGGGCTTCGAATAAAAGTGCCGCCACGCTTCGTCGCGGCTGGCCCAGTGCGTGCGGCGCGTGCGCGTCGCGGCGGCGGGCGAGAGTTTCTCGTCGAGCCCCGTCCATTGCGACACGCGCAGCATGCTGCTGCGCCACCCCGCGATCACCGGCGAATCGAGCATCACGACGCCTTTCACCCATTGCGGCTTTTTCAGCGCGGCCATCATCGACAGATAACCGCCGAGCGAATGGCCGACCAGCCACACCGGCCGCTCATAGCACCGGCCGATGTCGGCGAGCAGTTCCTCGACGAGATGCGGCCAGTCCTGCGTCACCGGAAAGCGCGCGTCATGGCCGATGCGCTCGATAAAGCGCAGTTCGTAGTCGTCCGCGAGTTCGGCGAAGATCGTACGGTACGTCGATGCGGGAAACCCGTTTGCGTGCGAGAAGTGGATGATGTCTTTCAAGCGCCGTCGTCTCCTGTTTTTGCTTTTGCCGGAAAGCGCCGCGGTTTGCCGCCGTCGCTGCCCCGTGTTGATAGTGCCGCCCGTGCCGCGCGTTTGCAGCGTTCCGGGAAAGAGCCGCCGGTCATCGATCCATCCAGTACCGCCGGTGCGTCTCGCGATACCGTTCGAGCGACAGCGCCGGCCCCGCGGTTTCGATGCGCACCGCGCCGTCGGTATCGCTGCGCGTCAGCTCGATGTGGCGCGCCAGATACCGCGAAAAGACGCCCGGATGCGGGTGGTGAAAACGGTTGCGATAGCCTACCTGAAATATCGCGACAAGCGGGTCGACAGAATCGAGGAACGGCTCGGTCGACGACGTCTTGCTGCCATGATGCGGCACGACCAGCACCTCGGCGCGCAGCGCTTCGGGATCGCGTTGAAGCAGGGCGCGCTCGACGGGCGCCTCGATATCGGCGGCAAGTAAAGCGGTGAACGACGGATGCGGCTCGCGCACCTGCCCGGCGAAATCGTTGCCGCCGACATCCGCGCCAGCGCCCGTCGCGCTCACGCGCAGGACGCAGCAATGCGCATTCGGCTTGCCCTGCAACGGCCCCGCATCCGGCCAGAGCACGGCGAAATCGACGCCGTCCCAGCGCCAGTGCTGGCCCGCCGCGCAGGGCACGACGTCGGCGTGGGTCTCGCGGGCGGCCGTCCACAGCGCATTGGCCGGCGCCAGCGCGGCCAGCATCTGGCGCACCTCGATGCCGGCCAGTACCGCTGGCGCTCCGCCGGAGTGGTCCGAATCTGCGTGACTGATCATCAGCGTATCGAGCGCGTTCACGCCGTTCGCATACAGGTACGGCACGACGATCCGCTCGCCCGCGTGCGTCGACTCCGGCCCGGGCCCGGCGTCGAAGAGCAATGTGTGATGCGCGGTTTCGATCAGGACCGACGAACCCTGCCCGATATCGAGCGCGGTGAGCCGGAACGTGCCGGAAGGAGGACCCGATGGCGGCGGCAACAGCAACGGCAGCCATGTCAACGGCGCGGCCCAGCGCAACGGCCAGCCGCGCGGCGCGAGACACCATGCGACGCCGACCGCCGCCGCGGCCAGTGCCCACGCGCCCGGCTGCGGGAGCCGCAGCAGCGCCCAGGGGAGACCGGCCATCGTCTGCATCCCGCCGACGAGCACATCGAGCAATGCATGCGCGCCGCGAAACGCCCACGCATCGAACGGTTCCGGCAACGCGACGCCCGCGAGCACGGCCGGCGTCACGAACAGGCTGACCCATGGAATGGCAAACGCATTGGCCACGGGCCCGACGAGCGGAATCTGAGCGAACCAGTAAACCGTGAGCGGCGCGAGCGCGATCGTGACGGCGAACTGCACGTGCGCGCCGCTCAGAAGTCGTTCCCTGAGACTCGACAATCGTCGCAGGCAACCGCTACGAGACCGCGCAAAACGCGTTGCATCCGGCTCAGGATCGCGCCGTTCGTGGTCGTGCATGCGCAGCCGTCCGGACGTCGCGAACAGGATCGCCGCGACCGCGCAGAACGAGAGCCAGAAACCGGCGGACACCACAGCCCACGGATCGAGCAGCAGCACGAGCCCGAGCGCCCAGGCCAGCACGAGCGAAGGGGCGAGGCTGCGCCCGCTGATCGTGCCCAGCGCGACCACCGCCAGCATCCAGAGCGCCCGTTGCGCCGGCACGTTGAATCCCGCCAGCGCTGCGTGGCACGCCGCGAACAGCGCGCCCGCGGCAAGCGAGACTTTCTGCGCCGGCATCCATAGCGGCCAGTCGCGCCCGATGAAGCACGAGCGTCGCCACAGTCCGCCAGCGAACCATGCCGCCAGTCCCGCGACGAAGCCGATATGCAGTCCCGATATCGCAACCAGGTGACTCGTGCCGGTGTTGCGCATCAGAAGCCAGTCGGCGGCACTGACGGCATCCTGCGCACCGATCGCGAGTGCGATAACGATGCCGCGATGCGGCGCCTCCGCTAGCACCGCGTCGATTCGCGCGCGCACCGCGGCGCGCCAGCGGTCGATCGCCACGCCCGCGCCGCCGGCCGAGCCTGTCAGTCGCTCAGCGGTCATCGGGGCGGCGACATAACCCGTCGCGCGGACGTCCCGCGCCAGCCGCGACGCTTCGGCATCCCGAACGCCGAAGTTCGCGTTGCCGTGCGCACGCTTCAGACGCACCGTCAACCGCCAGCGCGTGCCTGCTTCAAGCGCGGGCAGCGGCGTGCGTTCCGCGATCCATGACAGTTCGATCGTATGTGGGAAGTGCGCGATATTCGCGTCGTTCGATTCGACGGCGAGGAGAAAACGTGCGCCATGCGCATCCGTGACCGGCAGTCCCTTGATGTATCCCTGCACGACGATATTGCGGCCCTCCCACTTGACGGGAAGCGCACGGGCGAGCCGCATCTCGGCGCGCCACGCTGCATAGCCGAACCCGGTGCATGCAGCCAGCAGCCACACTCCGCACCACACGATCACCGGTTGCAAACGTAGCGATCCGCCATGCGAAAGCATGCGCACGATGCACGCAGCCGCACTGCCCGCCAGCAGCACAAGCAGCAACCACGCGCGCCAGTCCGGCAATACCGCCTGTTGCTGCAGCCACACCACACCTAACGCGAATCCACACCACACTGCCCGCATGCGCCCTCCCCGACTGACGCCGGACGCATGCGGCAGACGCACTCGCGCCGGGCGCATGATCCGCCCGGCGGGAACCATCGGCGTTAATTATGCAGAGGAAAGCGCGAGCCGCGGCAGCGCGGCGTGAGCGTTAGCCGTTGTGCCAAGTGCGAGCTCAGCTTCGCTGATGCCGCGCTGTTCGGCCAGGCTTCTTCCGATACGCGGAATCTGGTCCGGCGTGTTGCGTTCCCTGTACAGCCAGGAGGGAGATATATCGGGCGCATCGGTTTCGACAACGATCGCATCGAGCGGCAGTTGCTGCGCGAGCCGACGGATCTGCAACGCACGTTCGAACGTCACGTTGCCGCCAAAGCCCAGATGCATGCCGTGATCGATAAACGCCTGCGCCTGCTGGAAGCTGCCATTGAACGCATGCGCGATGCCGCGATGCACCGCATGCCGCCGCAGCCCCTTCAGCACCTGGTCCTGCGATTTGCGCACGTGGCAAATCACCGGCAGGTCGAATTCGCGTGCGAGCTTCAGCTGACCGTTATAGAAAAACTGCTGGCGCGCGTCGTCGAGGCCCGGCACGAAATAATCCAGACCGATTTCACCGAGGCCGACGAACAGCGGATCGTCGAGACTCGCTTCGATTTCCATCCGCAGCGCGTCGAGATCGGATTCCCGCGCACCCGGCGTGAAGAGCGGATGGATGCCAAGCGCGTACGCGCCACCTTCGACGCGATGTGCGAGTTCACGCACCCTCGCGAAGTTCTCGCGTGCGACGCCCGGAATCACGATGCGCGACACGCCCGCCCGATGCGCCGCCGAAGCGACCGCGTCGCGGTCCGCGTCGAACTCCGACGCGTCGAGATGGCAGTGCGTGTCGATCCACATGCGCGTGCCCCGATGTTTGACTCAATGATCCAGCGGTTCAGTGGCGCCGCGGCAATTGCCCCGGCGTCAGACTGGAACCGACGGCTCTTCGTACAGCACGCCGTCGCGCAGACGCATCGTCCGGTCGCAGCGGGCAGCAAGATCGGGATCGTGCGTGACGATCACGAAACTCGTATCCATCGTCTGCGACAGTTCGAGCATCAGGTTGAACACGGTATCCGCGGTGCCGCCGTCGAGATTGCCGGTCGGCTCGTCGGCCAGCACGCACGCCGGTTTCGTGACGAGCGCACG
Source organism: Paraburkholderia gardini (assembly GCF_907164545.1). Classification (NCBI taxonomy): domain Bacteria; kingdom Pseudomonadati; phylum Pseudomonadota; class Betaproteobacteria; order Burkholderiales; family Burkholderiaceae; genus Paraburkholderia; species Paraburkholderia gardini. The sequence goes on along the minus strand of NZ_CAJQZB010000001.1, from coordinate 170,915 downwards.
CGCGATCGCGACACGCTGGCGCTCGCCGCCCGACAGCTCTCCCGGCCGATGCTTCGCCCGATGCGCCATGCCGACGCGCTCCAGCACCGCAAACGCTTCGTGCCGCGCGGCTTCGGTCGTCATCCGACGGATGCGCAGCGGCATCGCGACGTTATCGAGCGCGGAAAACTCCGGCAGCAGATGGTGAAACTGATAGACGAAACCCAGCGCGCGATTGCGCAGATCGTTGCGTTCGCGCTCGGACAGCTTCGTGAACGGCTTGCCCATCACGGAGACCTGACCGGCCGTCGGATCGTCGAGGCCGCCGAGCACGTGCAAGAGCGTGCTCTTGCCCGAACCGGACGCGCCGACGATCGCAAGCTTCTCGCCGCGGCGCACCGAAAGCTGCGTGTTGTTCAGCACCTGAACGTTGAGGCCGCCCTGCACGAAGGCCTTCGAAATGCCGGACGCTTCCAGCACGTAGGGATACGGCGCGCTTTCGCCGGACATATCGGACATTACCTGGGAGACGGGACGATCATTCATAACGCAGCGCCTCCGCCGGGCGGACCTTCGCGCCGCGCCAGCTCGGATAGAGCGTCGCCAGCGCCGACAGCCCGAACGCGATCAGGCCGATGCGGATCACATCGCCGGGCACCAGTTCGGACGGCAGCTCGCTGATGAAATACACCGACGGCGGCAGGAACTGCACGCCGAACGCATGCTCGATCATCGGCACGAGCCACGGAATGCTCCACGCGATCAGGCAGCCGAGCGCGACGCCCGTCGCCGTGCCGATGAAGCCGATCGTCACGCCCTGCACGACGAAGATTTTCATGATCGAGCCGGGCTGCGCGCCGAGCGTGCGCAGAATCGCGATGTCGGCCTGCTTGTTGGTCACCGTCATCACCAGCGACGACACCAGATTGAACGCCGCCACCGCGATGATCAGCGTGAGGATGATGAACATCATGCGTTTTTCGATCTGCACGGCGGAGAACCAGGTCTTGTTCTGCTGCGTCCAGTCGCGGATATACAGGTCGCCGGAGAGCGTGCGCGCGAGTTCATGCGCCACCTGTGGCGCGCGCTGCATGTCTTTCAGACGCAGGCGCACGCCCGTCGGCGCGGGCAGCCGGAACAGCACCTGCGCATCGCGGATGTTGATGAGCGCGAGCGTGCTGTCGTATTCGTAGTGCCCTGACTCGAACACGCCGACGACCGTGAACTGCTTCAGCCGCGGCAGCATGCCGGCCGGCGTGATGGTGCCTTCGGGCGCGACGAGCGTGATCTTGTCGCCGGCACGCACGCCGAGATTGGTCGCGAGATCCGCGCCCAGCACGATGCCGAAGTCGCCCGGCACCAGGTCGGTCAGCTTGCCGGAGCGCATTTCCTTGCCGATGTCCGACACTTCGGGCTCGAGCGTCGGCTCCACGCCGCGCAGCGCGACGCCGCTCACGGCGTCCTGGCGCGTCAGCAGCGCCTGCGCATCGACATAGGGCGCGGCGCCGATCACTTCCTTGTTGAGCCGCGCTTCTTTCGCGGTCAGTTGCCAGTCGGGCATCGAGCCGGTCGGCGAAAAGATTTCAACGTGCGCGAGCACCGACAGCATGCGGTCGCGCACTTCCTTCTGGAAGCCGTTCATGACCGACAGCACGACGATCAGCGCCGCGACGCCGAGCGCGATGCCCGACATCGATACGAGTGCGATGAACGAAATGAAGCCGTTACCGGTCGTGCGCTTGCCGGCGCGTGTGTAGCGCCAGCCAATCTGCCATTCGTAGGGGAATTTCAAGCGAATCCTTATCTGTGTTGCCTTGACTTCTTTTCAGCGTGTGCTGGCAAAACGGCTGTTTGCTGACAATACGGCCGCTGACGACGCTTCGATGCGGCCCATGTCGTGAACATTGGGTCCCGGCCGCCACCGTTTGGTTCCGCCATGTGTTCCGCGCCGGCTGTTTTTCGCCATGCTGGCCGGTCCGGGCGCCCATCGCCGCCACTCATTGGCCGCTCATTGGCCGCTCATTGGCCGCTCATTGGCCGGTTAACCGCGAAGTTTGCCATACTCCGCAGCAACGCCGCGAAGGCAAGTCCAGAACGGACCAGGAGGAAGACGTTTGCAGCGTCACTGAACATCCACAATGAAAAAAGCCTGCCACAGGGCAGGCCTTCGATATTTCAGGTATCGCAGTTCCCCCAAGGCCGATCAGCCATGTGCCAGCATCTCCAGGGCAGCACGAGCCAGAAAACCACTCCGGGTTTCGTGTCGCGCCTCGACGTAAGCATCGATCTTGTGCAAAACAAAGCGCGGAAGACTCACGTTGATTCGTTCGGGCTTTGAATCAAGCCGGGACAGGTCAACATCAACCAGTGCCCAGATCGCTCCAGCATACTCAGGCTTTCCAGCCAGATCCTCCACGGTCGAACAGGTGAAGCCGACGTCCTCACCCAGTTCGACCAGGGTCGAAACATGACCGATGATTGCCTCTTTTGCGTTTCTGATCGCGTCATCGATGGTATCGCCCCAGCAGTGGACGCCCGGAATATCCGGAATGGTCACGCCGTAGACGCTCCCATCATCCTTATGGACAGCAATGGGAAAATCCATTTTTGATCCTCTCCACAAATTGCAAATGCATCCAGGCCGGTGAAAAATCGCCCGCCATCACAGGCCGGCGGCCTTCAGGATGCTCTTCACGGTGTCAGTCGGAAGATCCTTCCCCGGGTGCGGGGACCGTCACAAGACCCTTCTTTCCGGCGTGTTTAAAGTGATGATGGCTACCTGTGACGCGTACTTCATACCATCCATCTTTTTCGAGCATCCGGATCAGCTTCGATGAATTCATCCGGCCTCCGCATGCCTGTGTGTAAATATACACACCCTACCAGATTGCATCAATAAATTTGTGTATTTGTGTGTATTTCAGGGGCGCTGCCGTATGTTGCACAACCCCGCTACAGAGCACGGGACTTTCGCCATACAATGCCGGGCATCATGCACGCCACCCGCCTCCAGCTCCTCCTGCCCTTCGCGCTGCCCTCGGCCGCCGACGCCTCCACCGCGCTGTACAAGCTTGCCATTCCCGCGCTGGAGAGGCTCGTCGCCCGCGCGACGCTCGTCGAGCGCGTGATCGGCGAGGATTTCCAGCGCACCCTCCCGCATGAACGATGGGTCGCGCGGCAGTTCGGCGCCGTGTCGCCCACGCAGCCGGCCGCCGACGAGGCGCCGCTCGCGCCTTACATGCTGCGCGCCGACGGCGGCGAGCCTGGCGAGGCGACGTGGGCCTGCATCGAGCCGGTGCATGTGCGGATCGCGCACGACCACCTGGTGCTGATCGATCCCCAGGCGCTCGACCTCCAGGACGACGAAGCCGCCACGCTGCTCGCCGTCGCGCGGCCGCTGATCGAGGAACTGGGCGTGCGCATCGAGGCACCGAAGCCGTCGCGCTGGTATCTGTCGAGCGACGGTTTCGGCTCGCTCGCGGGCGCTTCGCCGCTGCGCGCGAGTGGCCGCAACATCGAAATCTGGCTGCCGCACGAGGCGCATACGGGCGAGCGCTCACGGGCGTGGATGAAGCTGCAGAACGAAGTGCAGATGGCGTGGTTCGAGCATCCGGTCAACGAGGCGCGCGAAGCGCGCGGTCTGCCGGCGGTGAACTCAATCTGGTTCCATGCACAGGGCGTGGCGCAACCGGTGACAAGTCCGTTCACGCGTGTCATGTCGAACGCCGCCGCGACGCGCGGTCTGGCGCTGTCCGCGGGCGTGAAAGCCGATGCCCCGCCGGCCTCGTACGCGGCGTTTGCCGCGGCCTCGCCCGAAGGCGACATGCTGGTCGAAATCGATCCGTTTTCCGCGCCGTACATCGAGCAGGACTGGGCACGCTGGAACCACGCGTTCGCCGCGCTCGAAGCCGACTGGCTCGCACCGGCGCTCGATGCGCTGCAATCGGGCGAACTCGGCGAACTCGGGTTGACGCTGTGCGGCGACACCGGCTCGGTGACGCTTGCGGTGACCCGCGGCGATCTGCGCAAATTCTGGCGCAGGCGCGTGTTCGCCTCGCTCGTCATCGAATGATTGACCGACCTTCTTCCGGCCTGACTGCATGACCCGAATCGTTACGCGCGCCTGTTCTCCCGCCGATGCCGAAGCGCTGATCCGCCACGGTCTGCACCCTGTTCTCGCACGCCTCTACGCGTCGCGCGGCGTGTGCATGCCCGACGAGATCGAAACCGGCCTCGCGCGGCTCGTGCCGCCCGTCGCGCTGAAAGGTTGCGAAGACGCCGCCGCCCTGCTCGCGGATTCGATCGAAGGCAAGCGCCGCATGCTCGTCGTCGCCGACTACGACTGCGATGGCGCGACCGCCTGCGCCGTCGCCGTGCGCGGCCTGCGGATGTTCGGCGCGCAGATCGACTATCTGGTACCGAACCGTTTCGAATATGGCTACGGCCTGACGCCAGAGATCGTCGCGCTCGCCGCAGGGCGCAAGCCCGATCTGCTGATCACGGTCGACAACGGCATCGCGAGCGTCGATGGCGTGGAAGCCGCGAATGCGCTCGGCATCGAGGTGCTCGTCACCGACCACCATCTGCCCGGCGACGCGCTGCCGGCCGCGCGCGCCATCGTCAATCCGAACCAGCCGGGCTGCACGTTCCCGAGCAAATGCATCGCGGGCGTCGGCGTGATGTTCTACGTGCTGCTCGCGCTGCGCGCCGAACTGCGGCGTCGCGGCGCGTTCGGCGATGCGCGTCCCGAGCCGCGTCTCGACGGCCTGCTCGATCTCGTCGCGCTCGGCACGGTCGCCGATGTCGTGAAGCTCGACGGCAACAATCGCGTGCTCGTCGCGCAGGGTCTGCAGCGCATCCGCAAAGGCCGCATGCAACCGGGCATCGCGGCGCTCTTTCGCGCCGCCGCGCGCGACGCGCGTGCCGCGTCCGGCTTCGATCTCGGCTTTGCGCTCGGCCCGCGCCTGAATGCGGCGGGCCGGCTTTCGGACATGTCGCTTGGCATCGAGTGCCTGACCACCGACGACGTCGGCCGGGCGTGGGAACTCGCGCAGCAACTCGACACGATGAATCGCGAACGGCGCGAAATCGAAGCCGGCATGCAGCAGCAGGCGCTCGCCGATCTGTCCGCGATCGATCCAGCCGGTTCGACCACGATCACACTCTTCAACGAGACGTGGCATCAGGGCGTGATCGGCATCGTCGCGGGCCGGCTGAAGGAAAAATTCCACCGGCCGTCGTTCACGTTCGCGCTCGCAGACGACAGCGGCAAGACGGTCAAAGGCTCGGGGCGTTCGATTCCAGGTTTTCATCTGCGCGACGCCCTGGATCTGATCTCGAAGCGCGAGCCTGAGCTCATCAGCAAGTTCGGCGGGCACGCGATGGCCGCGGGCCTCACGATCGCCACCGCCGACGTGCCGCGCTTCACCACCGCGTTCGAAGCCGTCGGCCGCGAGTGGCTGAACGAAAACGCGCTCGCGCGCGTGGTCGAAACCGACGGCGATCTGGAAGACGCGTACTTCACGCCCCAATTCGTCGAGATGATCGACGGCGCGGTCTGGGGTCAGGGATTCCCGGCGCCGGTTTTCTCCGGCGAATTCGACGTGGCTTCGCAGGCGCTCGTGAAGGACAAGCATCTGAAGCTGCAGCTTCTGCGCGGCCGGCAGCGCTTCAACGCGATCTGGTTCAACCATACCGACACGCTGCCCGCCCGCACGACGCTCGCCTATCGCCTCGCGAGCGACACGTGGAACGGCGTATCGCGCGTCCAGCTGATTGTGGAACACGCGGTCAGCTAGAGACCAGGCGGTTTTCGACGCCTTGACGTCGAAAACCGGAAAAGCGGCCGGATCCACGCAAAAAACGCCCGAAAACCCGTGCCGGGTCGCGTATCGGCGCCCGGCGAGGGGCGCCGATCGGCTATAATTTCCCCTTTTTACGAAGCCACACAAGATCGACATGGAAGCGGAACGTCTCAACGCGATCGAAGCCTCTCTGGCAGACCTGCGCCACCGCGCGGGCGAGCTACGGGGGTATCTTTGACTACGACGACAAGTCACGTCGCCTGATCGAAGTCAACCGGGAACTCGAAGATCCCGACGTCTGGAACGACTCGAAGCACGCCCAGGCGCTCGGCCGGGAAAAGAAGCTGCTCGATGACGTCGTCGGCAAACTGACGTCGCTCGACGCCGACCTGCGCGACACGCAGGATCTCTTCGACATGGCACGCGAGGAAGACGACGAAGAAACGCTCGTCTCCTGTGAAACCGACGCGAGCTCGATCGAACAGCGCGTCGCCGACATGGAATTTCGCCGGATGTTCTCGAACCCGGCCGATCCGAACAACGCATTCCTCGACATTCAGGCAGGCGCCGGCGGCACGGAAGCGTGCGACTGGGCCGCGATGCTGCTGCGCCAGTACCTGCGCTACTGCGAGCGCAAGGGCTTCAAGACCGAAGTGCTCGAAGAATCCGAAGGCGACGTCGCCGGCATCAAGAACGCGACGATCAAGATCGAAGGCGAATACGCGTACGGCTTCCTGCGCACTGAAACCGGCGTGCACCGTCTCGTGCGCAAGTCGCCGTTCGATTCGTCGGGCGGACGTCACACGTCGTTCACGTCGGTGTTCGTGTACCCGGAAGTCGACGATTCGATCGAAGTCGACATCAATCCGGCCGATCTGCGGATCGACACGTACCGCGCGTCCGGCGCGGGCGGTCAGCACATCAACAAGACCGACTCCGCGGTGCGGATCACGCACATGCCGTCGGGTATCGTCGTGCAGTGCCAGAACGACCGCTCGCAGCACCGCAATCGCGCCGAAGCCATGGCGATGCTGAAATCGCGTCTGTACGAAGCGGAAATCCGCAAGCGCCAGGCCGAGCAGGACAAGCTCGAAGCAGGCAAGACCGATGTGGGCTGGGGGCATCAGATCCGTTCGTACGTGCTGGACAACAGCCGTATCAAGGATCTGCGCACCAACGTCGAAATCAGCAATACCAAGAGCGTGCTCGACGGCGACCTCGACCCGTTCATCAGCGCGAGCCTGAAACAGGGCGTGTAAGCATCGACGGCGCGGCAACACCTGCGCGCCGCGTCGTTTCCGGCGACGGCGGATTCGTCGCCACGATTAGTCGCCGTACCTGTTTGCGTGCCTGCTGCTGGCGCGTCCGACGTCCCTGCAGTCACACCGTCAGCTTCATCCGACCACCCCGAATACGAACCATCATGACCGAACCGACCCAGACGACGAACGCCGTTCCTGAGATCGACGACAACCAGATCATCGCCGAGCGCCGCGAAAAGCTGCGCGCGCTGCGCGAACAGGGCATCGCCTATCCGAACGACTTCCGTCCGACGCATCACGCCGCCGCCTTGCAAGCGGAATACATCGACACCGACAAGGAAGCGCTCGAAGCGAATCCGCTTCAGGTCGCCCTCGCCGGCCGCATGATGCTCAAACGAGTAATGGGCAAGGCGAGCTTCGCGACGGTGCAGGACGGCTCGGGCCAGATCCAGTTCTTCATCACGCCCGCCGACGTCGGCGAGCAAACGTACGACGCGTTCAAGAAGTGGGACCTGGGCGATATCGTCGCCACACGCGGCGTGCTGTTCCGCACGAACAAGGGCGAGCTGTCGGTGCGCTGCACGGAACTGCGTCTGCTGTCGAAGGCGCTGCGCCCGCTGCCGGACAAGTTCCACGGTCTCGCCGACCAGGAAATGCGTTACCGCCAGCGTTACGTCGACCTGATCGTCACGCCGGAAGCGCGCCAGACGTTCGTCGCGCGCACGAAGGCGGTGTCGTCGATCCGCCGTTTCATGTCGGACGCGAACTTCATGGAAGTCGAAACGCCGATGCTGCATCCGATTCCGGGTGGCGCGGCGGCCAAGCCGTTCATCACGCATCACAACGCGCTCGACATGCAGATGTTCATGCGTATCGCGCCCGAGCTGTACCTGAAGCGGCTGGTCGTCGGCGGCTTCGAGCGCGTGTTCGAGATCAACCGCAATTTCCGGAACGAAGGCGTTTCGCCGCGTCACAACCCGGAATTCACGATGATGGAGTTCTACGCCGCGTACACCGATTACACGTGGCTGATGGATTTCACCGAACAGCTGATCCGCCAGACCGCCATCGATTCGCTCGGCACCGCGACCATCACGTATCAGGGCCGCGAACTCGACCTCGCGAAGCCGTTCCATCGTCTGACGATCACGCAGGCCATCCAAAAGTTCGCGCCGCAATACACCGACGCCCAACTCGCGGACAGCGCGTTCCTGCGCCCGGAACTGAAGAAATTCGGCGTCGATGCTTCGCAGCCGCAATTCCTGAACGCGGGCGTCGGCGCGCTGCAACTCGCGCTTTTCGAGGAAACGGCGGAGTCGCAGCTATGGGAGCCGACGTTCATCATCGATTACCCGATCGAAGTGTCGCCGCTCGCGCGCGCGTCGGACAAGATCGAAGGCATTACCGAGCGCTTCGAACTGTTCATCACGGGCCGCGAAATCGCCAACGGCTTCTCGGAGCTGAACGATCCTGAAGATCAGGCCGCGCGCTTCAAGAAACAGGTCGAACAGAAAGACGCCGGCGACGAAGAAGCCATGTTCTACGATGCGGACTACATCCGCGCGCTGGAATACGGCATGCCGCCGACCGGCGGCTGCGGCATCGGCATCGACCGCCTTGTGATGCTGCTCACCGACAGCCCGAGCATCCGCGACGTCATTCTCTTCCCGCATCTGCGTCGCGAAGACTGACAGGCTTTGTCGCATTGATGCGTCCGGTGCAATGCCGGGCGCATCCGATGGTTTGTAACTATCGGTAAAAGCTGCGCGCCCCCTGCGTGACGCTATCCGCAGCCAATTCCGGCCGCTTCCTTGTGGAAGACCGACACCACCGCTCTCCCGTCAGGCGCGGTCACGTCGCGTCAGACTGGGCCCCCATGCACATGGTTACAACTTGAAACCCCGGCGCGTTTGAGTTGTCGGACACTCTGGTTCAACAAAACTGTCGACTCTGCCCAGACGGAGGTCACACATGGACAATCCCAACACGCAATCCACGCAAAAAAAACGCCTTCACCCGCTGGTCGCGACCGCGGCAGGCGCTGTCATCGTGGCCGCCCTCGCCGCCACCGCCGCCGTGACGGGCGTGTTCCCGAAAGCCGGTGGCAACGTCGCGGAGAACGACCAGACGCAGGCCGCGCAGGTCGGCAGCCAGCCGCCCGTGGTCGATTCCGCTCAACCCGCGAATCCGGCCAACTACGCACAGCAACAACAGCCCGCCCAGCAACAGCAGACTCAGGCGCAGCAGCCGACCCCGCAGGCGCCTCCCGCACCCGCCCCGACCCAGCAGCCCCAGTACGCACAGCAACCCGCCCAGCAGGCGCCTGCGCAGCCGGCGTATTGCCCGAGCTGCGGCACGGTCGAGACGATCTCAGCAGTCAAGACCGAGGGTCATGGCACGGGTATCGGCGCAGTGGGTGGCGCGGTGGCCGGTGGCGTCGTGGGTAACCAGTTCGGCAGCGGCACCGGCCGGACTGCGATGACGGTACTCGGCGCACTCGGCGGTGGTTTCGCCGGCAATTCGGTCGAAAAGCATATCCGCAGCACCACCAGCTATTCGGTGCGCGTGCATATGGAAAACGGCAAGACCCGCTACTTCACTTATCACGACGCCCCGCCGTTCCAGCAGGGCCAGCGCGTGCGGATCGAAAACGGCACACTCGTCGCGGGTTAAACCCGCTCTTTTCTGGCGCGGCTGGCCTCCGGTGGCGCCAGACGCAAAAAAGGCGATTCCATTCTGTGGAATCGCCTTTTTTTACAGAAACAGCGCGATTAGACGCGTTCAATAATCCGCATCTTCGATCCACGCCGCCTGGATCGCTTCGAGGATCTTTTCGTTCGAGCGGTTGGGATCGTCATCGAACCCGTCCAGCTCCATCACCCAGCGGTGCAGATCGGTGAAACGCACCGTTTGTGGATCGACGGCCTGATGCTTGTCCGTCAGTGCCATCGCGATTTCCTGCGTGTCGGTCCATTTCATGGCTGCTCGCTCCTCTCAGTGATTTTCCTTCGCGTGGTTGATCGAATACCGCGGGATTTCAACAACGAGGTCCTTGTCGGCCGGCGCCAGCGCCTGGCACGACAGCCGTGATTCCGGCTCGAGACCCCATGCCTTGTCCAGCAGATCGTCTTCGTCTTCTTCTGACGGCACGAGTGCGTTGAAGCCTTCGCGCACGAGCACGTGACACGTGGTGCAGGCACACGACTTCTCGCACGCGTGCTCGATTTCGATGCCGTTATCCAGCAGATTGTCACAGATGCTCTTGCCCGGCACAGCTTCGATCACCGCGCCCTCCGGGCACAGTTCGACGTGAGGCAGCACAACGATTTGAGGCATACAGTTTCCGTTTGTTCGCTGGGCACGCCGCCGTCAGTCAGGCCAGGTGCCATTTTACCGGTGACGCGCGTTTTTTTGATATGAGCGCGCGTCACATGATCCGGGTTGAAGCGGCTTAAATCTCGTCGAGCTTGCGCCCCGCCAGCGCGCGCCGGATACCCTTGTTCATGCGGCGCGCGGCGAATTCGTCCGTGCCTTCGGCAAGGGCTTGGGTCGCCGCCTCGACGGCGTCGCCGTCGTCACTCCGGGCGACAGCGCGCAATGCGGCGAGGAGCGTATCGAGCTGCACGCGTTCGTCGTCGTCGAGCAGTTCGCCGTCGGCGACGAGCGCCGCATCGGTCGCTTCGATGAGACGTTGCGCTTCGACCTGCGCCTCGCGCACCGCGCGGGCGCGCATGTCGACTTCCGCGGTCTTGAAGCTGTCCTCGAGCATCCGCGCGACGTCGTCGTCGGCAAGACCGTAGGACGGCTTCACCACCACCGAAGCCTCGACGCCCGAATGCTGTTCGCGCGCGAACACCGACAGCAGCCCGTCCGCGTCGACCTGATACGTCACGCGAATCCGTGCCGCGCCGGCCACCATCGGCGGAATGCCGCGCAGCTCGAAACGCGCGAGCGAGCGGCAATCGCTCACGAGTTCGCGTTCGCCCTGCACCACGTGGATCGCCATCGCGGTCTGGCCGTCCTTGAACGTCGTGAAATCCTGTGCGCGGGCGACTGGAATCGTCGAATTGCGCGGGATGATCTTTTCGGTCAGACCGCCCATCGTTTCGACGCCGAGTGACAGCGGAATCACGTCGAGCAGCAGCCAGTCGTCGCCGTCGGCGCCGCGGTTGCCCGCCAGCAGATCGGCCTGGATCGCCGCGCCCAGCGCGACCACCTGATCCGGATCGAGATTGATCAGCGGCGGCTGGCCGAAGAACGCCTCGACCGCGCGGCGGATGACCGGCATGCGCGTCGCGCCGCCCACCAGCACCACGCCCTTGATGTCGGCGGGCGTGACTTTGGCGTCGCGCAGCGCCTTCTTCGTGGGACCGAGCGTGCGCTGCACGAGGGCCTGCGTGACGGTTTCGAAGGTGGCTTCGTCGATCGTCAGATTGAGCTTCGTGCCGTTCGAGAGCACGACGTCGAGTTTCGCATCGGCCGCGTTTGAAAGCGCTTCCTTCGTCACGCGAACGTGATCGAGCAGCAGGCGGACGTCTTCCGGCGTCAGCGTCTGCGGCGCGATGCCCGTCTGCGCGAGCACATGGCGATACAGCGCGTGGTCGAAATCGTCACCGCCGAGCGCCGAGTCGCCGCCGGCGGCGAGTACTTCGAATACGCCTTTCGTGAGCTTCAGGATCGACAGATCGAACGTGCCGCCGCCGAGGTCGTACACGGCATACAGGCCCTCCGAACCGTTGTCGAGCCCGTACGCGATCGCCGCGGCGGTCGGCTCATTCAGCAGACGCAGCACGTTCAGACCGGCGAGACGCGCGGCGTCTTTCGTCGCCTGGCGTTGCGCTTCGTCGAAATACGCCGGCACGGTGATCACCGCGCCGACGAGTTCGTCGCCGAGCGAATCTTCGGCGCGTTGACGCAGCGTCGCGAGAATCTCCGCCGATACTTCTACCGGACTCTTCACGCCATCGATCGTACGAATCTGCACCATGCCGGGTGCATCGACGAAATCGTACGGCGCGTTCTCGGCGCCTTCCACTTCGCTTTTGCCACGGCCCATGAAGCGCTTGACCGACACGATCGTGTTGCGCGGATCGCTTGCCGCCTCGGCTTTCGCCGCGCGGCCGATCCGGCGGCCGCCCTTTTCCAGATAACGCACGACGGACGGCAGCAGCATGTGGCCGTCCTCGTCGGGCAGCACGTCGGGCACGCCGCTGCGCACCGCCGCGACGAGCGAGTTCGTGGTGCCGAGATCGATGCCGACAGCGAGACGCCGCTGATGCGGCGCGGGCGCCATGCCGGGTTCGGAGATTTGCAGTAAAGCCATCTGTGATCTTCTTCGGGTGTCGTTCGACCCGTTAATGATTGAATCGATTGAATCGTCTGGTTTGCGACCCGCGCGTCAGTTATCGAGCTTCTCGATCTGCACGCCGATTTCCGACGCGACGCGCTCGATGAACATCAACTGACGTACCGCCTCGCCGGCCGCCTGGTTCGCGCCGCTGTCGAGCAGCGCGCCCAGCTTCGTGAAGCGCACGCGCTCTTCGTCGCGCAACTCGACGAGGAGCGCATCGAGTGCGTCGATGTTTTTCGCGGCGGCTGCGTCTTCGATACCTTCACGCCATTCCATCTGCTGCATCAGGAACGCCGGTTCCATCGCCGTGTTGTTCTCCGCGCCGACATCGATCCCGCGAAGCGACAGCAGATACGTGGCGCGCTTGAGCGGATCACGCAGCGTCTGGTACGCCTCGTTGGTGCGCGTCGCCCACTGCATTGCGATGCGCTTCTGCGCGTCACCGGCGGCGGCGAAACGGTCGGGGTGAACCTGGGCCTGAACCGTGCGATACGCGTGATCGAGCGTGCTGCTCTCGATCGCGTATTGCGCCGGCAGGTTGAACAGGTCGAAGTGACTGTCGGTCAGCGAGGCCATCGGATTACATCGTCCGTTGATGAGGGCGTGGGAGGCGCGTGAAGCGTGTGGCGAAACATGGGGCGGAAATTAAAAAGGCGGCCCGCGCCGCCTTTTTCCCGCTTCGCGCGGAGCTATACGCGAAACGATTCGCCGCAGCCGCACTCGTCCTTCACGTTCGGGTTGTTGAACTTGAAGCCTTCATTCAACCCTTCGCGCGCGAAGTCGAGCTCCGTGCCGTCGATATAGGCGAGGCTTTTCGGGTCGACGATGACCTTCACGCCGTTGCATTCGAACACTTCGTCTTCCGGCGCGAGTTCGTCCACATATTCCAGCTTGTAGGCAAGACCCGAGCATCCCGTCGTGCGCACACCCACGCGCAAGCCGACGCCTTTACCGCGCCGTGTCAGGTATTTCTGGACGTGCTGTACTGCCTTTTCGGTCAACGTAATTGCCATAGCGTTTCTCATTGCGCGGTGACGCGTATGACCGCGCCCCCACTACCCTGCCTGCATCCAGTATCGTTCACGCCGGGCGATCCGTGACACGCTACCGTGTGGTCAAACCGCCCGCTGACTGCTGTTTCGCCGTGAATCCGCGCTCTTTCGCGTGCGAACCACAGCGTTTCAAACCCGCCGCTCATCCGGCTCAAGCGTCCGCTCAGGCAGCGTGCTGCTTTTCGCCCGCTTCCGCCGTTTCGCCGTGACGCTGCTTGTAGTCGGCGACCGCTGCCTTGATCGCGTCTTCCGCGAGGATCGAGCAGTGGATCTTGACCGGCGGCAGCGCCAGTTCTTCGGCGATCTGCGTGTTCTTGATCGTCATCGCCTGATCGAGTGTCTTGCCCTTCACCCATTCGGTGACGAGCGAGCTCGACGCGATCGCCGAACCGCAGCCGTACGTCTTGAACTTCGCGTCTTCGATGATGCCGTCCGCGCCCACGCGGATCTGCAGCTTCATCACGTCGCCGCAGGCCGGTGCGCCGACCATACCGGTGCCGACCGCGTCGTCGTCTTTCGCGAACGAACCGACGTTGCGCGGGTTTTCGTAATGGTCCAGAACCTTGTCGCTGTAAGCCATGATGTCACTCCTTGATTCGTTTCAAACCGCGTTCGATTTCGGGTCGACGCCGGTGTCAATGCAGGCGCGTCAGTGCGCGGCCCACTGGATGGTCGAGATATCGATACCGTCCTGATGCATTTCCCACAGCGGCGACAGATCGCGCAACCTGGCAATCTTGTTCTTCAACAGGTTGATTACGTACTCGACGTCCTGCTCCGTCGTGAAACGGCCGACCGTGAAGCGGATCGAGCTGTGTGCCAGTTCGTCGTTGCGACCGAGCGCGCGCAGCACATACGACGGCTCGAGCGATGCCGACGTGCACGCCGAACCCGACGACACCGCGACGTCCTTCACCGCCATGATCAGCGACTCGCCTTCGACGAAATTGAAGCTGATGTTCAGGTTGTGCGGGACACGCTTTTCCATGTCGCCGTTCACATACGTTTCCTCGATTTCCGACAGGCCGTGCAACAGACGGTCGCGCAGCATGCGGATGCGTTCGTTTTCCGTCGCCATTTCCTCTCGCGCGATGCGAAACGCTTCGCCCATGCCGACGATCTGGTGCGTGGCCAGCGTGCCCGAACGCATGCCGCGCTCGTGACCGCCGCCGTGCATCTGCGCTTCGATACGGATACGCGGCTTGCGACGCACGTACAGCGCGCCGATGCCCTTCGGACCGTACGTCTTGTGCGCCGAGAACGACATCAGGTCGACCTTCAGCTTTTGCAGGTCGATCTCGATCTTGCCGGTGGCCTGGGCTGCGTCAACGTGGAAAATAATACCTTTTTCGCGGCAGATTTCGCCGAGCGTCTCGATGTCCTGCACGACGCCGATTTCGTTGTTCACCGACATCACCGACACCAGGATCGTGTCCGGACGCAACGCGGCCTTGAACACGTCGAGGTCGATCAGGCCGTCGTCCTTCACGTTCAGATAGGTGACGTCGAAGCCTTCGCGCTCGAGCTCGCGGCAGGTGTCGAGCACAGCCTTGTGCTCGGTCTTCACCGTGATGATGTGCTTGCCCTTGCTCTTGTAGAAGTGCGCAGCGCCCTTGATCGCGAGGTTATCGGATTCGGTGGCGCCCGACGTCCAGATGATTTCGCGTGGATCGGCGTTCACCAGCGCCGCGACGTTCTCGCGCGCTTCCTCGACTGCACGCTCCGCATCCCAGCCATATGAGTGGCTGCGCGATGCCGGGTTACCGAACTGCTCACGCAGATACGGAATCATCTTGTCCACCACACGCGGATCGACCGGCGTCGTCGCGCTGTAATCCATGTAAATGGGCAGGTGGGGAATGTCGTTATTCATCAATCGCTCCGGGAAATCTATGTACTGGCTCTGGCTCTCGACCCGAGGGCATTCTGTCGTGCCCTTCGCGTCCGAGCCCGCTGGCGTCAGCCGGCCAGATTGAAAACGGAATTCGGACCTTTCGGCGCTACACGGGCAGGTTCCACGGCCGGTGCCTCGCTGCGCCGGTCGCGCAGCACCGCGGGCGAGCCTTCGCGCGCGCGTTGCTGGTCGACGAGGTCTTTCAGCGAGACGGAATCGAGATACTCGACCATTTTCTGGTTCAGCGTCGACCAAAGCTCATGAGTCATGCAGTGGCCGTCGTGCTGCTTGGTGCCCTCGCACGTGCCCTTGCCGCCGCACTGGGTGGCGTCGAGCGGCTCGTCGACCGCGATGATGATGTCAGCGACCGTGACAACCTCGGCGCGACGCGCAAGGTTGTACCCGCCGCCCGGCCCGCGAACGGACTCGACAATCTCATGGCGACGCAGCTTGCCAAACAGCTGCTCGAGGTAGGACAGGGAAATGTGCTGGCGCTGGCTGATACCCGCAAGCGTCACCGGGCCCTGCTCCTGGCGCAGTGCCAGGTCAATCATCGCCGTGACGGCGAAACGGCCTTTCGTGGTGAGTCTCATGATGTATTGGGAACCGCAATTCTCGACAATTTTCGTCAAGTATAAATACATGACCAGATTAGTCAAGTATCCCTGATCCCTGTCCGGTTATCTAAAAGATAGAAGACTGCGCGGTTCGCGGCGCCGTCACGTGGTCAATTGGGGCCGCAGCGCCGCGATCAGGCCACGGCAGGCTGCTTCACACTGGTCCAGCACACGCTCGAAGCCTGCATCGCCGCCAAAATACGGGTCGGCCACTTCGCGGGTGTCGGTTGCGGGCGCAAATTCCATCAGCAGACGGATCCTGTCGCGCTGCGCCGGCGGACAGATGGCCTTCAATGCGGCGACGTTCGCGTCGTCCATCGCGATCAGCAGATCGAACCGCTCGAAATCCTCTGGTGCAATCTGGCGACCCCGTAGCGCCGACAGATCATAACCACGCTGGCCGGCCGCCTGCTGCGCGCGCCGGTCGGGCGATGCACCGATATGCCAGTCGCCGGTGCCCGCCGAGTCGATCAGGATGAAATCGGACAACCTTGCTGCTTCGACCTGATGCCGCATGACGCCTTCGGCCGTCGGCGAGCGACAGATATTCCCAAGGCAGACAAAGCAGACGGAGATCGTTTTCATCGGGTGTTTCTGCGTGCGGAGACGGTCATGGAGCCGCGTTCCGCAGCGAAGTCGCGATTATACAAAGGCCGGTGAAATCATGCTGGGGACGACCCCAGCATCCGTTTTACAGCGCCGTCCGCGCGGCCGGCAGCATCGTGGCTTCCCGCAGGCTTTTCGCCGGCATGCTGGTGTCATCGCCGACAAGGCCGTACGATACGGCCCGCGCGAGTTCAGCAGTGAACTGGCCGGCGGCAAGCGGCGGTTGCGTTGCGCGCGAAGCGGCTTCGCTGCAGATGTGGACATACGCGGCGACGGCAAGCGGCAGGACGATGGCGAGTGGCCAGTACATCGATATTGTCTTTTTCATGATGCGTTCCTTGAGTAGGGGCGGTGAGATCGTGACCCACTTTGCCCAGTGAGCATCTTAAATTGAGACGCAATCGGGAAAAACCCACCCCCGTAAGAAACAGCGTTGCCCCGCAGGAAACAGTGAACGGTTTCGTGCCGCTATCCAGACAAGCCTCACATGCGCCGTGCACGCGAACGGACAAAAGAAATCCTTACAAAATCACACAATGCAAACCTGACAAGCCCTGTAAAACGCTGTCTTACTGATATGAAAGGCTTGTATGAAAGGCTTATGAATCACCTTCCTGTGAAACGCTTTACATTGATGGCTGGTCTCGCGGCCGCAACCGTCCTCACGGGTTGCGCCGTTTATCCGGATGGCACGCCCGTCTACGGCGGAGGCTATGACGGCTACGAGCAGACTTACCCCGCATATGGCTACGGCGGCGCGCCCGCGCCGCAGGCAAACGTGTATCTCGGCTTCGGCAATTACTCCGGCCCGGGGTATTACGACCGTGGCAACTACAACAACCACGGTTACTACGGACAGGGACGACCGCCTCCGCCGCAGGCCGGACGACCGCGGGGAGGCGGGCCGCCGTCTGCGGATGGCGGCACCCGACCGGGTGGCGGCGGTGGTCCGCCGCCTCAGGCAGGCGGGCCGGGCGGGGATCACGGCGGAGGACATCCGCCTCCGCAAGCCGGCGGCAATAACAGCGCGCACAGCGGCGGGAACGCCGATAACACCGCGCGTGGCTCCGGACGCGGCGGTAATCGGCCCAGCGGCACCATGAGCTGGCAAGACCGCCGTTAAACGCGCCGCAGGCGTACGCCAGACGGCTCGCAAGCAAACGGCGCGGACTTATGCCGCGCCGTTTGTTTTGCACAGATGCCGACCGAAGCGCTGGATCAGCCGATATGGCTACGCTGTGCCGCGTACAACTCACGGAACGTGCGCCCGACCGGCGCAGGCATATCGCGCGTATCGGTCCAGCCGGACCCGAGCGGCAGACGGGCAATCATCCGTTTCTTTCCGCCCATCTTTTCCATTACGCGCACCGCGAGTTTCGTGAACAGCGCGTAGGCACCGGGATGAAGCGCGAAATAGCCCCACACGGTAAGCCCGACCCGCTCCTGCCAGGGCCGCAGGTGGCGCTCCGTCTGTTTTTCACGAAGCTTGCGCAACAGGTCGGACAGCGGGATGCCGACGGGACAGACGCTATTGCATTCGCCGCACAGCGTGGCGGCCTGCGGCAGGTCGAGCGCCTTGTCGATGCCGACATAGGCCGGCGTGAGCACTGAGCCCATCGGCCCCGGATACACCCATCCATACGCGTGACCGCCGACCTTCTGATAGACCGGGCAGTGATTCATGCAGGCGCCGCAGCGGATACACCGCAGCATCTCCTGAAAGTCACCGCCGATGAGCCCGGTGCGGCCGCCGTCGACCAGCACCACATACATATGCTCCGGCCCGTCCTGATCGCCAGCGCCACGCGGGCCGGTCAACACGGAAAAATAGTTCGATGTCGACTGCCCGGTCGCCGAGCGCGGCAACAGACGCATCGCCGTCGCCAGGTCTTCCAGCGTCGGCAGGATTTTTTCGATGCCGGTCACCGCAACGTGCACGCGCGGCATGACCGTGCACATGCCTTCATTACCCTCGTTCGTCACCAGCGCGACCGAGCCCGTTTCGGCCACCAGGAAGTTGCCGCCGGTCACGCCCATGTCCGCGGTCATGAAATGCGGACGCAGCACCTCGCGGGCCTCGCGTGTCATGTCGGGAATTTCGGTCAGACGCGGCCGCTGGTGTGTACGGGCAAACAGGTCGGCGATCTCTTCCTTGTCCTTGTGGACGACCGGCGCAATGATGTGGCTCGGCGCCTCGTGATCGTTGATCTGCAGGATGTATTCGCCGAGATCGGTTTCGATCGACTGCACGCCCATTTCACCAAGCACGGCGTTCAGACGCATTTCCTCCGTCACCATCGACTTCGTCTTGATCACTTTCTTCACGCCGTGCTCGAGGGCGATATCGGCGATCAGGTGCGCGGCGGCCTGCGTCGTTTCGGCATACAGCACCGTGACGCCGCGACGGGTTGCCTCGCGCTCGAACGTCTCGAGCCACACGTCGAGATTGTCGAGCGCGCGATCGCGGCGCACTTTCAGTGCCTCACGCGTGGCGGGAAAATCGATCTCGGTGATCGCGGCGGCCCGCGCCGACACGAATTTCGTCGAGAGTTTGGTGAGATTCTGCTGTAGACGCTGGTCGGCGAGCTTCTGGCCGGCACGCGCCTTGAACTGCATCGATTGAACCTGCATGGCGCCCCTGAATCCGGTAAATGAACCACTGTGTAACTGATCGTGACGTCGCCCCCGCGGATCGCGGCCCGGCGAACGCGGCAATCAGGCGTCGCCGGCCAGCACCTGCGCGATATGCAGCACGCGCGTGGTCGTATCGCCCGTGCGACGCAAACGCCCTTCAATATTGAGCATGCAGCCGAGATCGCCGAGCACGACGGCCTGCGTGCCGCTTGCCTGGATATTCGCGCATTTCTCGTCGACGATCGCCGTGGAGATGTTGCCGTACTTGACGGCGAACGTGCCACCGAAGCCGCAGCAGTGTTCACAATCCTTCATTTCATTGACCGGCACGCCGACCTGGGCGAGGAGCGCCCGCGGTTGCGCCTTGACACCGAGTTCACGCAGACCCGAACAGGAATCGTGGTAAGTCACGGGCCCTGCGAATTCACCGGGCGTCAGCTTGATGTTCGCGACGCTGACAAGGAATTCCGTTAGTTCGAACACCTTGGGCTGCAGCCGCGCGTAGCGGTTCATCAGGTCGGGATCGTCGCGAAACAGGTCACCGTAATGAGCACGGATCATGCCGCCGCACGAGCCGGACGGCACGACGACGTAATCGAACTGCTCGAATTCACGCAGCGTCTTTTCGGCGAGATCGCGCGCAATGCGACGCTCGCCCGAGTTGTAGGCGGGCTGCCCGCAGCAGGTTTGTGCCGGTGGGACCACGACCTCGAAACCCGCCTGCCCGATCAGCTTGATAACCGAAAAACCGATCTCCGGACGCATCAGGTCGATCAGGCACGTGACGAACAAACCGACTCGCATAAGGGCTCCTTCGGGAAAACGTCCCCGATTATCCCTTGTCTGACGCGCAAATCCAACGCTGCCAGCCATCCGGACAAGAACCGCCCGAAATTTGAATCCGGTCTCCAGTCCGTCTCAAATGGCGTTCGCTTCTTTCACAATACGAGATACAATCGTTTTTCCGCTGTTTGACGCGTCAACTGATTTCTTCCCATGAGCGACACGAACCCGGATCACAAGACTTCGATCCAGGTGATCGAGCGCATGATGCGCCTGCTGGACGCCCTTGCTGCGCATAGTGACCCGGTCAGCCTGAAAGAGCTCGCGCAACGCACCGAGCTCCACCCTTCCACTGCCCACCGCATCCTGAACGACATGGTGACGTGTCGCCTCGTCGACCGCTCCGACCCGGGTACGTACCGGCTCGGCATGCGTCTGCTGGAACTCGGCAATCTGGTGAAGGCGCGCCTGTCGGTCCGCGACGCCGCGCTGACACCGATGCGCGAACTACACCGCTCGACCGGGCAAACCGTGAACCTCTCGGTGCGCCAGGGCGATGAAATCGTTTATATCGAACGGGCCTATTCCGAACGCTCGGGCATGCAGGTGGTGCGGGCAATTGGCGGTCGGGCGCCGTTGCATCTGACTTCGGTCGGCAAGCTGTTCCTCGCCGCCGACGAATCCACCCGGGTTCGCGCCTATGCGACGCGCACCGGCCTGTCCGGCCATACGCAGAACAGCATCACCGATCTGGCCAAGCTCGAGCGCGAACTGATCAACGTGCGCCAGCAGTCCTGCGCCCGTGACAACGAAGAGCTCGAACTCGGCGTGCGCTGTATCGCGGCGGGGATTTACGACGACACAGGACATCTCGTCGCCGGGCTTTCGCTCTCGGCTCCGGCCGACCGCCTGCAGGACTCCTGGCTCGGACAGCTGAGCCAGACTGCGCTTGTGATCTCGGAGTCGCTCGGCTACCGGCCACAGCCGAAGTCGGGCGCCGCGCCGGCCCAGACTGCCTGATTCCGCGCCTGAGGGGCCGCTTCAGCGTACAAGGAACGCGTCAATGAAAAAACCCCAGTTCCACATCTGTGGGACTGGGGCTTTTTTAAACTGGCCAAACCTGGCCACCAGCAACGCGATCAGGTACCCGAACCGCCGTTGTCCGCGCTGGTGATATGCGCGTCGCCACCGTTATCCAGCCACGTGCGCAGACGCGCCGCGTCCGCGAAACGCGAGTACTTGCCCGCTGAATCGAGCAGCACCATGATGACCGGACGGCCGTCGATCGTGGCCTGCATCACGAGACACTCGCCCGCTTCGTTGATGAAGCCCGTTTTCTGCAGACCGATATCCCACGTCGGGTTGCGCACCAGCGCGTTCGTGCTGTTGTAGGCGAGCGACCGCTTGCCGGTGTACACCTCGTAGCTGCGATCGGTCGAAAAGCGGCGGATCATCGGATACTGGTACGCCGCGTTCACCATCTTCACGAGATCGCGCGCGCTCGACACGTTCTGGCTCGTGAGGCCAGTCGAATTCTCGAAGTGCGTGTCGCTCATGCCCAGCGCCTTCGCCTTGGCGTTCATCGCCGCGATAAAGCCTGGACGGCCACCCGGGTAGTAACGCGAGAGCGCCGCTGCCGCACGGTTTTCCGACGCCATCAGCGCGATATGCAGCATGTCTTCACGCGAAAGCACCGAGCCGACGCTCAGACGCGAGCCCGTGTTCTTCTCGTAATCGCGATCTTCGTCGGTGACTTCGATCTGCTCGGTCATCGGCGCCTTGGAGTCGAGCACGACCATCGCGGTCATCAGCTTCGAAATCGAGGCGATCGGCACGACGGCGCGCGAGTTCTTGTCGAACAGCGGTTCGGACGAATTCTGGTCCACCACGTACGCGACGCTCGAACGCAGCATCAGCGCGTCCGGCGTTTCGTGCAGGCCGAACGCCTGGCCGACGCTCGGCTGGCGCGGTTCGAAAGCAACCTTGCGCACGGCCGAATGGCGGCGACCGTTCATCGAGTACGAAACGCGATGCTTCTTCGGCGTGACGCGCGGCGTGTCGTGATCCTCGCCCTTCGCCGCGACGGTCCTCGCAGCTTTGGACGACTTCGCAGCCTTCGACGACGTCGTAGTCTTCGCCGCCGTGGAAGTGGATTTTCTGGACTTGCCCGATTTCGCCGACCTGGCGGGAGCGGTGGTAGTGGCAGACGCGGCGAACGCGGCGACCGGTACAGCGAGCGCCGCAGTGAAGACCAGGGAGGCGGCCACCGACAGAGCAGTGCTGATAGCCACGCCGTGGATCACTTTGAGCGACGAAAACATGTCGGTTTTCATTGGTGTTCTATATGGAGCGGCAAGAGTTGACCGCAAGTGTAGTAAAACCACGAAAAATTAGCAATATTAAGCACTTAAAGGCCCTCCTTAAACCGCCTTGTCAGGTCCGATTGTAGAAAGCCAATAAATATGACGCGCCTGATCGATAAAAACGATCGACGCGCCAGACAGTCTGTTGATGCGCAGCGCATGGGATCGGTGCCCTCTTACCCGCTTAACGGCAATTGCACAGCAAGCTTGATGAGGGGAAACACGCTCTGCGCGGCGCCGCAGCGCAAGCCCTCCGGCTGGATTCCGGAATGGCCTCCCACGCAACGCCGCATGGCTGTTAAGCACATGCTGCAAAAACCGCTGCCGCGTTCGACCACAATGGTCGTCTAACGTTCCGTGACAGTTTTCGGTTTACCGCAAGGTCAGGGATTTTGACATCGTTTGCGGGATTCTGCTGACAGCCTGGCGGTCGTAACAGGTCTGAATGCGTCATTTCAAGACGCACCGCGTCAGTGCAGCCGATTTTTCCGACATATCATCCGAATGTCATAGGCACTTCATAACCTTTTGTTTTGTCGAGATTTTCTCGATATTGTGCAGCGCACAAAAAAGGCTTGACTTTCGAGATGGCTGTCCTAAAATGGGAACCATTGCTGCGACGCACAAAAGATTGTTTCCAGTGCGAGTCGACAGTTTTTGCCGCTTATCAACCCAACGCGGTCCGCATCCAGACGGGCCGTTTTACAGGAGCGTAAACATGACCCTGCTGACCCCTGAGCAATTCGCCGCAGCACAAAAAGCCAACTTCGAAACGCTGTTCGGCCTGACGGCCAAGGCTTTTGAAGGCGTGGAAAAGCTCGTCGAACTGAACCTGCAAGTCGTGAAGTCGACGCTCGCAGAAAGCCAGGAAAATGCACAACGTGCGCTGTCGGTGAAGGATGCGCAGGAACTCCTCGCACTGCAAGCCAGCCTCGCCCAGCCGGTCGCCGAAAAGGCGCTGTCGTATGGCCGTCACGTGTATGAAATCGCCTCGGCTACGCAAGCTGAATTCGCCCGCGTCGCAGAAGCCCAGTACGAAGAACAGAACCGCAAGGTGCAATCGCTCGTCGAAAACGTCGCGAAAAACGCACCGGCTGGTTCGGAAACCGCCGTCGCCGTGATGAAGTCGGCCATTACCGCCGCTAACACGACGTACGAAACGGTTCACAAGGCTGCAAAGCAGGCTGTCGAAATCGCCGAAAGCAACTTCAACGCAGCCGCCTCGGCCGCCTCGAAGGCTGCCTCGCAAGCTGCAGCACAGGCATCGCGTTCGACCAAGAAGGCGACCGTCTAAGTTTTACTGGACGTCAACAGCCTGTAGTACCGCAAGCGAGCACATCAAGCTGGTACAGCACGCAATAGCGCCGGGCAGCCCGCCGTGTTTCACGGCAGCTGTCGGGCCCGACGCTCCGATACGTTCGAACAGTACGTATCGTTTCCCCGGCCACCGCCGGGATTTTTTTGGGCGCCGATTTTGTAGCAAACCGTGCTGGAGAGCAAAAACGGCGCGCCCTGCAAAGAGCGCGCCGTTTTTCTTTCGCCCGACCGGCGAGCGTTACTTCTTTTTCTGCGGCGGCAGATCAGTACAGACACCTTCATACAATTCAGCCGCCATGCCGATCGACTCGCCGAGCGTCGGGTGCGGATGGATTGTCTTGCCGATATCCGTCGCGTCCGCGCCCATCTCGACGGCGAGGCACACTTCGCTGATCAGGTCGCCGGCATTCAGCCCGACGATCCCGCCGCCGATCACGCGATGCGTTTCTTCGTCGAAGAGCAGCTTCGTGAAGCCTTCATCGCGGCCGTTGGCAATCGCCCGGCCTGATGCGGCCCACGGGAAGACTGCCTTGCCGTACTTGATACCTTCGGCCTTGAGCTGGTCTTCCGTCTTGCCCGCCCACGCCACTTCAGGATCGGTATAGGCCACCGACGGAATCTGCAACGCGTCGAAGTACGCCTTCTCGCCATGCGCCACTTCAGCGGCGACGTGCGCTTCGTGTACAGCCTTGTGCGCGAGCATCGGCTGACCGACGATATCGCCGATCGCGAAGATGTGCGGCACATTCGTGCGCATCTGTTTGTCGACGTCGATGAAGCCGCGATCGGTCACCGCAACGCCTGCCTTGTCCGCGCCGATCTTCTTGCCGTTGGGCGAACGGCCCACGGCGACCAGCACGAGGTCGTAGCGCTGCGCTTCGGCCGGCGCCTTCTCGCCTTCGAACGAAACGTAAATGCCGTCGTCCTTCGCTTCGGCCTTCGTCGTTTTCGTCTTCAGCATGACGTTCGCGAAACGCTTGCTGTTGTACTTCTCCCAGACCTTGACGAGATCGCGGTCGGCGCCTGCCATCAGGCCGTCGAGCATTTCGACGACGTCGATCTGCGCGCCGAGCGTGGCATACACCGTCGCCATTTCGAGACCGATGATGCCGCCGCCGACCACGAGCATGCGCTGCGGAATCTGGCGCAACTCCAGCGCGCCGGTCGAATCGACGACACGCGGATCTTCGGGAATGAACGGCAGCTTCACCGCTTCCGAGCCCGCGGCGATGATCGCCTGTTTGAACTTGACGACCTTCTTGCCACCTTCGGTCTGCACTTCCATGTGATTCGGCCCGACGAACGCGCCGGTGCCGGTCACGACCTCGACCTTGCGCATCTTCGCCATGCCGGCGAGACCGCCCGTCAGCTTCTTGACGACGCCCGACTTGAAGTCGCGCAGCTTGTCGAGATCGATCTGCGGCTTGCCGAACGTGATGCCGTGCGAGCCGAGCGCTTCGGCTTCGTCGATGACGAGCGCGGTGTGCAGCAGCGCCTTCGACGGAATACAGCCGACGTTCAGACACACGCCGCCGAGCGTCGCATAGCGCTCGACGAGCACGGTCTTCATGCCGAGATCGGCCGAACGGAACGCGGCCGAATAACCGCCGGGGCCCGAACCGAGCACGAGCATGTCGCATTCGATATCGGCGCTACCTGAGAAGCTGCCGGCCTGCGGCGCGGCGGCAGCAGGCTGTTTTGCCGCCTCCGCGGGCGCGGCGGCCCCGGGAGCCGGCGCGCCCGTTTTCTCAGGTTCTTTCGTGACCGCCTTAGGTGCATCGGCCGTGCCGGCGCCTGCCGATTCGACTATCGCGATGACCGTGCCCTGCGAGACCTTGTCACCGGCCTTGACCTTGACTTCCTTGACCGTGCCGGCGGCATCGCTCGGCACTTCGATGGACGCCTTGTCCGATTCGAGCGTCATGAGTGCCTGCTCGACCTCGATGGTGTCGCCTGGCTTGATATTGACTTCGATGACATCGACGTCCTTGAAATCGCCGATGTCCGGCACCTTCACTTCGACGAGACTCATTAGTGTCCCCTTCTCTTATTGACCGTGTGATGCGGGAAAGCGAAATCCGTCGAACGAACTGCGTGGAAGGTGTGAAAGCAAAGGTGACACACCCTTTGCTGCCCGCCAGGTGGCAATGCGGACAGACCGACGCGAAAGCCGGTTCGACGGAAGACGTGGATCACCTGTATCAGATGACCCACGCCCCGCGAATATCAAAGAATCACACGCCGGAAATCGGCAAGCACCGCAGCGAGATAAGCATTGAACCGTGCAGCTTCCGCGCCATCGATCACCCGATGGTCATACGACAGCGACAGCGGCAACGTCAGGCGGGGAACAAACTGCTTTCCATCCCACACCGGCTTCATCGCACCACGCGACAAGCCGAGAATCGCGACTTCAGGCGCATTGATGATCGGCGTGAAATGCGTGCCGCCAATGCCGCCCAGCGACGAGATCGAGAAGCAGCCACCCTGCATCTGGTCCGGCTTCAGCTTGCCTTCACGCGCGGCCTTCGACATATCGGCCATTTCCTTCGCGATTTCGACGAGACCCTTCCTGTCCGCATCGCGGATGACCGGCACGACGAGACCATTCGGCGTATCGGCGGCGAAACCCACGTTGTAATACTGCTTGAAGACGAGGTTATCGCCATCGAGGCTCGCATTGAACGTCGGGAATTTCTTCAGCGCGTAGACGACTGCCTTGATCACGAACGCGAGCATCGTGAACTTCACGCCCGCCTTTTCGTGTTCCTTGTTCAGCTGGACGCGCAACGCTTCCAGCTCAGTGATATCCGCTTCGTCGTTGTTCGTGACGTGCGGAATCATGACCCAGTTGCGATGCAGGTTCGCGCCCGAAATCTTCTTGATGCGCGACAACGGCTTCGGATCGATTGGACCAAACTTCGCGAAGTCGACCTTCGGCCACGGCAGCAGGTTCAGCTCGCCACCGCCCGCGGCGGCCGGCGCACCTGCTGGCGCAGCGCGCTGACCGCTCATGACGCCCTTCACGAACGCCGTGATGTCGTCCTGCGTAATACGGCCTTTCGGTCCCGTACCCGGCACGCGCGACACATCGACGCCGAGTTCGCGTGCGAACTTGCGTACCGACGGCGACGCATGGCTGGGGCGGACACCGCCTACACCCGCCGGAATCAGCGGGGCCTGGGCAAGCGCGGACGGCGAAGCCGGTGCCGGCGCGGGCGCCTGCGGCGCATCGGACGGCGTTTCGACTTCATGCTTCGGCGCCGCTGCAGCCGGAGCCGCCGCGGGAGCCGCGCCGCCTTCCGTCTCGAGCAGCACGATAACCGAGCCTTCCGACACGTTATCGCCGACCTTGACCTTCACTTCCTTGACGACACCGGCGGCCGGGCTCGGCACATCCATCGTCGCCTTGTCGGATTCGAGCGTGACGAGCGACTGTTCCTTCTCGACGCGATCGCCCACCTTGACCGCGACTTCGATCACAGGGATGTCCTTGTAATCGCCAATGTCCGGAACCTTCACTTCCTGCACGCCGCCGCCTGCGGCAACCGGGGCAGGCGCGGCAGCGGGGGCTGCTGCCGGTGCCGCTTCCTTCGCCGGCGCGGGGGTACCGGCGGCTTTCGCACCGCCGGCCTCGCCTTCCAGCACGACGATCAGCGAGCCTTCCGACACGTTGTCGCCGACCTTGACCTTCACTTCCTTGACGACACCGGCTGCCGAACTCGGCACGTCCATGGTCGCCTTGTCTGATTCGAGCGTCACGAGCGACTGCTCTTTCTCGACGGTGTCACCCGCCTTCACCAGCACCTCGATCACAGGAATGTCCTTGTAATCGCCGATGTCCGGCACCTTGACTTCGATCGCTTGACTCATTGTTAGTGTCTCCTGGGCCGCGCGCGCCTTCCCGTCCTTTCGGACCGGAAAGCACGCGATGGCGCTCGGGGGCGATGCCTTAGACGGTCATCGGGTTGGGTTTAGCGGGATCAAGGTTGTATTTCTTGAGCGCATCGGCCACAACCTTGCGCTCAATCGTACCCTCATCAGCCAGCGCATTCAGCGCAGCGACGGTGACCCAGTAACGGTCGACTTCGAAGAAGTGACGCAGCTTCTCACGCGTATCCGAGCGGCCGAACCCATCGGTGCCGAGCACGACGAAACGTTGCGGCACGAACGCACGGATCTGCTCGGTCAACGCGCGGATGTAGTCGGTCGAAGCAATGACCGGGCCCGGCGCACCTTTCAGCAGCTTCTCGACGTGCGAGATCTTCTTTTCTTCAGTCGGATGCAGCAGGTTCCAGCGCTGCACTTCGTGACCTTCGCGTGCCAGTTCGGTAAAGCTCGGCACGCTCCACAGGTCGGCCGCGACGCCCCAGTCGTTCTTCAGCAAGTCGGCAGCGGCAATGACTTCGTTGAAGATCGTGCCCGCGCCCATCAGCTGGACGCGCGGCGCCTTCTTGTCGGCTTCCGCTTTACGGAACGCGTACATGCCCTTGATGATGTCGGCCGCCACAGCTTCACCCTGCGGAATCGCAGGATGCTCGTAGTTTTCATTCATCACGGTGACGTAGTAGTACACGTCTTCCTGCTCCTGCACCATGCGGCGCAGGCCGTCCTGCATGATGACGGCGAGTTCGTAGCCGAACGTCGGGTCATAGCTCACGCAGTTCGGCACCGAAGCCGCCCACATCAGCGAGTGGCCGTCCTCGTGCTGCAGACCTTCGCCGTTCAGCGTCGTGCGGCCAGCCGTGCCGCCCAGCAGGAAACCGCGTGCGCGCATATCGCCCGCCGCCCATGCCAGATCGCCGATACGCTGGAAGCCGAACATCGAATAGAAGATGTAGAACGGGATCATGATCTCGCCGTGCGTCGAGTACGACGTCGCGGCTGCGATCCAGTCGCACATGCCGCCGGCTTCGTTGATCCCTTCCTGCAGGATCTGGCCGGTTTCCGATTCACGGTAGAACATCAGCTGGTCGGAATCTTCCGGCACGTACTTCTGGCCGTCCTGATTCCAGATGCCGATCTGACGGAAGAGACCTTCCATGCCGAATGTACGCGATTCATCCGGCACGATTGGCACGATACGTTTGCCAAGCGCCTTGTCCTTCAGCAGGATGTTCAGGATCCGCACGAACGCCATCGTCGTGGAGATCTCGCGGCCTTCGCCCGTACCCTTCAGGAGCGGCTCGAACACGCCCAGTTCCGGCACCGGCAGCGATTCGGCCTTCTGGCGACGCGCCGGCAGGTAGCCGCCCAGCTCCTGGCGGCGGCTGCGCATGTACTCGAGTTCCTTCGAGCCTTCTTCGAACTTCAGGTACGGCACGTTGACGAGCTGGTCGTCAGGAATCGGCAGACGGAACTGGTCGCGGAATTTCTTCAGCTGGTCCACCTGCATTTTCTTCTGCTGGTGGGTGATGTTCATCGCCTGGCCGGCTTCGCCCATCCCGTAGCCCTTGATCGTCTTCGCGAGGATCACGGTCGGATGGCCCTTCGAATTCGATGCCTGGTGGAATGCCGCGTAGATCTTGTGCGGATCGTGGCCACCACGATTCAGATTCCAGATGTCTTCATCGGACCAGTCGGCGACCAGTGCCTTCAGTTCCGGCGTATTGAAGAAATGCTCGCGAACGAACGCGCCCGACTCCGACTTGTACGTCTGGTACTCGCCGTCGACGACGTCCATCATCCGCCGCATCAGCGCGCCCGACTTGTCGCGCTGGAACAGCGCATCCCATCGGCTGCCCCAGACGACCTTGATGACATTCCAGCCAGCACCGCGGAATTCGCTTTCGAGTTCCTGGATGATCTTGCCGTTACCGCGCACCGGGCCGTCGAGACGCTGCAGGTTGCAGTTGATCACGAACACGAGGTTGTCGAGGCGTTCGCGGCCGGCCATGCCGATCGCGCCAAGCGATTCCGGTTCATCGGTTTCGCCGTCGCCGAGGAACGCCCACACCTTGCGGCCGTCGGTCTTCGCCACGCCGCGCGCCTGCAGGTACTTCATGAAACGCGCCTGATAGATCGCCATGATCGGGCCGAGACCCATCGAGACGGTCGGAAACTGCCAGAAGTCCGGCATCAGCCACGGGTGCGGATAGGACGAAATGCCCTCGCCGCCCACTTCCTGACGGAAGTTGTCGAGCTGGTTTTCGCTCAGGCGGCCGAGCAGGAACGCGCGCGAGTACACACCCGGCGACGAGTGGCCCTGCACGAACACGAGATCGCCGCCGTGCTTGTCCGACGGTGCGTGCCAGAAATGGTTGTAACCGACGTCATACAGCGTGGCCGCCGAGGCGAACGACGCGATGTGGCCGCCGACGTTGGTGTCCTTGCCCGCGCGCAGCACCATGGCGATGGCGTTCCAGCGCGTGTACGAACGGATGCGGTGTTCGAGATCCTGGTCGCCAGGAATCTGCACCTGGTTCGCGACGGGAATCGTGTTGATGTACGGAGTGTTCGCGGAGAACGCCAGATGCTCGCCGTGCACACGGGCGAATTCAATCTGCTTTTCGATCAGATAGTGAGCGCGATCCGGGCCGACCGCAGAAATCACGCCATCCAGCGCTTCCAGCCATTCGCCGGTTTCCTGGGGATCGTCGTCGTTTTCGGCGGCGACATATTTCATCACTTCGTCGGGTACAGCGGACATACTCGTCTCCTGGATATAAGGAACGCTCTTTGAACAGACGACGCGGGCGAGGTCCAACCGCGGCAGCTTTCCGGAGATTGTAATGAGGCGCCAGACCTCTTCGCAACTAAAATTTCAAATTGCGAGATCATTTCTCATAATACGGAAAATTGTTGCGGCGCACACCGAATTCACTGAGGAGTCGCGAATACGTCGGCTAGTTTGCGCCGATCAGAGCCACTTTCGAGCGTTTTTTGCGTTAATTTGCCGGGACCCGCTGCGCTACAATGCCACGCATGTTGACCGAACGCCTTTTCGCACGCTCGGCGCGACCGTCCGGCTCGCCGGCGGATACGGCGCCGTCCCGCTGGCACCATGGACCATGGTGGTCGAATTCCTATTTGCTCACGCCGCTCCTGTCGATTCTCGTGTTCCTGGTCGTCATGAGCCTGATTCTCTGGAGCCTGAACCGGCGCGAGCAGCAGACCCAGGAAGACACGCTCTACCGTAACGTCGCGTGGGCGCAGCAGCAGATCCGCCTCTCGATGACTGGTGCGCAGGAACAGGTGCAGGCGCTGTCGCGCGATCTCGTCGCGGGCCACGGCGACCCGCATTCGTTCCAGGTGTCCACCACGGACATCATGCAGGGGCATCCCGAAATCCTCTACATGAACTGGTACACGAGCCTGCAGCAGCCGCGCTGGCCCAATACCGCGCTGCCCGTGTTCGGCCAGCGTCTTGCCCGGCCAAGCGACAACCAGATGGACGAGGCCGTGAAAGCCGCGTTCGCCGAAGCGCGCGACACACGCCGCCAGGTGTATTCGCCGCTGATATACGACGACGTCGGCAACGGCTACATCACGCTGCAGACGCCCGTGTATCGCGACCGCGAGTTTCTCGGCACGATTGCGGCGGTGTTTTCGGTCGAGGGGATACTCAAGCACGACATCCCGCCCGAGCTTTCGGCGAAGTACAAAATTTCGATCATCGACGTGAACAACCGCGAGCTGGCCACGACGTCGACGCGTCCGCGCCTGCCGCGCGACGCGTTCTACGACCTGCCGCTCGATCCGCCCGGCCAGGGCGTGTCGGTGCGCGTGTACGCGTATCCGCAGATGACGAACTTCACGAACAACACGCTCGTCTGGCTCGTCGCCGGGCTGTCGTGTTTCGTGCTGTGGAGTTTGTGGAGCCTGTGGAAGCACACGCGCCAGCGCTTCGAGGCGCAGCAGGCGCTGTACGCCGAAGCGTTCTTTCGCCGCGCGATGGAAAACTCGGTGCTGATCGGCATGCGCGTGCTCGACATGCACGGCCGTATCACGCACGTGAACCCGGCGTTCTGCCGCATGACCGGCTGGGACGAAAGCGACCTGAACGGCAAGACCGCGCCCTTCCCTTACTGGCCACGCGACGCCTACCCGGAAATGCAGCGTCAGCTCGACATGACGCTGCGCGGCAAGGCGCCTTCGTCCGGCTTCGAGCTGCGCGTGCGCCGCAAGGACGGCTCGCTCTTCCATGCACGTCTTTATGTATCGCCGCTGATCGACAGCTCGGGACGCCAGACCGGCTGGATGTCGTCGATGACGGACATCACCGAGCCGAAGCGCGCCCGCGAGGAACTCGCCGCCGCGCACGAGCGCTTCACGACCGTGCTCGAAAGCCTCGACGCCGCCGTGTCCGTGCTCGCCGCCGACGAAGCCGAACTGCTGTTCGCGAACCGTTATTACCGGCACCTGTTCGGCATTCGCCCGGACGGCCATCTGGAGCTGGCCGGCGCGGGCTTCGACAGTGCGCAGGCTTCGTCCGATTCAATCGACATGGTCGACGCGTACGCCGGGCTGCCTGCCGCCGCGCTGACGGAAAGCGCCGCCGACGCCCAGGAAGTCTATGTGCAAGGCATCCAGAAATGGTTCGAGGTACGGCGCCAGTACATCCAGTGGGTGGACGGCCATCTGGCGCAGATGCAGATCGCGACCGACATCACGACACGCAAGCAGGCACAGGAACTCGCGCGCCAGCAGGACGAAAAACTGCAGTTCACGAGCCGCCTGATGACGATGGGCGAAATGGCCTCCTCGCTTGCGCATGAGCTGAACCAGCCGCTCGCCGCGATCAATAACTATTGCTCAGGAACGGTTGCACTGGTTAAATCTGGCCGGACGACTCCGGACAACCTGTTACCCGTTCTCGAAAAGACCGCGCAACAGGCGGTGCGGGCCGGCATGATCATCAAGCGGATTCGCGAATTCGTGAAGCGCAGCGAGCCGAAGCGGCAGGCCACGCGCGTATCCGATATCGTCGCGGATGCCGTGGGGCTGGCCGAAATCGAGGCTCGCAAGCGCCGTATCCGCATCATTACCGACGTGCGTTCGCGTCTGCCGGTGATCTACGTCGATCCGGTGCTGATCGAACAGGTGCTCGTGAACCTGCTGAAGAACGCCGCCGAAGCAATGCACGATGCGCGGCCGAATGCGGTCGATCCGGTGATCCGCGTGGTTGTGCGAACGGAGAACGGCTTTGTCAGCATCAACGTCGTCGACCAGGGGCCGGGCGTCGACGAAGGCACGGCCGAGCGACTCTTTGAACCGTTTTACAGTACGAAGTCCGATGGCATGGGAATGGGGCTCAACATTTGCCGTTCCATTATCGAATCCCATCGCGGCCGCCTGTGGGTGGTGAACAACGTCGAATCTGACGGCCACATCACAGGCGCCACGTTCCATTGCAGTCTGCCTATTGGAGAGCCCGACGGCCCGAGCAACGGCGGGTCAGAGGCGCCGACACCACAAACCGTTACGGGAGAGACATGAACACCCCAGTCACCACACAGGAAACCGTCTTTGTCGTCGACGATGACGAGGCCGTGCGAGATTCACTGCGCTGGCTGCTGGAGGCGAATGGTTATCGCGTGCAGTGCTTCTCCAGCGCGGAGCAGTTCATCGATGCCTACCAGCCCGCCCAGCACGCAGGCCAGATCGCGTGCCTGATTCTCGACGTGCGGATGCAGGGCATGAGCGGCCTCGAATTGCAGGAACGCCTGATCGCCGACAACGCGTCGCTGCCGATCATCTTCGTGACGGGTCATGGCGACGTGCCGATGGCCGTGTCGACGATGAAAAAAGGCGCGATGGATTTCATCGAAAAGCCGTTCGACGAAGCCGAACTGCGCAAACTGGTCGAGCGTATGCTCGACAAGGCGCGCAGCGAAAGCAGCAGCGTGCAGCAGCAACGCGCGGCGGCCGAGCGTCTCGGCAAGCTGACGGCGCGCGAACATCAGGTGCTCGAGCGGATCATCGCAGGGCGTCTGAACAAGCAGATCGCCGACGATCTCGGTATCAGCATCAAGACCGTCGAGGCGCACCGCGCCAACATCATGGAAAAGCTCAACGTCAACACCGTCGCCGATCTGCTGCGACTGGCGCTGTCGAACAAGCCGCAACAACCGCAGTAAGTCCACCATTGGCACGTGCCGGAGAACCCTTCGACGGGATATCCGGCACGCATGCCCGCCCCCTCCGCTTTGCTGCCCTTTGCCTCCCGCCGCGGGCTACGCACGCGTGAGCGTCGGTGACCTTCATTTTGTTAGTTATCCCGTTGATCTGCCATTCAGGGGTGAGTGTTTCGTTCTCGCGAAACGTCACATTTCATCATGGTGATTGACAGTGTCATGCTACCCCCTTAATTTAGTCAGACCTGACGCGCGCCGACGACGCGGCATTCGCCGCTGAAAGCCTATGCGCATGTCATCAAGCCGGGAGGACTCCATCGTGAAACTGTCCGGAGCACATCATCGACGTGTGCTGGTTCTGTGTGCCGCGCTGGCGGGCGCGCCCATGCTGACGGGGCTCGCACCCACCGCGGCGCACGCGCAGACGCAGGCGCCCCCTGCGGCGAAGCTGTCGAGCCAGCAGCTCGACTCGCTGACCGCGCCGATTGCCCTTTACCCGGATGCGCTGCTCGCGCAGGTACTGATGGCGTCCACGTATCCGCAAGACGTGAATGCCGCCGCCGCGTGGTCGAAGGCCAATTCGAAGCTGCAGGGCGATGCGGCCGTGACGGCCGTCGCCTCGCAGCCATGGGACCCGAGCGTTCAGTCGCTGGTCGCGTTTCCACAGGTGCTGGCCACGATGGCGTCCAAACCAGACTGGGTGACGCAGCTTGGCAACGCCTTTCTCGCGCAATCCAGTGACGTGATGGATTCGGTGCAACGGCTTCGCAAGCAGGCGCAGCAGGCCGGCAACCTGAAATCGAGCGAGCAGCAGAAGGTCGTGGTCGAACAGAACACGATCCAGATCCAGCCAGCCAATCCACAGGTCGTCTATGTCCCGACCTACAATCCAACCGTCGTCTATGGCGCATGGCCGTATCCGGCATATCCGCCTGTGTATGTGCCGCCGCCTCCCGGTTATGCGATTGCGACAGGGCTCGCAGCAGGGCTCGCGTTCGGCGCGGGCGTGGCGATCACGAATTCGCTGTGGGGCGGTTTCAACTGGAACAACCACGACGTCAATATCAACGTCAATCGCTACAACAACATCAACGTCAATAACCGCATCAACGCGAATTCCAGCACGGCGAACTGGAACCGCAACAACAACGTCAATCGCAACACGAACAACCTGAACCGGACGCAGAACAATCCCGGCGGCGCAAACCAGGCGCAGCGCGACCAGTTCCGCGGCCGCGACAATTCCCGCGATCAGGCAAGGCAGACCTTGCAGGCGCGCACGGGCCAGAACGTCAGCGGTCCGGCAAGCCAGCGGGTTCAGGATATCCATCAGGGTGGCAACGCAGGCGCCCGCAACGGCGCCAATGCGGGCAGCCGTCCGGGGGCGAACGGCGGCGGCGTAAGCAACAACGACCTGCGCGACCGTGCGCAGAACACGAACCGCGACAGCGCGCTACGCGGCGCGGGCGACGGCAACGGCGCACGTCAGGACGCCCAGCGCGGTCAGGCAAGCCGGGATGCACTGGCGAACCGTTCCGGCGGTGGCGGTCCCGGCGCCAATGGCGGTGGTCAGCAACGCGCCGGCGGCGGTCTCGGTGCCAACGGTGGCGGCCAGCGCGGCGGTGGTGGAATGCGAAGCGGCGGCGGTGGTGGTGGCCATATCGGCCGGCATCGTTGAACGATCAAAAGGAGTTTCTGATGATTCGCTTACCTGCACGCGAAACATGGCGCGCCTATGCAACCGCGTCCGCCCTCGCGCTCGGCACGACGTCCACGATGCTGGTGGCGCCGGCGCTGCTGCTCGGCACGACATCGGCTCATGCACAGGCCATCTACGCGACGCCCGACGCGGCGGCCAATGCCTTCGTCGACGCCCTCGCCCGCAACGATCACACGGAGATGCGACACGTTCTCGGCGACGACTACCCCCGCTTCATCCCGACCGAGTCTATCGGTCAGGATGACATCCTCGCGTTCCTGGGCGCGTGGGCAAAGGAACATCAAATCGTCACCGAGGCCGAGCCGCAGAACGGCCACACGACGGCCCATCTGGCCGTCGGCACCGACGGCTGGACGCTGCCGATTCCGCTCGAGCAAACATCGAAAGGCTGGCGTTTCGATCCCCCTGCCGCACGGGACGAGATATTGACGCGACGCATCGGCCGCAATGAGCGTTCGGCCATGCTCACGTCGCTCGCCTACATCGATGCGCAGAACGATTACCACAACGTCACGCAGCACTACGCGCAGAAGTTCGTCAGTTCGTCGGGCAAACGCGACGGCCTGTACTGGGTCAGCGCGCCAGGTGAACCGGAAAGCCCGCTCGGACCGCTCGCCGCCACGATGCCCAACGGTATCAACCCCGACGAGGCGTATCACGGGTATCACTACCGGATCCTCACGGCGCAAGGTTCGCACGCGAAAGGCGGCGCAGAGAGCTATGTGGAAGGTGGCGAGTTAAGCAAGGGTTTCGGCCTCGTCGCGTGGCCGGCGGAATACGGCAAGACCGGAGTGATGAGCTTCATCGTCAATCAGGACGGCCAGCTTTATCAGAAGAACCTCGGGCCGCGGACACCGCGCGCCACGGCGGCCATCAAGTCGTTCGATCCTGATTCTTCCTGGCAGGCAACCCAGCCCTGAGTGTGTCCGGTCCTGCG
The DNA here is from genome assembly GCF_907164545.1 of Paraburkholderia gardini. NCBI lineage: Bacteria > Pseudomonadati > Pseudomonadota > Betaproteobacteria > Burkholderiales > Burkholderiaceae > Paraburkholderia > Paraburkholderia gardini. The sequence goes on along the minus strand of NZ_CAJQZB010000001.1, from coordinate 134,521 downwards.
GGACGCGACGGTATAATGTGAGGCTTCGCAGCGGCGCAGATTCTGCGCCGCGCGCTTTTCTTCACGTCGCATCGCGTGCCGGCGGACGTCACGACGCACCTATGTGCTCATGCGCCTGTCACGCATCCATCGCGCTCCCGTATTCCGAACCGCCCATTCTCGACCGACCATGACAGCCACCCTCATCGACGGCAACGCCCTCTCCCGAACCTTGCGCGCCGACGTCGCCATACGCGCCGCTGCCCTCACCGCCCGCGGTCATCAGCCGGGTCTTGCGGTCGTACTCGTCGGCGACAATCCCGCGAGCGAAGTCTATGTCCGCAACAAGGTGAAGGCGTGCCAGGACAATGGCCTCTTCTCTTCGTATGACCGGTTTCCGGCATCGTTGTCGGAAGCCGATCTGCTGGCCCGCATCGACGAACTGAACCGCGATCCGAAAATTCACGGCATTCTGGTCCAGCTACCGCTGCCGTCGCATATCGACAGCCACAAGGTCATCGAAGCGATCGCGCCTGAAAAGGACGTCGACGGCTTTCACGTGGCCAACGCCGGTGCACTGATGACCGGCAAGCCGCTGTTTCGTCCGTGCACGCCGTATGGCGTGATGAAGATGTTCGAAGCGTACGGCATCGACCTGAAAGGCGCGGAAGCCGTGGTGATCGGCCGTTCGAATATCGTGGGCAAGCCGATGGCGCTGCTGCTGCTCGAAGCCGGCGCGACCGTCACGATCTGCCACAGCAAGACCCGCGATCTCGCCGCGCACACACGTAACGCCGACGTGGTCGTCGCGGCAACAGGCCTGCGCAACATCCTGACGGCTGGCATGGTGAAACCGGGTGCGACGGTCATCGACGTCGGCATGAATCGCGACGACGCCGGCAAGCTGTGCGGCGATGTCGACTTCGCGGGTGTCAGGGAAGTGGCCGGCCACATCACGCCAGTGCCGGGCGGCGTGGGGCCGATGACGATCACGATGCTGCTCGTCAACACGATCGAAGCGGCCGAACGCGCAGCAGCTCTGACTGCCGCGTGAAGTCACCCGGCGCCATTCCGGCACTGGATACCGCTGCATCGTGCCGGATACAGATAACGCGCCGAACCGCACCGGGCAGATCAACTTCTGATAATTTGCTTCCTGACGGTTGGAAACGGCGTCTCCTGCCCCAATAACTTCCATGACGGGCGCGGGACGCGTTGCCACGACCGCTCGCGCGTAGCCCTTTTTTGATCCGCGACAGACAGGAAGCCTTATGTCATCTTCGTCAGCCAGTACCCGCCCGGACGCGGACAATCCGCTCCTCGATTTCACCGATCTGCCGCGATTTGGCGAGATCCGTCCTGAACACGTCACCCCCGCGCTCGATGTGCTGCTCGCCAGCGCGACCGCTGCCGTCGAGCGCGCGAGCGCGCCGGTCACACCGGCTTCGTGGGCCGACGTCGTCGAACCCGTCGAACGCGCGACCGAACCGCTTTCGCGTGCCTGGGGCGTGATCGGCCATTTGAACGCAGTGGCCGATACGCCGGAACTGCGCGCGGTCCATGGTGAAAATCTGCCGCGCATGACTGAGTTCTGGTCGAGCGTCGGACAGAATCTCGCGCTCTACGAGAAATACAAGGCACTCAATGCCAGCGCCGATTTCGCGTCGCTGACCGGCGAGCGCAAGAAGATTCTCGGCAACGCGTTGCGCGACTTCCGTCTGTCAGGCGCCGAGTTGCCCGAAGACCAGAAGCCACGCTTCGCGGCATTGCAGGAACGTCAGGCCGGGCTCTCGAAATCGTTCTCCGATCACGTGCTCGACGCAACCAACGCATACGCATACATCGCGACGACCGCGACGGAGCTCGCTGGACTGCCGGAAGACGTCATCGAAGGCGCGCGTGAAGCGGCCCAGCGTGACGGCAAGGAAGGCTGGAAATTCACGCTGCATTTCCCGTCGTATTTTCCGGTGATGCAGTATTCGGAAAACCGCGCGATGCGCGAGACGATGTACCGAGTCTATTCGACGCGCGCCTCGGAACTGGGCGCCGCGTACGGCAACGGCAAGGCCGAGTGGGACAACACGGCCGTCCTCGCCGAAGAACTGAAAGTGCGCGACGAAGAAGCGAAGATGCTGGGCTTCAGGAATTTCGCGGAAGTATCGCTGGCGCCCAAGATGGCAGAGTCGCCCGAACAGGTGATGGCGTTCCTCGAGGACCTCGCGACACGCGCGCGCCCGCACGCGGAAGAGGACTGGAAGGCGTTGCGCGAGTTCGCTGCCAGCGAGCTTGGCCTGACCGGTATGCAACCGTGGGACATGACGTTCGCCGCTGAACGGCTGCGTCAGAAGCGCTACTCGTTCTCCGAGAACGAGGTCAAACAGTACTTCCCGGAAGACGCGGTGCTGAAGGGCCTGTTCAAGGTGACGGAGACGCTGTTCGGCGTGCGCATCCGCCGTGACGAAGCGACGACGTGGCACCCGGACGTGCGTTTTTTCCGCGTCGAGAATCAGGATGGCGGGCTTGTCGCGCAGTTCTATCTCGATCTGTACGCACGCGAAGGCAAACGTGGCGGTGCCTGGATGGACGACGCGCGCACGCGTCGCAGGCGCGCAGAAGGCGATGTGCAGACACCTGTGGCATATCTCACGTGTAATTTCTCGGCGCCGGTCGGCGGCAAGCCGGCGTGCTTCACGCACGACGAAGTGATCACGCTGTTCCACGAGTTCGGTCACGGCCTGCATCACATGCTGACGCGCGTCGATGAACTGGGCGTGTCGGGCATCAACGGCGTCGAATGGGATGCCGTCGAACTGCCGTCGCAGTTCATGGAGAACTTCTGCTGGGAGTGGGACGTACTGAGCGACATGACCTCGCACGTCGAGAGCGCGGCCCCGCTGCCGCGTCCGCTGTACGACAAGATGCTCGCCGCGAAGAATTTCCAGAGCGGCCTTGGCACGCTGCGGCAGATCGTCTTCTCGATGTTCGACATGTCGTTACACGTTGACTTCGACCCGTCCGGCGGGAAGAGCGCGAACGACCTTGCGCGCGAAATCAACGAGCGCTTCCACGTGATTCCGCAAGCTTCGTTCTCGCGCTGGCCGAACACGTTCAGTCATATCTTCGCCGGTGGTTACGCGGCGGGTTACTACAGCTACAAGTGGGCGGAAGTGCTGTCCGCCGACGCGTACGCAGCGTTTGAGGAAGCCGCGCAGGCGAAGAACGGCAGTGTGCTCGACGTGGCCACCGGCACGCGATATCGCAAGGAAATCCTCGAGGTTGGCGGCAGCCGGCCGGCAATGGAATCGTTCAAGGCGTTCCGCGGCCGCGAGCCGAATATCGACGCGTTGCTGCGTCATAACGGCATGACGCCAGGCGCTGCGCATTAGCCGGTGACGTGACGCTACCGGCGGCATCGGGCGTGGGGTTGCCCTGATGCCGTGCGGAGGTGCGGCATACCGGTGTGCGGCAGCAGGCATGGACGCGTCCTGCATTGCTTCTCATGTGCAGAGCGGCACGTCATGCGCTTTATGGAAAGCCTGCGATTGCTCACGCAATCACAGGCTTTTTCTCTATCCGCGGGCGCATCAACGATGCAACCTGAAATCGACCGACGACGGCCGGTTTTCGAGCGTAAGCGTCGCTGTCGAGGCCGGCATACGACTGACCACCTTGCCACGCCGGATCACCGCGAGGCGCGCCGCACGCAGACGGATTGCCTCAGCGGGGTCGCGCGCATCGAGGACGACCAGATTTGCCTCGCAGCCAGGCTCGATGCCGTAGCCTTCCAGCCCGAGAATACGTGCTGCGTTGACCGTCACCGCATCGAAGCACGCGCGGATACCGTCCTGACTGGTCATCTGCGCGACGTGCAGGCCCATGTGCGCAACTTCGAGCATGTCGCCAGAACCGAGGCCATACCAGGGATCCATCACGCAATCGTGACCAAACGCGACGTTGATGCCGGCCGCAAGCATCTCCGGCACGCGCGTCATGCCACGCCGCTTCGGATACGTGTCGCTGCGACCCTGCAACGTGATGTTGATCAACGGATTGGCGATCGCGGCAACGCCCGCTTCACGCATCAACGGCAGCAGTTTGCTGACGTAGTAGTTGTCCATCGAATGCATCGACGTCAGATGCGAGCCCGTGACGCGTCCATGCAAACCGAGACGATGCGACTGCGCAGCGAGCGTTTCGATGTGACGCGACATGGGGTCGTCGGATTCATCACAATGCATGTCTACGCGCAATCCCTGCTCCGCCGCGTATTCACACAAAATACGCACCGACTCCGCGCCATCGGCCATGGTCCGTTCGAAATGCGGAATACCACCGACTACATCGACGCCCATCGATACCGCGCGCCTGAGGTTGTCAAATGCGCCCGCGCTGCGCAGCACGCCGTCCTGTGGGAACGCGACCAGCTGCATGTCCAGATACGGCGCGACACGGCGCTTCACTTCGAGTAGCGCTTCCACGGCAAGGAGACGTGGATCGCAGATGTCCACGTGTGTGCGAATGGCCAGCAGCCCGCGCGCGACCGCCCAGTCGCAATACTGCAGCGCACGCTCGATCAGCGCCTCCTGGGTGAGCTGCGGCTTGAGCTCGCCCCAGAGCGCGATGCCTTCCAGCAATGTGCCCGAAGCATTCACGCGCGGCAGGCCATACGACAGCGTCGCATCCATATGGAAATGCGGATCGACGAAAGGTGGCGTGACGAGCGCGCCCGCGGCGTCGATTTCTTCCGGTGCGATGGCGGCAAGGCGCGGCTCAACGGTATGAATGCGACCCGCCTCGATGCCGATATCGACAGGTTCATTGCGACCCGGGAGATGCCCCGGCAGGACAGCACGACGAATGATCAGGTCCATCAGCGGCTCCCTTTGATTGCCTCGATTCTAACGACGTCAGAAGGCGCATGGAACCCGTTTACCCATCTGGACAAGGTCACGGCGTGCTTCGGAACGTGGACCGGTGAAACAGCGATCGCAGGTCCTGTGCACGCGTGTGTCGATCGACCACTCCGTGGAAAGCTGGCCTGGCACTATTCCTGTTTTAGAAATGCGCGATTTAGCTGGAGCAAGGAAATGAGCGAGCTACTGAATGGCTCACTGATATGGCATTCCGCTTCTACCGTATCAAGCGGGTATCGATAAACTGAACGTATGGAAGAGATCGCGCCAACATATCTGCTGGACGCACAAAACAAAAACCCGCCGAAGCGGGTTTTGCTGACGACAGGGTCGCCGGATTGATGCATTGCCTTGACGGTGAAAACGACAAGACGATATTTGGTTGCGGGGACAGGATTTGAACCTGTGACCTTCGGGTTATGAGCCCGACGAGCTGCCAGACTGCTCCACCCCGCGTCAGAGGAAGCGAATTGTACTGGCGCACCCACGGAACGTCAAACAGTCATGTAAATTATTTCGCATGCTCACAGATCGGCTACGGTCGCGCCTTCGATTTTTCCGTCGATGATGTCTTCGCCATACCGGCTTGCGCTGCGTTTGGCCACGCCGAAATCGGAAAACGTCAGTTGACGCGAGAGCCGAAATACGCGGCTTGCCTTCGAGCCGCTGATCGCGCCCGGACGGCAGACGCGCACTGCGACGTCATAACCTTCCGCGTGTTTCTTGTGGCCGTCGAACTTGTTGAATTCCCGCGAGAAAACAAGCGGATGCACTTCGAAGTCCTTGTAAATGGCAGGATAGAGCTCGGCCATGATGTGCCCCTGAAACGTGAGTGTCACCCCACTATACGCTGCGCGATGCCAGGCCCCGACAATTATTTACCCTGATGACGACGCGTCCTTGCCGGGTCTGTGCGACGTTCGTCTTGATGCACACCGGAAGGAATCCAGCCACGCGCCACCTTCATGTAAACTCCTGCTCATCGCGCCCGCACTCTTCGACATCGAATGAAAATCGCCACCTGGAATGTGAACTCGCTGAAGGTTCGCCTGCAGCATGTAACCGACTGGCTCGAAACGAGCCAGGCCGACGTTCTGTGTCTGCAGGAACTCAAGCTTCCCGACGAAAAATTTCCGCGTGCGGAACTCGAGGCCAAAGGTTATCGAAGCTGGTTCGCCGGTCAGAAAACCTACAACGGCGTCGGCATCCTCGTGCGCGATGGACTTGCCGTCGACGAGACCTCGATCGTGCGCAACATCCCTGGTTTCGAGGACCCGCAGCAACGTGTGATCGCCGCGACCATCGAAGGCGTGCGCATTATTTCGGCGTATTTTCCGAACGGCCAGGCGCCAGGCACCGACAAATTCGCCTACAAACTGCGCTGGCTCGACGCGCTTCACGACTGGGTCTCGGGTGAACTCACGCAGCACCCGAAGCTCGCCCTGCTCGGCGACTACAACATCGCTCCTGAAGATCGCGACGTGCACGATCCGAAGGCGTGGGAAGGACAGAATCTTGTTTCGCCGGAAGAGCGCGCGCAGTTCGTACGGCTCGTCGAACTGGGTCTGGTGGATGCCTTCCGGAAATTCGAACACCCGGAGAAGACCTTCACGTGGTGGGACTACCGGATGCTCGCATTCCGTCGCAACGCGGGCGTTCGCATCGACCATATCCTGCTCTCGAACGTGCTCGCCGGTTCGTGCACGTCATGCGATGTCGATCGCGTTCCGCGCAAATGGGATCAGCCGTCCGACCATGCGCCGGTTGTCGCGCAGATCGGCTGAACACGCACGCACACCCGCACGCGCACGCGTGCTGCGCTCAACGCTTCGCGGCGCGCGTCAGCTGGGAACGAACGCTGAGCGTTACGACGTCAGCCGCGACGACAGAAACCCGAACACCATTGCATCGTAAGCGGCACGCTCCAGCGCATCGGAACCTGAACCGTGTCCGCCGTCGGTGTTCTCCCAGTACCAGACGTCCGCGTGACCCCACGCCTGCATGCGCGCCACCATCTTGCGTGCGTGCCCAGGATGCACACGATCGTCGCTCGTCGATGTCGTGAACAGCACGGCCGGATACTTCACGTTCGCCGACACACGGTGATACGGCGAGTACGCCGCAAGCGCACGCGCTTCGTGCGGATCGTCGGGGTCGCCATATTCGTCCATCCACGACGCACCCGCGTGCAACAGGTGATATCGCTGCATGTCGAGCAGCGGCACCTCGCACACGACAGCACCGAAGAGTTCCGGACGTTGCGTCATGCACGCGGCGACAAGCAGGCCGCCGTTACTGCCACCCTGAATGCCGAGCTGCGCCGCGGTTGTCACGCCGTCGGAAATCAACGCTTCAGCGACGGCGATAAAGTCGTCGAACGCGCGTTGCCGATGTTCGCGCTGCGCGGCCAGATGCCATTGCGTCCCGTACTCGCCACCGCCACGGATATGTGCAACCACATAGATGCCGCCCTGCTCCAGCCAGCCGATACCCGGACTCACGAGATAGTCCGGCGTCAGCGGGACAGCAAAGCCGCCATAGCCTGTCAGCAGACACGGACTCGCAACCGAAGTCGGCGTATCCAGGATGCGCCGCGCGCCGACGACGGTATACGGCACCCGCGTGCCGTCTTTCGACTGCGCGTATTCGCGTTTCACCGTGAGCGGCGCGGCGTCGAACTGCGTGGGCCAGCGATCCAGCACGGTCCATGCAGTCAGCTCTTCCTGTGCGAGATCGGCGAGACAGTATTCGGGAGGTTGCAGATAATCGTCGACGTCGACGTAAACTTCATCGTTGAGCGTGGCCTCGATCGGCGAGACATCCACCTGCGATGTTTCGCGCGACGGAAACGTGCGCGATTCCCAACGCCACTCGCTGTCGACCGATTGCAGCGGTTGCCAGAGCAGCGTACGGCTTTCGACATCGTCGAGGTACGACACGATCAGCATGTTGAGCGAATGCGTCCACTCACAGGCGGACGTGAGCGGTGTCGGCGTGAAAAGCGGCACGAATTGCCGGTTCCCCGCGAGAAATGCAGTCTCACGGATCGCGAGCAACGCGCCACCTGCATGAACGACGCCATCACACTTCCAGTCGAGACGCGGTTCGAGCAGCAGCCAGCCGTGCCAGCCGCCCACCGAAACGTGCGACGGCACGTCGTAGCGCTGCCACACGCCCTTCGCGTCGGGCCAGTACGTGTGCGAATCGAAGAAATCGACATCACGCACCGCGGAATGACGCTGCTCGACGGGGTCGTAATGCGCCTCCACGCCGATGTCGTCGAATTCACCGGCGAAGACAACCGGTGCATTGTCGAGCGCGGTGCCTCGCACCCAGCGGCGGACCTCACGCGGATAACCCGAGCGCGTGAGCGTTGTGTCGCCATTGTCCCAGCCGACATACAGCGTATCCCGATCGATCCACGATGCCGTGTGCTTGCCCGCCACCGCAATCGTGAAGCCGTCTGACACGAAGCGCTGATTGTCGATGTCGAACTCGCGCACAATCGTCGCGTCGGATCCGCCCGGCGACAGGGCGATCAGCGCGCGGTCACCGTCCGGATACAGGATGTCGATATCGGCGCAGACCCACGGCGTGGCTTCGGCGTCGCCCAGCGCGTCGAAGTCGAGCAGGTTTTGCCATTGCGGCGAACCATTGCGCCAGCTTGCCCAGGACGTACGTCGCCAGAGACCCTTTGGATTGCGATCGTCCTGCCAGAAGTCATATGCCCAGTCTTTCCAGCGGCTCGGAATAACCGGCCGCTCGCGCGGCAGATACGCGCTTGCGAGGCGCTGCGTCAGCGCGTCGAAACGCTCGCCGTTGCGCCATGCGGCACTCGTGCGTGCATTCTGTTCGCCGACCCACGCCATGGACGCGGAATCGTGAAGCGCTTCGAGATGGATGAACGGATCAGTACTGCGAGGCCAGGAACGCGCTGCGGGCATGGTGAGCTGTCAAAAGAGGAACAGCACCGATTATGCCCTGCCGCCGGATCGCGCCGCGACCTGGCCGTTCGGCATATCAAACCGGCAACGCCCCCGGAAACGTCACCACCAGAAACAGAAAGGCCGTTCCATGCGCGACAACGCGCGTGGAACGGCCCTTGATGCGGTTGACCCCGCCGAACGGCTATTCGAGGTTTAACTCCTGGATCTTGCGCGTAATCGTATTGCGTCCGATACCGAGACGCTCCGCTGCTTCGACTTTACGTCCACGCGTGAAATCGAGCGCTTCGCGAATCACCGCGGCCTCGAAACGGCGCGACAGCTCGTCCATCACATCGGCCGAATTTTCGCGCAGCATACGGGCCACTTCAGTTCGCAATCCACTCTCCCACAGACTCACCGGCGGGGTTGCCGGCACGCCAGGCGTCGCGGAGAGCGGTGACGGCGACGACGCGCCGTTCGTTCCAGCCGCGGCCATTGCATTGCCGGCGGCGTCGGCGGCGAGCCCCCCGCCCGCGACAATATCCGCGTTACCCGCTGCCGGGGGCACGAGATCCGGCGGCAGATCCTTGATCTCGATCGTCTGCGCCGGCGCCATGACCGTCAGCCAGTTAGCCAGGTTCTCAAGCTGCCGCACGTTGCCGGCAAACGTGAGCGACGCCAGATACGCGAGCGTTTCGTCGGACACGCGCTTCGGCTCGACGCCCAGATCGCGTGCGCTCTTCTGCAGAAAATGACGCGTGAGCAGCGGAATATCCTCGCTGCGTTCGCGCAACGCCGGCAGTCGCAGACGGATCACGTTCAGACGGTGATACAGATCCTCGCGGAACAAACCCTGGCGCACGCGCGATTCGAGATTCTGGTGAGTCGCCGCGATGACCCGCACGTTTGCACGCAGTGGATTGTGCCCGCCGACACGATAAAACTGGCCATCCGACAGCACGCGCAACAGACGCGTCTGCAGATCGAATGGCATATCGCCGATCTCGTCGAGGAAGAGCGTGCCGTTCTCGGCCTGCTCGAAGCGACCTTGCCGCATCGCCTGTGCGCCGGTGAACGCGCCGCGTTCGTGACCGAACAGTTCGGATTCCAGCAGATCCTTCGGGATCGCCGCCGTGTTGAGCGCGATGAACGGACCGTTCGCGCGCGGGCTATGACGGTGCAGCGCGCGTGCAACAAGCTCTTTACCGGTGCCTGATTCGCCGGTGATGAGCACGGTTGCCGCGGAATGAGACAGCCGCCCGATCGCGCGAAACATGTCCTGCATCGCCGGCGCCTGGCCGAGCATTTCCGGTGCATCCGCGACGCGATCGTCCCACGTCTGTTCGCCGCGCATGCTTTCGTCGACCGCGCGGCGAATCAGTTCGACCGCCTTGTCGACGTCGAACGGCTTGGCGAGATACTCGAACGCGCCGCCCTGGAACGCCGCAACGGCACTATCCAGATCGGAGAAGGCCGTCATGATGATGACGGGCAGACCCGGCACGCGGTCGCGGACGGTCTGCAACAGATCGAGGCCGGAGCCGCCTGGCATCCGGATGTCGGACACCAGCACCTGTGGGCTGTCGTGATCCAGCGCGCCCGCCGCCTCGCGCACGTTCGCGAAACTGCGTGTCGCGAAATTTTCCCGTGCGAGGGCTTTTTCGAGCACCCAGCGGATCGATTGATCGTCGTCTACTATCCAGATCGGCTTCATATGGTCGTTCGGAAGTCTTGAGGTGCGTCAGCGAGTGTGCTGCACCCTTGAATGCCTGTCTGTCATGAACGGAACGGGCGATTACTCAAGGGGCAGCAGGATCTGAAATTCGGTGTGACCCGGCCGGCTTTCCACTTCGATCAGACCGTCGTGCTGTTGTACGAATGTCTGCGCGAGCGTCAGGCCAAGACCGCTTCCATCCTCACGCCCCGAAACGAGCGGATAGAAGATGCGGTCCCGGATATCCTCGGGAATACCGGGACCGTTGTCGATGATATGCAAGTCCAATGCCAGCTTACAAAGGCGTTTCGCAATCGTGACCTTGCGCGCGACGCGCGTGCGCAATTCAATACGCGCATCGCCTTGCAGAATACGTTCACGTAATGCTTCGGCCGCATTGCGCACGATGTTCAGGAGCGCCTGGATCAGCTGCTCCTTGTCGCCACGCAAGTCGGGCACGCTCACATCGTAGTCGCGCTCGATTGTGAGACCGCGCGGAAACTCCGCGAGAATCACCGCGCGCACGCGCTCGCACACCTCGTGAATGTTCACGTCGCCCACGATATGCGGATGACGGTGCGGCTCAAGCAGCCGGTCGACGAGCGTCTGCAGCCGGTCGGATTCCTTGATGACGACCTGCGTGTACTCGCGCAGCTCGTCGCGTTCACGCGCACTCAATTCGAATTCAAGCAGTTGCGCGGCGCCCCGGATGCCGCCAAGCGGGTTCTTGATTTCGTGCGCCAGATTGCGGATCAACTGCTTGTTCACTGCGGTCAGATCCTGGATACGCTCTTCGCGATCGGTGCGCAGATGTCGTTCGTTCTCGAAGAGTTCGAGTAGCACGTAGTCAGGCGCGCTCTCGAGAAAACCGACGATCGCATGCACATGCAGCGGTTCGTGGCCGGGCCGCTCGAGAACCGCATCGAGATGGGTCGCATGGAAACGGTGTTCGGCGATCGAGGCGATTGTGAGCAGCAACTCGTCCGCGCTCGAGAAAATATCCGGCCACATCATCTGCGTAAGTTGCCGGCGCGACAGATCAAGCATCGATTCGGCGGAAGGATTCGCGAACGCGACGCGCAACGTGCGCTTTTCCAGCACCAGCACAACCGTCGGCAACGCTTCGAATCCAGGCAGCAGACCGGATTCGAGGAGCTGGGCGTCGCTCGACAGCGGTTCGGCGTGCCCTTTCCTGGCCTTGATCAGATTCTTCAGATCCATCTTGTATCAATCTGGTCGGTATGAAACGGTGATGAGGCGAACACGGCTAATTCGAGGTACGGCAACAGCATTGAAAACGGTCCAGCAACGCTGCGCGAGCGCTCAACAAAAAAGGGACGGCGCCGCCGTCCCTTCGTGACCAGTCGCGAACGTTCGGACGCGCGCTTCGCCTTCCTCCGGCGAAGCGCCATCGCCACTTACAGCGAGTAGTACAGTTCGAACTCGACCGGGTGCGTGGTCATACGCACACGTTGAAGTTCCGCTTCCTTCAGTTCCAGGTAAGCGTCGATCATCGAATCCGTGAACACGCCGCCGCGCGTGAGGAACTCGCGGTCGTTGTGCAATGCGTCCAGCGCCTGGTCGAGGCCGGCACACACGGTCGGGATCTTTGCATCCTCTTCCGGCGGCAGGTCGTACAGGTTCTTGTCCGCTGCTTCGCCCGGATGGATCTTGTTCTGCACGCCGTCGAGACCCGCCATCATCAGCGCCGAGAAGCACAGGTACGGATTGGCCATCGGATCCGGGAAGCGCGTTTCGATACGGCGACCCTTCGGGTTCGACACGTGCGGAATGCGGATCGATGCCGAGCGGTTGCGTGCCGAGTAGGCCAGCTTCACCGGTGCTTCGAAGTGCGGCACGAGACGCTTGTACGAGTTCGTCGTCGGGTTCGTGATCGCGTTCAGGGCACGGGCGTGCTTGATGATGCCGCCGATGTAGAACAGCGCGAATTCCGACAGGCCCGCATAGCCGTTACCTGCGAACAGGTTCTGGCCGTCCTTCCAGATCGACTGGTGAACGTGCATGCCCGAACCGTTGTCGCCCACGACCGGCTTCGGCATGAACGTAGCCGTCTTGCCGTACGTATGCGCGACGTTGTGGACGATGTACTTCAGTTGCTGCGTCCAGTCCGCGCGCTGCACGAGCGTCGAGAATCTGGTGCCGATTTCGTTCTGGCCTTGACCTGCCACTTCGTGGTGGTGCACTTCGACCGGAATGCCGATCTGTTCGAGCAGCAGGCACATTTCCGAGCGGATGTCCTGGAACTGGTCGACCGGCGCGACCGGGAAGTAGCCGCCCTTCGTGCCCGGACGGTGACCCGTGTTGCCGCCTTCGAATTCCTTGCCCGACGACCACGGTGCTTCTTCCGAGCCGATCTTCACGAAGCAGCCCGACATGTCCGTGTTCCAGCGGACCGAGTCGAAAATGAAGAATTCGGGTTCCGGGCCGAAGAAAGCCGTGTCGCCAAGGCCCGTGCTCTTCAGGTACGCTTCAGCGCGCTTTGCCAGCGAACGCGGGTCGCGTTCGTAGCCCTTGCCGTCCGCCGGTTCGACGACGTCACAGGTCATGACGAGGGTCGACTCTTCGTAGAACGGGTCGATGAACGCCGTGTCGGCGTCCGGAACGAGCAGCATGTCCGAAGCTTCAATGCCCTTCCAGCCGGCAATCGAAGAACCGTCGAACGCATGGCCGCTTTCGAATTTGTCTTCGTCGAAGTGCGACACCGGCACCGAAACATGTTGCTCCTTGCCGCGCGTGTCGGTGAAACGAAAGTCGACAAACTTGACGTCCTCGTCCTTGACGAGTTGCATGACGTCGGCCACGGATTTACTCATAACCTATTCTCCTGATTAACGAATTCGGCGGATTCTGCCGCCGCCCAAATCTAGCTGACCCGCCACCGCACGTCTATCCGATCTGGCAGATCGGGCTAAAAAAACGGCGATTGAATCGATCGGGTCGTATAAAGCAGCTTCCATGCCAACATGTTCCAGACTGGCGCGAAAGCCTTCCACTACGCGCACTTACAGGGAATTCCGATACGCAAAACCGCGCATTGACCACGACGGCCCACATGAATACGCACCATAACAGTGCTCACAGTTAGCGAGACCAATCCATCCATCCCGTTTTGGTGCACAAAGTCATGTTTGCACCTCGATGGAGCATAACAGGCGTCCGGTGGATTTTGCACCGGCCGAACGGCCAGGTACGCGTGACGTAGCCTGCGCGCTAGAATGACCTTTTGGTTTCCAGCACGAAGGAGATTTGCCGTCATGAGCACGCTCGAACAGTTGTACGCGCAGGCCGAAAAACGGCGTGTCGAGAACCAGTTGCCGTACGCAGGCGCGCTTTCGCCCGCGGAGGCATTCGAGCTTTTTCAACTTGATCCGCGCACACGCCTTGTTGACGTTCGCACCCGCGCCGAGCTCGACTGGGTAGGCCGGCCGGTCATCGGTGATGGGCAATACGCCCACGTCGAGTGGACACGTTATCCGGGTGGCGTACCGAACCCGGAGTTTCTCGACCAGTTGGGCAAGGTTGCCGCGCAGGACACACCTGTACTGTTTCTGTGCCGCAGCGCAGCCCGCTCGAAGCTCGCTGCTATCGCTGCAACCCAGGTGGGCTTTACGCAGGCGTTTGACCTGCTGGAAGGCTTCGAAGGCGACAAGGACGGCCAGGGTCATCGGAAAACGGTCTCGGGCTGGTGTTTCCGCGGTCTGCCGTGGATCGGCGCGTGACGGGTGCCCGCGTTTTCTGTTCCTGGCTGATCGACGGAAAACGCCGGGCCAGCCGAAGCCACGCCGCTCACGGCAACCAGGCCGTCCATCCTGAGCGCGGGATGTGACACAACGATGATCTCGCGAGGCCTGCGGCCTCGCCGATAGCAACGCGGCTGGCAGCGAGAAAAACCGCCGGACCTGTTCAACCTCGCGGTTTCGCCTGCGCCGCGTCGAGTTCGACGATATCGCCACCGAGCAGATGCACGCCCGCGCGCAGCTTCACAAACGCCGCGGCAACCGCTTCGGGCTCACCTTTCACCCCCAGGTCGATGTGGCGACGGGCGTAGATACCGCCCCGCTCCGCATCGCCGACGCTCGGCAAGCTGAATACGCGCACACCTGGAAAGTCGTGCTCGATCTTTTCCATGAGCGGCGTGAGCGTCGATTCAGGCAACTCGAATACAAGAAGTGACTTTTCCGCGTGCGGCATCGCGTGGTGCAGATGCGCGTACTTCGTATCCAGCACCCATTCGATCATCGGCCACGCCATCACGGGGAAGCCCGGCACAAAGTGATGGTCGCCGACCGAGAAGCCGGGAATCTTGTTGTAACCATTCGGAATGATCGACGCGCCGCGCGGGAACGTGCCCATGTTCAGACGATGGCGGTTCTCCGGCGAATCGAGATCCGGCGGTGCACCGGAAGCATCCGCATGCATGTCGCTGATCCGCTCCTGGATCAGCCGGGCGGCCTCGGCATGCAGTTCGAGCGGGACACCGAGCGCAGCCGCGGCGCATTGACGGGTGTGATCGTCCGGCGTCGCGCCGATACCGCCCGTCGAAAACACGATGTCGCCCGAAGCGAACGAGCGGCGCAACGTCGTCGTGATGCGTTCCGGGTCGTCGCCGATGTATTCTGCCCAGCCTAACGCGAGGCCACGCTCCGTCAAAAGCTGGATGACTTTCGGCAGATGCTTGTCGGTTCGTCTGCCCGACAGGATTTCGTCGCCGATGATGATGACGCCAAATGCCATTGCCGCCTCTTCCTGAAAAATGGTTTCAGTACGGAACCGTCACTGCGGTGCGCGTCCCGTGTTCTTCCGCACGCATGCGCTGCAACGCGCGCAGGCAGTAATAACCGAACCACAGCGCCGAAAAGACCAGGATAAACGCATAGATCCAGATGGTCGCGGCCGTCACAACCGGAAACAGCACGATCAGCCAGACCGACGACGCCCAGAGCAGCGTCGGCAGCGAACCCAGCAGACCGCTCGCGACGCCGATCAGCAACAACGGCAACCGGTGCCGGCGCACCAGCGCGCGACGCTCCTCGCTGGTGGCATGTAACGCGAGCGCATCGTATGTCATGACGCGATACGTCAGCCAGCCCCACAACAGCGGCGGAATCAGCGCGAAGAATGGCGGCACGAGCCACAGCGGCAGCGTCACCACGAGCAGCACGAGACAGATGAGCGTCGTCCACAGCGCGTGAATCAGACTACCGTACCACGTTCCGCCGCGACGCATCTCCAGGCTGGCAAACTGCCTCGCGGCCAGGTGACGGATGACGGCCGGCATCGAAAGTGTCGCGATCAGCAGCAGCACGGTCACGACGATCAGCGGGATCGCGAGCGCAATCACGATGAACGGCGCGATCACCGCATGCAGCGACGAAAACCCGAGCCAGTCGAACATGCCATAGAGCGACGTGGTGAACGCCCAGCTCTCGAGCCACGCTCGCGTGGCATCGGTCCACGTCTGCCAGGAAAACCAGAGGATGACGCCCCATACGATCGCCGCCGCCGCGAACGGCATGAACGTCAGCCAGAGCATGCGCGGATGGAGCGCGCTGGAAAGTGCGCGCCCAAACGAGCGCAACAGGTCATTCATGCGAGCCAGATACCGGTGAATGAAGCGATGGATGGACGAGAAACAGGGCGACGGACGGAACGGTTGGCGAACAGGAGGTCAACGACGAACAACGTCGGACACACACGCCCGCTCAACCGTGATCATCGCCGGTCGAACTGTGGACAGGATAAACCAGGGACCGCGCCACCGGGAAAACCCGCTGCGGCAGCGCATATGAACAGAAGCGTTAGCGACGATGCGGTCGCTGATTGCAGGCGAAGCAAAACCAGACGAAGCGGAAGAAACGGGCGCAGTTCGCTCAGACGGGCGCGGCGTCGCTACCCTGCCCACGGCGCCCCGGTGCGACCCGCCGGGCAATGCGCACAAGCGCAAGCCAGTGCTGCGCCCAGAAACCGTCGCCGTACTGACGGCCCTCGAGCTGATCCCGAATACCGGTCGGCTCCATCTCGCGAACCCACGAAGCCGTCCGGAACAACTGATCCCACCACGGAAACAGCACGCCGAAATTGCATCCGTAGGTCGTGCCCTCATGGCCGTAACCCATTGCGTGATGCCGGCGATGGAACGTCGGGCTGACGAGCAGCCGCTCGCCCAGCCAGCCGAAATACATCCGGATATTGGCGTGCTGAACGCTCTGCGCGAGATTCGTAATGGCCACGAGTACGACGAACTGCGACGGCGGCACGCCAATCACCAGCGCGATCGCGGCGAAAAAGCACGCCTGCAGCACGTCGTCGAGCAGATGATTGCGGTCGTCGGACCACAGCGACATCTGACGCTGGCTGTGATGCACTGCATGCAGTTCCCACCAGAGCCCGAAGCGATGTTCGCCACGGTGATACCAGTACCCTGCGAAATCGAGCACGACCAGATACATCAGGAACGTGACGAGCGGTTGCGTGGTGACGCCGGGCCACAGGTTGTCGAACTCGATGTTCGCGATGTTATGCAGCCGCAGCCAGCCCTGTATGCCGTCGAAAAACGGTTGCAGCACGAAGAAGAAAAACAGGTTCAGGATGCCGAGCTTCGCGATCCACGTGTAGAGCACGTCGACACGCACCGCGTTGCGGTTCTCCCACCGCTCGACAGGGCACAACGCCTCCAGCGGTCGCAGCACGGCATACATGGCCAGTACCTCGAACACACCGACGATCACCCAGTAGAGGCTGTCGTAGGTGTCCTCGTCGTAGTCCATCAGGTCGAGACGAAACAGCAGCGGCTGCACGACGTCGACGTACAGCAGCGTCTGCACTGCGGAGACGAAACTATCGAGAGTCGAAAAAATCGTGTGGAACATGGTGCCTGCCGTGCTTTAACCCGATACGTCAATGCGTTACTTCAACCCGCTACTTCTGCATCATGCGTCGCCAGTGCGGGTGGCGACCTATGCGCCGTTCGGCGCCGTAACCGGCGCGCGATCGAAGAAATAGATGCCATGCGGCGAGCGTCCAACTGCGATCGTCTGGATCAGTTTACGCGTGGACAGATCGATGATGCCGATGTGCTTCGCAAACCGGAACGTCACCCACAGATAGCGCCTGTCGGCCGAAAGCTCCATATCGTCCGGCCCCGGCATCAGGCCCGTGATGTCGCCTACGTTCGTGAGCGTGTCTTCGTCGATGATGCTGATGGTACTCGCGACACGATTCGACACCGCGACGTGCCTGCCGTCAACCAGCGAGCGGAAGTTGTGCGCGCCCTTGCCCGTCGGAATCGTTTTCACGATCTTCTGGTTCTTCCAGTCGACCACCGCGACATAATCCGCCCCCGTCATGCCGACCAGCAGATATTTCTCGCCCGGCGTCATCCAGAGGCCAGCCGGCACCTTGCCGACCTTCATCTTCCACTTGACCTGCTGCGTGTTGAGATCGATCGCGGCGAGTTCGCCCGACACCTGCAACGTGACGAACACCGTTTTGCTGTCGGTCGTGAACGCCATGTGACTCGGCATCACGCCGAGCGGCAGACGGCTCGCAAGCGCCAGGTTGTGGCCGTCGTAGTGATAGATATCGAGCCGGTCGAGCCGCAGGCCCGTGGTGACCATCCACTTGTGATCCGGCGAAAAGCCGATCTGGTAGGGATCTTCGATGCCTTCGACCCAGCGCTGCACCTTGCCCGTTTTCGGATCGACGAACATCAGGTTGTTCGAGACCGAGTTGGCGACGATCAGCGACGAATTGTCCGGCGTCACCATCAGATGATGCGGTTCCTTGCCGGTTGGAATGGTGCCGACGACCTGGCGGGTCGCCTCATCGACCAGACTGAGCGTTGCCTCGCCGGAATTGAGGACGATCACGTTGTTCGCTTGCGCTACTGGAGAAAAAAAGCCCGCTGCGACAACCAGGGCAGCGCCCGCTGCCAGCGTACTGGTCAGGCGGGAAAGAAAAAAATTGCGCATGAAAACTCACGTCGGAGAATAGCCATCATTGTAGAACGTTTGCCCGCGCGCGCGGTTGACGCAGGTCGGCCTCACGCAGGAAAAAACGCGCGCCACCGGGACTGCGCTTACGGACCGCGCTCTGAGCCACTGCCGCCGACGATGGCCCGCAGTCGCAGGCAAACTCAGCTGCAATCCTCCGCGAACGGCTCTTGATCTCAATGTGCTCTGATTTTCACTCGTAAAAATAAGAATCCGATTAATCAATCAGCCTCGCATTTAATTTTCCCATAAAAATATCAGACTCCGATTAATTTTATCTGAATATATTTATATTCGTCTTAAGCCAAATAGCCATTGTGGATTTAAGAGTTAACTCATACCTGCTAAATCTGCCATACGGGAAAATCAGATCAAATCATTTTCCCCGCAACAAATCCCTGATCATTTCAGTGAGAAAACACTGTGCGACCCGTTTCGCACAGGACTTTCCACATCTATCTCATCCGCACTGTAATAGCCAGTAGCGGCCTGAGCTGGATTCTTATCGGTCGAAGAAAGCCTGCACAGGTCAATCGATCCGAAAGCAGACTCACTGATGAGTTCACGGTCTTAACATGGCAGAGTATTTCAGGAATGCATCGACCCTACGACCCATCCATCAACGTCAAACCTGACTTCCGTAACGCGCATCCTGTCTCGACCCTGCGCTCAATGCATGGGCGGATTTTAATCCGGTTCGCGACGGCGACCCTGCTGGCGACGGCTGGGGCCACATCGGCATATGCCTCGGCGTCAGCCCCTGCCGCCAGCGCTCCCCAACTGGAACAGGCGGCGGCGCCGATAACCTCCGCCGTAACCGTTTCGGCCGTCAGCGGCACCGATCCGTATTTCAAGGCAGATGGCGCCAACGACGATTCCGACAACGCCGTGGCTGCTGCCGGCTCCGGAAGCGTCGCGGCGGGCGCCAATGCACGTGCTACCGGCACGGCGGCTGTCGCAGCCGGTAACGGCGCGAGCGCCACCGGTGCGGATGCGGTTGCCGTCGGCGACGGCGCGGCCGCGACAAGCACCGGCGCCATCGCGATCGGCGGCAACGCGCGCGCCAGCGGGCTCGGTGCGATGGCGACCGGCAAGGACGCGAGCGCCACCGGCAACGGCGCGTTTGCGGCCGGTTATCAGTCGAAAGCCGTCGATCTCGCCACGGCAACCGGCATCTTCGCCACCGCGACGGGTTCGCGCAGCACGGCTGTCGGCGCGGCGGCGAATGCCAGCGGACTGTCGTCCGTCGCGATCGGCAACGGCGCCCAGGCCACGCGCGCGAACAGCGTTGCGCTTGGCGCCGACTCCACGACGTACGCGAATCTAGCCACACTCGCGTTCACGCCAGTCGGCGCGACGCTCATGATCGCGGGCGCCACGGCCGCCGGCGAAGTCTCCGTGGGTGCCGCCAGTGCGGAGCGGCGCGTCACGAACGTCGCCGCAGGTGCGGCCGATACCGATGCGGTCAATCTGAGCCAGTTGAAAGCGCTCGACAGCAAGGTCGAAGGCGCCGCGTTCTATGACCGCTACGCGGACGGCTCCTTCAACCGCAACAGTTTCACTCTCGGCGGCGATCCGGCAAGAGGCGGCACGGTGATTCACAACGTCGCGGATGGCGTCGATGCGCACGATGCAGTCAACGTCGCGCAGCTGAACGCCGTGAGCGCAAAGGCGGATCAGGCGGCAACCCGGGCCGAAAGCGCCGTCACCTACGACACGAACCCCGACGCCACCGTCAACCACAACAGCATCACGCTTGCCGGCAGCGCGACTGGCGGCGGGACGATCATCCATAACGTCGCGAACGGGATCGACGCATTCGACGCGGTCAACGTCGGCCAGTTAAACGCCGCGGTGGGCGACGCGATCGGGCACATCGCGGTCAATGCCGCCAATCCACTCTTCAGCGCCGATGGCGATCGCGATACCGAAGCCGCACAGTCGAGCGGCGCGCACTCCGTCGCGGCTGGCGCGAACGCCCGGGCAACCGGAACCGGCGCCGTCGCACTTGGTGCGAACACGGTCGCGAGCGCTGCGAACGCAACCGCACTTGGGGCGGGCGCCAGCGTCAGCGCGGACAACGCCGTGGCGCTTGGCGCGGGATCCATTGCGGATCGGGCGAATACGGTTTCAGTCGGCGCGGCGGGCGCGGAGCGGCAGATTGGAAACGTTGCGGCCGGCGTGCAGGGCACGGATGCGGTCAACGTGAACCAGTTGAACCAGGGCATGAGCGGCGCGGTCGGCCAGGCGAACCGTTATGCCGACGACCAGGTGCGGTCCGCCCGCCGCGATGCTTACGGCGGCACGGCTTCCGCGCTGGCGGTTGCCGGACTGCCGCAGGCAGTGTTGCCCGGTCACGGCATGGTGGCGGCCGCGGCCGGCACCTATGGCGGCCAGTCCGCCGTGGCGCTCGGCGTGTCGCAACTCTCGGGAACAGGAAAATGGGCCTACAAGGTCCAGGGCACCGCCAGTTCGCGCGGCGAATTCGGCGCATCGGCTGGAGCAGGCATGCACTGGTAACGCATCACGCGTGTGAGCGCAGCGGGCCACCGCACATGCGCCACACGCGAGCTCGCCTGGCGCCGCTCAGCGTTGCATCGATTCCCATACCTTGTGCAAACGCTTGACGGAGACCGGCATCGGCGTTCGCAGCTCCTGCGCGAAGAGCGAAATCCGCAGTTCCTCTAGCAGCCAGCGGAATTCCGTGAGCCGCGAATCCATCACGCCGCCGCGCTGCGCGATCGCACGCTGATAGTGCTGCAGCAGCGGCTGGAATTCCGCGAACTGGCGCGCATCGCGGGCCGGGTCGGCTTTCAGCTTGTCGATACGCAACGCGATCCCCTTCAGGTAGCGCGGGAAATGTGCCAGTTGCACATAAGGCGTATCGACGACAAAGCGTTTGCCGATCAGCGCATTCAGCTGGTTCTGCATGTCCGCATGCGCTGACGTGAACGATTTCGCCTGCACGAGCTTTTTGGTCACCGCGGCGTATTCGGCCAGTATCTGCCCGGCAAGGCGTGCGATTTCCTGGGCAAGCAGCGTCAGACGGCCGCGGCCTTCGTCGCGTCGTGTGTGGAACGTGAGGTCGTCATCGGGGAGCGGATCCTGCAGGCAGGCGCGATCGAGCGCCATGTCGACCAGCTGGTCGCGCAATTCTTCCTGCGTGCCGCGCGGCATGAACTGCATCGACATTTCGCGTATGCCCGGCAGGTTCTTCTCGAGATATTTGATCGGCTCGCGTAGCTGCAGCGCAAAGAGACGTCGCAGACCGGCGCGATGAATCCGTGCCGCTTCTTCGGGCGAGTCGAACACTTCGACGTCGCAGTGTGCCGTGCGATCCACGAGCGCCGGGTAGCCGAACAGGGTCTGCCCGCCACGGCGAATTTCAAGCAACTCGGGAAGCTTGCCGAAATTCCACGTCGTGAGGTTTTCGTATAGCGCGGTCACGGTATTGCTGCCCGCTGCCGCCGTCTGTGCCGTACTTCCACCCTGCCCGCCACGCGTGCCGGCTTTCGTGGAAGGCGACACCGATGCCGCATCGCGCGGCACCGCATCGCCGGAAACGTGTCCCGACAGGCCCGGTGCGCCGCCAGGCGCGGCGCCTGCCGCGATCTTCTGGAAATGTTGCTGCGCCTGGCCGCCGAGTTCAGCACGCAGTTGCGCAAGATTGCGGCCCATCGCAAGTTGCCGGCCGTGCTCGTCGATGACCTTGAAGTTCATGAACAGATGCGCCGGCAGCGTCTCGAGCTTGAAGTCCGACTGCTTCATCGCGATCTGCGTCTGTTCGCGCACATCGGCGATCAGCGCTTCGAGCAGACCGCCCGCGCCGAAACGCGGGCCACCGGTGCGCTGGACAAAACCCGCGGCGTACTCCGGCAACGGCACGCAGTGGCGGCGCAGCTTTTGCGGCAGCGACTTCAGGAGCAGTTGCACCTTCTCCTTCAGCATGCCGGGCACGAGCCATTCGCAGCGGCGCGCGTCGACCTGGTTCAACGCATAGAGCGGAACGGCCGCCGTCACGCCATCACGCGGCGAACCCGGCTCGAAGTGATACGTGAGCGCCATTTCGACGCCTGACATCGTCATGCGCTTCGGAAACAGATCGGTCGTGACGCCAGCGGCTTCGTGCCGCATCAGATCGTCACGCGACAGATACAGCAGACGCAGCTTGTCCCCGGTCTGCCCGCTCTTTTTAACTTCGTCCTTGTACCAGCGCTCGAACGACGCGCCTGTATAAATGCCCTCGGGAATCGCCTGGTCGTAAAAGCCGAAGATCAGCTCGTCGTCGACCAGCACATCCTGGCGGCGCGACTTGTGTTCCAGCTGCTCGATGTCGGCGAGCAGCTTGCGGTTATGCGCGAAAAACGCGAGCTTCGTATCGAACTCGCCCTCGACCAGCGCGCCACGGATAAACAGCTCACGCGCACGCGTCGGGTCCTGCCTGCCGAAACTCACACGCCGCCGGTGATACACCGGCAGACCGTACAGCACCGCGCGCTCGAACGCCGACACCTGTGCCGCGCGCTTTTCCCAATGCGGCTCGGACAGCGACTTTTTCAGCAGATGCGCACCGATCTGCTCGATCCACTCCGGCTCGACTTTCGCGATACAGCGGGCGTACAAACGGCTCGTCTCGACCAGTTCCGCGGCGATGACCCAGCGGCCCGCCTTCTTCACGAGCGCCGAGCCCGGCCACAGGTAAAACTTGATGCTGCGCGCGCCGAGATAGTACGGCTCGTCATCCGCCTTCAGGCCGATGTTGCCGAGCAGGCCCGTCAGAAGTGCCAGATGGATCTGCTCGAACGTCGCTTCGCTTTCGTTGAGCCGCCAGCCGTGCTCGCGCACCACCGTCAGCAACTGCGAATGCACGTCGCGCCATTCCCGCAGCCGCAGGTGCGACAGGAAATTCGCGCGGCACGCGTCGACCAGTTGCCTGTTCGATTTCTTGTGCGCGACGGCTTCCTCGAACCACGTCCAGATCTTCAGCCACTGGAGGAATTCCGAACGGTCGTCGGCGAAGCGGCGATGCGCCTGATCGGCCTGCTCCTGCGCTTCGACCGGCCGGTCGCGTGGGTCCTGCACGGACAGCGCGCTCGCGATGATCAGCACTTCGCGCAGCGCCTGCTGGTCGCGCGCGGCGAGAATCATCCGGCCGACGCGCGGATCGAGCGGCAGGCGCGCGAGCTCGCGGCCGAGCGGCGTCAGCGCGTTATCGTCGTCGACGGCGCCCAGCTCGTTCAGCAACTGGTAGCCGTCGGCGATCGCCCGGCCTGGCGGCGGCTCGATAAACGGAAACGTTTCGATTTCAGTCAGGTGCAGCGACTTCATCCGCAAGATCACGGACGCGAGCGACGAGCGCAGGATTTCCGGATCGGTGAACCGCACGCGGCCCTGGTAGTCGCTTTCCTCGTACAGACGGATGCAGATGCCATCGGCGACACGGCCGCATCGTCCGGCGCGCTGGTTCGCCGCCGCCTGCGAAATCGACTCGATCTGCAATTGTTCGACCTTGTTGCGATACGAGTAACGCTTCACGCGCGCGAGACCCGAGTCGACCACATAGCGAATGCCCGGCACGGTCAGCGACGTTTCGGCGACGTTCGTCGCGAGCACGATCCGGCGCGCGTTCGACGCCTTGAACACGCGCTCCTGCTCGGCCGCCGAAAGGCGCGCGAACAGCGGCAGGATTTCGGTATGCGGCGGATGATGCTTGCGCAGCGCCTCGGCGGCATCGCGAATTTCGCGCTCGCCCGGCAGGAACACGAGTACGTCGCCCGGGCCTTCACGGCAGAGTTCATCGACGGCATCGACGATCGCTTCCATCAGGTCGCGATCGGCATCGCGCTGCGATTTCTGGCGCTCCCGACGATCCGCGCGCTCGCGCCCGGACGACGTGCCCTCCGCCGATTTCACGGCGGGGCTGTCCTCGACGACGGGCCGGTAACGCACTTCGACCGGATACAGACGCCCGCTGACCTCGATCACCGGCGCGGGTTTTTCGTCGCTGCCGAAATGGCGCGCGAAGCGGCCGGCATCGATCGTCGCCGACGTCACGATCACTTTCAGATCGGGACGCTTCGGCAGGATCTCGCGCAGGTAGCCGAGCAGGAAATCGATGTTCAGGCTGCGCTCGTGCGCCTCATCGATGATGATCGTGTCGTAGGCCTTGAGGAGCGGATCGGTCTGCGTTTCGGCGAGCAGGATCCCGTCCGTCATCAGCTTCACCGATGCGCCAGGCGACAGGTTGTCCGTGAAGCGCACCTTGTAGCCGACCACTTCGCCGAACGGCGTGCCGAGTTCCTCGGCGATGCGCCGGCCCGTCGCCGACGCCGCGATCCGGCGCGGCTGCGTGTGGCCGATCAGACCTGAGCCGCCCGCGCCGGGACCGCGTCCGAGCGCCAGACAGATTTTCGGCAGCTGTGTGGTCTTGCCGGAGCCGGTTTCGCCGCTCACGATCACCACCTGATTCTCCGAGATCGCGCGGGCGATCTCGTCGCGCCGGCCCGACACGGGCAACGCTTCGGGAAACGTAATGGGCGGAACGGGGTTCGGCTCCACGACGCGCGCGGCACGCGGCGGTTTCTTTTCGCGCGGGGCGGCGGGGTCGTTTTGGGACGGCTGTTCTTCATGGCGCCGCTGACCGGACCTGGGCGGCCCGCCGTCGTTGCGCCGCTGCGCCGGGTTTCGCGGTTGGGCTTCGTTGCGCGAACGCTGCGCGCCGTGCGGTTGCACGGCACCCGGCGACGCCCCTTCCTTGCGCGGCGGCATCGCACTGTCCGCGCGTCCGGCTTCGCGCGGCGTTCCGTCACGGCGCTGCTGCCGCAGGTTTCGCCGTGCGTCTGGCGACGGTTGCGAAGTTCGCGGGGAAACCTGCGCCTGCGCCCGTTGCGCACGCGCATCATCCGGCTCGCCGGACGAAGGTTTTTTCGGGGATCGAGCCGCGTCTGGCTGCTCCGCTCCAGAAGCGCGTGACGGCGCGCTAACCGGGGGCTCCGGCGGCTTCGACTGCTTCTTTTGTGGCGGCCCGGGCGGCGGTTTTTGCTGCAAAAGCGCCTGGCGCAACAATGCCAGTGCATCCGTCCCGCGAGCCTGTTCTTTCTGTGCCGCCGGCTTCTGGCTACTGGCGCGATCGTCTCGCGCGGCTTTGGCGGCGTCCGTTTGTGACGCCTCCCGCGTATCGTCCACGGGGTTGCGCGGCGTGTGCCCCACGCCCGCGCGATCCTCGCGCGTGTGCGCCGGCTCGCCTCGCCCGCCCTCGGGCTTGTGATTCGCATTCACCGCAGTGGGACTTTTGGGTACGTTCGACATGGGGGCGCATTATAATCCCGGGCATGAATTCCCAAACCGACCTCGTCCCCACGCCCGCGAGCGTTCCGGCTTCGTCCGGCACCGCGGAAGACATCGCCCACCACGCGCAGTTCGTCGACTGGATGCGCTCGGTCGCGCCGTACATTCACGCGTTCCGCAACAAGACGTTCGTCGTCGGGTTCGGCGGCGAGGTGGTGCATCAGGGTCTTCTGAACGCGCTCGTGTCCGATATCGCGCTGCTGCAGGCGATGGGCATCCAGATCGTGCTCGTCCATGGTTCGCGACCGCAGGTCGAGGAGCAGATGAGCCTGCATGGCGTCGAGTCGGAGTTTTCGCACGGCATGCGCATCACCGATGCCCGCGCGCTCGAATCCGCGAAGGAAGCCGCCGGCGAAGTGCGTCTCGATATCGAGGCGGCGATCAGCCAGGGCCTGCCGAACACGCCGATGGCGCATGCGCACATCAGCGTCGTGTCGGGCAACTTCGTGACGGCGCGGCCAGTCGGCATTCTGGACGGCGTCGATTTCGCGCACACGGGCGTGGTGCGCAAGATCGACGCGGATTCGATCCGTCATTCGCTCGCGAGCCGCAAGCTCGTGCTGCTCTCGCCGCTTGGCTTCTCGCCCACCGGCGAGGCGTTCAACCTGAACATGGAAGACGTGGCTTCGGCGGCGGCGATCGCGCTGCGCGCCGACAAGATCGTGTTCCTGACCGAAACGGCCGGCCTGATGGATGAAGAAGGCGCGCTCATCCGCGAACTCTCGCTCGACGACGCCTACAAGCTGCACGAAAGCGGCGAGCTGCAGGGCGACGAGGCGTTCTACCTGAAACATTCGATCCGCGCGTGCCGCGGCGGCGTCGCGCGGGCGCACATCGTGCCCTACGCGCTCGACGGCAGCCTGCTGCTCGAACTGTTCCTGCACGACGGCGTAGGCACGATGATCTCGTACGAGAACCTCGAAAGCCTGCGCGAAGCGACGCCGGACGACGTCGGCGGCATTCTGACGCTGATCGAGCCGCTCGAGTCAGACGGCACGCTGGTGCGGCGCGGCCGCCACCAGATCGAACGCGATATCGATCATTTCTCGGTCATCGAGCACGATGGCGTGCTGTTCGGCTGCGCGGCGCTGTACCCGTATCCGCAGGAGCGCATCGGCGAAATGGCGTGCCTGACGGTGTCGCCGGAAGCGCAAGGCTCGGGCGACGGCGAACGGCTCCTCAAGCGCATCGAGCAGCGCGCACGCGCACGCGGCCTGACGCGCATTTTCGTGCTGACCACCCGCACCGAACACTGGTTCCTGAAGCGCGGCTTCGTGAAGGTCACGGTCGACGACCTGCCTGAAGACCGTCGCCGGCTCTATAACTGGCAGCGCAAGTCGCTCGTGCTGATGAAACAGCTCTGAACGGCCCAGACAAGGCGACTGCCGCCCCACACTGATACAGGAGAAACACAGCATGGCTCGTATGGTTCAATGCGCGAAGCTCGGCAAGGAAGCCGAAGGCCTCGATTTTCCGCCGCTGCCGGGCGAACTCGGCAAGCGCATCTATGAAGGTATTTCGAAGGAAGCGTGGCAGGCGTGGCTCAAGCACCAGACCATGCTGATCAACGAAAACCGCCTGAACATGGCCGATCCGCGCGCCCGCCAGTACCTGATGAAGCAGACGGAGAAGTTTTTCTTCGGCGAAGGCGCCGATCAGGCCGCTGGCTACGTGCCGCCGCCGCAAGGCTGATTTCCGCCATCCTCGAGAAAAATCCGCGCGCTGCGCGGATTTTTTTTACCCGATAGCGATACTTTTCGCCGGGTTTTCACTCTGTCGGCGAGCAGGAATTCACCCGCTTACGCTGCTCATCGCCCCCGCTTTCAGGCCGCTTTTTCATTCCCGCACAATCCGCCCGATCGCCCGCCAGGCGTGGGATCGAGCAAGGTCAGGCAGCCCCCGGCCGGCCGCCGCGTTTGCACGATCCGCCGTCATCATGCTACTATGTGCCTCGTTTCAACAGCAATCCACCATCATTCGCGTTCAATTCACAACCGGTCAACCTGTGTCGAACAGGAGTCAGCCGGTCGGGGTTGAATAGTTTTTATACAAGAAGGCTTGTCGGTCGCATCGCACTTCCCTTACGGAGTCGCGATAAATCACCGGCCTTTTTCGTTTCAAGCCTTTCAGTGGCGCGGGCGGGCAACCTGTCCTGTTCAGCGTCCTCATGCATCTGCCCCCCTTCAACGGCCACGCAGGTGCAACAGTCAGCAGCAACTCGAACGAGTGCAATTTCGCGACCACCCTCGCGAGGCACGGGCGTTTCTTTTTCCGCCCGTGTGCGGTCTGTGGACCCACGGCGAGAAAACGTTTTCGCGAAACTGCACTTTTCCGGCAACCGTGGCGGATCGCTCATGCGTTTCAGCCGCAGTCATTGGAGTATCAACCTTGACCGCTTCCAGCAACGGCTTCTGGCGACATCACAAAAAAGAAGACAGCCTGACCCTCGACGACATCACGATCGTCGATAAATCCCTTCTCAAGCGTGCCGTCGGCGCCATGGCGCTCGGCAACGCGATGGAATGGTTCGACTTCGGCGTGTACAGCTACATCGCCGTCACGCTCGGCAAGGTGTTCTTCCCGTCGAGCAGCCCCTCCGCCCAGTTGATCGCCACATTCGGCACGTTCGCGGCCGCGTTCCTCGTGCGCCCGATCGGCGGCATGGTGTTCGGCCCACTGGGTGACCGCATCGGCCGTCAACGTGTGCTCGCGATGACGATGATCATGATGGCGCTCGGCACGTTCGCCATCGGCCTGATTCCCAGCTACACGTCGATCGGCATCTTCGCGCCGGTGCTGCTGCTCGTCGCGCGTCTCGTGCAGGGTTTCTCGACCGGCGGCGAATACGGTGGCGCGGCGACCTTCATCGCGGAGTTCTCGACCGATCGCAGACGCGGCTTCATGGGCAGCTTCCTCGAATTCGGCACGCTGATCGGCTATGTGCTCGGCGCGGGCACGGTAGCCGTGCTGAGCGCGACGCTCTCGCAGGACGCGCTGCTTTCGTGGGGCTGGCGTGTGCCGTTCCTGATCGCGGGGCCGCTGGGTCTGGTGGGTCTGTACATCCGGATGAAGCTCGAAGAAACGCCTGCATTCAAAAAGCAGGCCGAGCAGCGTGAAGCCGAGGACAAGGCTGCGCCGAAGCAGTCGCTGCGCGATCTGCTCGCGCAGCACTGGAAACCGCTCCTGCTGTGCGTCGGCCTCGTGCTGATTTTCAACGTGACCGACTACATGGCGCTGTCGTATCTGCCGAGCTATCTGTCCGCGACGCTCAACTTCAACGAAACACACGGTCTCTTTCTCGTGCTGGTCGTGATGGTGCTGATGATGCCGATGACGCTGTATGCCGGCCGTCTGTCGGACCGTGTCGGCCGCAAGCCGGTGATGCTGGCGGGCTGCGTGGGCCTGTTGCTGCTGTCGATCCCGTCGCTGCTGCTGATCCGTACCGGCGCGATGCTGCCGGTGTTCCTCGGCCTGCTGATTCTGGGTACGCTGCTGTCGTGCTTCACGGGCGTGATGCCGTCGGCGCTGCCGGCGCTCTTCCCGACGAAGATCCGCTATGGCGCGCTCGCCATCGGCTTCAACATTTCGGTGTCGCTCTTCGGCGGCACGACGCCGCTCGTCACGGCGTGGCTCGTGAACTCGACCGGCAACCTGATGATGCCGGCGTACTACCTGATGGGCGCATCGCTGATCGGGATCGTGTCGGTGCTGGCGCTGCGCGAGACCGCACGCAAGCCGCTGCTCGGCTCGGGTCCGTGCGTGGCGACACGCGCCGAAGCGCACGCGGTGCTGCGCGGCGAACGCGAAGCCGCCGAAATGGACGAAGCCTATGCATCGGCCGCAACGGCACGCGCTTGATGTAGTCAGGTGCCTGGGTGCGGCGTTCGGGTAACGTCAGCACCTGTGCGTTCTTTATCGCTTCACGGGAAAAGCCAGCTTCGTGCTGGCTTTTTCATTCGATCAGCCGATGCAGCGAAGCCTCCGCATGCGCGCCGTCGATCAGCAGGATCGCTGCCGTGACGGGCAATCTGAACCGTCGCGGACCGGCGCTGCCGGGATTGAGGTACAGCACGCCATCGCGGGTATCGATCAGCGGCTTGTGGGAATGACCGGTGATCACAACGCCGATCCCGTCCTCGCTCGGATCGCTTTTTATGTCCGCGATATCGTGCACGACGAGGATCTTCGTTTGCTGCACGGTCACGATCTCGCGCGTGCGCAGCGACGCCGCCCAGCCACCGGTATCGTTGTTGCCGCGCACCGCGCTGACAGGCGCGATCCGCGCAAGCGCATCCAGCACCGGTTGTCCGCAGATGTCGCCCGCGTGGATGATCGCCTCGCAGCCGGCCAGATGCGCGAGCGCTTCAGGACGCACCAGATTGTGCGTGTCGGAAATCACGCCAATGCGCGATGGTGTTTGCATTTTCATTGCGAGCTATCGTGCGGAAGCATTGGGCCACGTCAGCGTGAAATGCACGCCGCCGCGTGAAGGCACATAAAGCTCGCGGGCACGCGTCATGCCGTCGACCGTGGCCAGCACCCGATAGTGCCCTGACGGCAGCCGCGCGAAAAGATATGGGCCTTCCGTGTGCGTCGAAAGCATGACCGTACCATCGGCACGCGACACCTGCACCGCGACGCCGGACAGATACTCGCCGTTTCGAAGCGTGAACGTCGCGCGCATGTTGTAGCTCGACGCGAGCTGGCGCAGCGCGGCGGCCTCGTCCTCGCCCACTCCGCCTGTCACGAAGTCGATTCCGTGATCGCGCCCAGCGGGAAATCCGCCGTGCGCCGCGTCCGGAATCGCTGCAACGGCAGCAGCAGATGCGTTCGCCGTCGTGGGCACGGGCGCTTCGGGCCGCGATCGCGGCTGTGCAGGTTCATCGCGAACCGGGGCGGGTGCCATGGACGCTACGGGCGTTGATCGCGAGGTACTCCCGACAGCAACCTCACGCGATGGCGCCGCCGGCGTCTGGGTCGCCGCGGGTGCGGAATGCGACGCGGCGCCGGGTGCGCATCCGAGGCCTGGAATGCTGTCTTTCGAACGCCCCGACGCGCGGGGCTCACGCCCGTCCAGCAGCCACGAGGGCAACGCGACCGCCTGCACGCTGGCGCGCGGCGTCAGCGTATCGCGCAGACGCGCGAAAACGGCCAGCCGTGCGGCCGGCGTCGTCGCGCGCTGCATCTGCGCACAAAAATCGACGCGTTCGTCGTCGCTCAGAAGCTGGGAGGGAACCGCATCGGGCGTCCGCTGCGCGCGCGCCGCGAACACCGCCGTCGTCGCGACGCACAGCGCGACAAGCACGACGGTCCCCGACAGACGCAAACGCAATATGCTGGACATGAGGAACCTCCGGGTCGATCCCGGCCACGCAACGGCGACCGGTTCCGGGCGCCTCTGTTCATACGAAATCCTGATCTGGACGGGCAACGGCAGTGGCGTCGTTCTTGCGCGGGAACCGGCAGGCAGGGATACCCATTCAGTGTAGCAAGCCAGTAACGAGCACCCGCCGCAGCCGGAAATAACGATAACCCCACGCACCTGACGAGGCCAGCGCGGCCGGAATCGCTCATCAAGGGCGTCATGCGCGTGAGCCACACCCTTGCCGCGCCGCTACTGCGCCGTCTGCTGGCGCTGGTATTCGTTGTTCTTCATCTGAAGATAGTCGTCGCGATCCACTTCGTGAAGCTGCCGCGGATATTGTTCGGTGGCATCGAACCACGTCGTGAGACGCTGCTGCAGACGCGCGCCCGCAGGCGCCTGCAACGCGCCGAGATACGCGTCGATCGCGAGGTAGTAGCGCATCGTGTTGCGCTCGAGCAGGCCGCGCACGCCGCCGATATATTCCGGTTGCCCCGATGACGCATCGTTCACCGTCGTGAAGCCGACCTTGTCGCTGCCGATGGTCGACAGATACGTCTTCATCGCAAGGCGTCCCGCGACGCCATAGCCATAGGCGTAAGTCAGATGCAGGAACGTACGGTTACCGCTGAGCGGAATCGCCTCCAGCACGATCCGGTAATTCTTCGTG
Source organism: Paraburkholderia gardini (assembly GCF_907164545.1). Taxonomy (NCBI): domain Bacteria; kingdom Pseudomonadati; phylum Pseudomonadota; class Betaproteobacteria; order Burkholderiales; family Burkholderiaceae; genus Paraburkholderia; species Paraburkholderia gardini. The sequence goes on along the minus strand of NZ_CAJQZB010000001.1, from coordinate 102,598 downwards.
CTGAGCGGGCCTGTATCCGCATTCAGTTCGACACGGAAATAATCGGCGCTGGTCACCGCGGAGCGGTAGTTGAACTGCACGCGGTAAGTCGACGACAGCTTCTCTTCCACCTTCTTGCCGAGGTTCACGCTGAGCTGCGCGGTGCCATTGTGTGTCGCGGCATGACAGTACTTCACGTTCAGATGCAGGATCAGCACGTCGCACCAGTTGGCCGGACCATTCGCCGGGTCGTTCAGCGCGCCGTTCACGGTCGCGAACGGATAGTCGACGACAGCGTAAATGTCGCCCTTGAGGTTCGTCGGCGATTCCGACGAATCCATATAAAGCTGCCGGTGAAACGGATTGTGTTCGAGTTGCTGCGTCAGGCTCTGAAACCTGTTGCGAAGCGTCGCGGCGTTGTCGGTGCCCTGGGCAAACAGCGTGTGACCGGGCATTCCCGCCAGCAGACAAACCACGAGGATTGCCAGCGATAGCCACCCTGCACGCGCGCGGCAAGCGGTCCGGCTTTGAGTCAGCACGTGCATGTTTCGTCTCCAGTCGTTTGTGTTTTCTTTAGCGGACGCAGTGTCGCGCCTGAACTGTCCGGTCATTCAGCCGGGCCGCCTTGCAAACCGTATGGATCATGTGCAGGCCGGTCGGGCTGACCATTTTGCCTGACAGCACTCGCAGACGCGAATGCCTGCCATTTATAGACTTACATAGACTGACGATATGCCGCGACTTCGCCCAACGTGGCCGTCGTTCCGCATTATCCGGAACGCGTCGATTTTCTGTCGGGGAAGAGGGATTCGCGCCGCGTCGCTCGACACCGCGATGGACCGGCATCGCAAGTGGCGCTACATGGACGGGCTGATGGAGGGATGCAGCACGGCGTCAGCTTTGCGCACCTGGCCGGTGTGGCTGCTACACCAGTTCGAAAGTCAGACGTATCGAAAAACCACGGATCCGGTTCAGCGGCGAAACGCGCTACCGCCCGCCTTCGCGTGGCACGGCTGGCGTTGTACCACCTCGAACGGCCTGCCGCTCATGCGCAGATGCAGGATCACCAGCCTGCGCAGCGGGCAGTTCGACGCCACCGACACCACACCGCCCAGCGCGCTCGCCGTGCGATACGTCGCGTGATGGCTGTGCAGCGCACGGCTGAACGACATCGAGGCAACCTGCCGCGTGAGCAGCACACTCGTGACGACACACCCCAGCGCGAGCACCCTGAACGGCACGGATTCGAGCGACGCCTCGGAGACGTCGAAGAAGAGCGACGCCAGCGCGATGACCTGAAAGCACATCGCGGCGAGCGATGCGGTCAGCAGATGGGCACGCAGCATGTCGACGACGGCTGGCTTCATGACGGGACCGGGTGATTTATCCAGAACGACATCGGTGGGAAAATCAGCAACAAAACGCGTGCCTTGACGCTGGCGCATTTCACCTGCTGCCGATAGTACCGATCCAACCTGAAGGAAACCTGAAGCAGCGATTGCAAGGAAAACGCGTGCAAGGCAGCGTAATATGCCTTCGGCAAAGCTGTCGTCGCGATACTGCGCGACATTGCGATTCACATCCGGCAATCGTGAATTCGCAATCCGCGAAACGACAGGCATGCGCCGCACCATCGCGACACCTGAAACGGATATTTTTCTCATGCGTGTGCTCCTTGTTGAAGACGACGACCTGATCGGCTGCGGTGTCGAAGCAGGCCTTCGTCAGGCGGGTTTCACCGTCGACTGGGCGCGGGACGGACACAAGGCCGATCTCGCCCTTTCCACCACCGATTACGCACTCGTCATTCTCGACCTCGGCCTGCCGCGAATTTCCGGCACGGAAGTGCTGCGGCGCCTGCGCACCGCCGGCAAGGACGTGCCCGTGCTCGTGCTGACCGCGAAAGGCACGGTCGCCGATCGCGTGGACGGCCTCGACGCCGGTGCCGACGACTATCTCGGCAAGCCCTTCGATCTCGCTGAACTCATCGCGCGCTGCCGTGCGCTGCTGCGGCGCGCGCAGGGCCGCAGCGTCGAGTTGATCCGTCACGGCGACCTCACCGTCGACCCGGCCGCGCGCACTGCCGCGCTCGATGGAACCCGTGTACCGCTGACGTCGCGCGAATGGGCGATCCTGCATCAGCTGGTCACGAATCCCGGCGTGCCGCAATCGCGCTCGCGGCTCGAAGAAAGCCTCTATGGCTGGCAGGAAGAAGTCGAGAGCAACGCGATCGAAGTGCACATCTCGAACCTGCGCAAGAAGCTCGGCGCGACGCTGATCACGACCGTGCGCGGGATCGGTTACGTCGTGGAGAAACCATGATCCTGGGGTCGATCCGCCGTCGCCTGATGCTGCTCGTGCTGACCAGCATCGCGCTCGTCTGGAGCATCGCGCTCGTGTCGAGCTACCAGCAGGCCAGCGACGAAGTCAGCGACTGGGAAAACGCCCGCCTCGCCGAACTCGCGCAGATTCTCGCGTTGCTCGACCAGCAGAACCTGGTCACGCTCGCCAACGCGCGTATCGATGTGCGTGAAGAAGAAAAAGGCGGCGACCCTGGCGCGAGCGACGACGATGACGACGACACGCTGCCGCGCGACGCGCTCTTCCAGGTGCGCGACGCCGACAACCGCGTGCTGGCCGCGAGCCCGCAACTCGTCGCGCTGCACGCCGCCGATCTGCCCGTGCCGCCCACGAGCGGCGCCCGCACGATGGTGCTCGGCGGCCAGTCGTGGCACACGTTCACGCTGCGCAACACCACGCTCGGTCACAGCGTGCGCGTATTCGAGCCGGCCAATACACGCAGCGATCTCGTAAGCGGTGTCGCGCGGCGCATCGCGCGACCGATCGTCATCGCACTGCCGGTGCTCGCGCTCTTCGTCTGGTTCAGCATCGGCTTTAGCATGGCACCGCTCAAGATATTGTCGAAAGCGATCCGCGCGCGCGATATCCACAAGCTCGAGCCGATCGACATGGGCCGCGCGCCGACCGAGGTGCGCCCGCTCGTCGACGCGATCAATCATGTGCTCTCGCGCCTGCGACATTCGATCGAACGCGAGCGCGCCTTCACCGCCGACGCCGCCCACGAACTCAAGACACCGCTCGCCGCCATCAAGGTTCAGGCGCAGGTCGCGCTGGGCGAATCCGACCCGGCGCTGCAGCGGCTGGCGATGCAGCGCGTCGTGCAGGGCGTCGATCGCAGCGCGCGGCTCGCGGAGCAGTTGCTGCTGCTCGCGCGGCTCGACGAACACGAAAAGTTGAGCACGTCGCCGCTGCAGGCGGGCGTCGTCGCGCGCGATGCGGTACTTGCGAACGAACAGAACGCACTGCAAAAGAACATGACCGTCGCGCTGACCGGTGACCTGCAGGCGGAGATCACCGCGGAACCCGTGCTGATCGGCATTCTGCTCGACAACCTGATCGACAACTCGATCAAGTACGGCCGCGCGGGCGGCGCAATCGAAGTGGCCGTGCGCCGCGAATCGCGACGCGTGTTGCTGACCGTGCGCGATGACGGACCCGGCGTCGCGCACGGCGATCTTGCGAATCTGACGAACCGTTTTTTCAGGGCGAAAGGAAACGAGGCGAACGGCAGCGGACTCGGGTTGTCGATCGTTGCGCGGATCGTCGAGCACTTCGATGCGCGGCTGACGTTCGGCACCGGTATCGGCAATCGCGGGCTGGCGACAGAGATTTCGTTTCCCGCTTACGAACCGGTAGCCTGACGGTCCGGGGCGTTGCGTCGCGATGCCGGCGGCCATGCCGTCGCGCGCGCTTCACGCGTCGATTCGGCGAACTGCCACGCAACGAGCCCGGGAATGAAAATCAGCAGATCGCGGAGGCGGCGCGCGCCCGCGAGCGCGAGGCACGTTGCCGGATCGAGGCCGAGTGCGCCGCCGATCAGGATAAAGCCGCCCTCCTGCACGCCGAGACCGCCCGGCACGAAGAACGCTGCGCTGCTCACGGCCTGGATCAGCGATTCGATCACGACTGCTTCGGTGAAACTCACCGGCGCGTGCAGAAAATACAGCGCGATCCAGATTTCCAGCGAAGTCGCGATGCACTGCAGCGGCTGCCAGAAGAAGAGATAACGCAGCACGGTCGCTCGCCTGCGCCAGATGTGTTTGATCGTACGGTCGATCCGCGCGGATTCGCCCGTCAGCGCGGCGAGCTTGCCGCTCGTCACGCGATTGAGCACGCGCGTGATCCGCTCGAACGGGCTCGCGTGCTGCACCATCGCGAACAACACGAGTAACGGCGCGAGCACGACGACGCCCCATGCCAGATCACCTGCCAGCCGCAACGTGCCCGACTGCGCATGCGCGAACAGAAAACCGATGCCGACCATCGTGAACATCAACTGGCTGATGACGGTGAGCTGCATGTCGACGACAAGGCTCGCCACCGCGACCGGCGATTTGACGCCCCAGCGCCGCAGCATCCGGAACGACACGATTTCGCCGCCCACGCGCGCAACCGGCAACATGCTGTTCACCGATTCGCGTACCCAGACGAGACGCAGCATGTGCGTGAAACGCGGACGCCGCGTGCCGCGAATCAGCGTCTGCCAGTCACGCGCATTGGCGAGCATCGGCAGCACGTGAGCGAGCGCGGCGAGCACGAGACCGGCACCCGCCTCGCGCATCAATCCGAGAACCGCGGCAGGATGTTCCCGATACACGAGCGCAAGCGAGATCACGAGACCGATGAGCGCCGTAATCCGGCCCAGATGCTTCATCAGCGACGCGCGTTTTACAGTCGACAGAGTGTCGTCATTCATCCTGAACCGGCGACAGCATTCCATCGCCGTCCACATTGAAGCTGAAACCACGCCAGATCACGCGTGAGGACAAAAAGCTCGCCACGAAGATCGCGAATGCCACCACGTCCCACGCCGGCAGCAACCACAGGTCACGCGAGCGCTGTTCGAGCGCGTGATCGACCAACAACTGAAGCGCCATGCGTGCCACCACGGATGCCGCCACGCCAGCCCACGCCCACGTCGCGCCACCCGAAAACGCCACGCCCAGCAGCGCGAACGCGAGCGGATGCATGAGCGCTGAGCCGAGATGGCCGAGCGGCTCGACACGACGTATCGTACGACTCCAGCGCAGTTCGTGCGCAACGAGTTTTGCCGCGCTGGTCTCGACGCACGCGTGCGAGACGGTGAACGGCGGAACCGCCACCCGCTCGCCGAGCATGCGCACCGCTTCGCCGATCGCGTGATCTTCCGCGAGATGATGGACGAACGGCGCGAAGCCACCGATTTTTTCGAGCGTATCGCGGCGCATCGCGATGGTCTGCCCGAAGCATGGCCGCGCGAGACCGAGCGCGAGACCGGTGACGACGCCAGGCAGAAACTGGTAATTGGTGGCTCTCGCGGACAGACGCGGCCAGAAGCCGGGATCGGGCGCGCCGCGATAGGCGCACGTGACAAGACCCACGCCCGGCTTCTGCAACTCGCCGATCACCTGACGCAGATACGTCGGCTCGACCCCGACATCGCTATCGGCGAACACAAGCACATCATGCCGCGCATGCGGCAGCATGTTGAGGATGTTGCTCATCTTGCGGTTCGGGCCGTGCAGGCGCGCATCCGCGATCACACCGATATCCGCCCCGGGATGCGCGCGACGCAACGTGTCGAGCACGCTCAACGCGGGGTCGGCGGGATCGTGCACGCCAAACAGGAACTGCACCTCGCCCGGATAATCCTGCACGCAAAAGCTCGCGAGATTGCCGGACAACGCCCATTCATTGCCATGCAGCGGCTTGACGATCGTCACCGGCGGAAAGCTGGCCGGCTCCGCGCCCGGGCGTCTGAAGAAACGACCGCTCAGCATCGCCGCCAGCAGCGTGTAGCCGATACCGAACAGCGCGCACGCACCGCACGCGAAGGCCAGCGCAACGAGCAGCAGATGCAGCGCGTGCGCCGGACCGTCGGGCCCGAGCAGCGCGCTCACGCTTCGTGTGCGCGCAGGAACCGGAAGAATTCGACGCCTTCGCGCAACCGGCGCTTCATCATCTCCCAGCTCATCAGCATTTCGCGGACGATTTCCCAGATCTTCGAGGGACGGAAATAGAAGCGCTTGTAGAAGCGTTCCAGTTGGTGATAGATCTCGTCGCGCGACAGATGCGGATAGCCGATCGCGGCCAGCTGCACGCCTTCCTTGCTGACGAGATTGATCACCTTGTTCTCTTCGAGCCAGCCGTTTTCGACGGCCTGGTTGTAGAGCGTCGTACCCGGATAAGGCGCGGCGAGCGACACCTGGATCGTGTGCGGATTGATTTCCTTCGCGTACTCGATTGTTTTTTCGATCGTCTCCTGGGTCTCGCCAGGCAGACCGAGAATGAACGTACCGTGAATCTTGATGCCGAGCTTGCGGCAATCGTCGCTAAAGCGACGTGCGATGTCCGTGCGCAGACCTTTCTTGATGTTGAGCAGGATCTGGTCGTCGCCGGATTCATAGCCCACGAGCAGCAGACGCAGCCCGTTTTCCTTCATGATCTTCAGCGTCGTGTACGGCACGTTGGCCTTTGCGTTGCACGACCACGTCACGCCCAGCTTGCCGAGCCCGCGTGCGATTTCCTCGACGCGCGGCTTGAAGTCCGTGAACGTGTCGTCGTCGAACATGATCTCCTTGACCTCGGGCATGTTGTCGCGAATCCACTTCACTTCTTCCAGCACGTTCTCGACGGAACGCGTGCGGTAGCGGTGGCCGCCCACCGTCTGCGGCCACAGGCAGAACGTACACTTCGAACGGCAGCCGCGGCCCGTGTAGATCGACACGTACGGATGCTTCAGATAGCCGATGAAATAGTTTTCGATCCTGAGATCGCGTTTATATACCGGCGCGACAAACGGCAACTCGTCCATGTTTTCCAGAATCGGACGCGGCGCGTTGTGCTCGATCGAGCCGTCGCTGGCACGATAGCTAAGCCCGGAAATCTCCGCAAACGGCTTGCCTTCAGCGACTTCCTGACACGTGAAGTCGAATTCCTCGCGACAGACGAAGTCGATCGCTTCCGTCGCGGTCAGCGAATTGTGCGGATCGACCGCCACCTTCGCGCCCACCATGCCGATCAATACAGCTGGCTTGCGCTTCTTCAGGTCTTCGGCGAACAGCGCGTCGGTCGGGAACGACGGCGTGCTGGTGTGAATGATGACGAGGTCGTATTGCTGCGCGATATCGAGCGTTGCGTCGACCGACAGCCCGTCGGCGGGTGCGTCGAGCACGCGGCTGTCGGCGATCAGCGCGGCAGGCTGTGCAAGCCACGTCGGATACCAGAACGAGCGGATCTCCCGTCTGGCCTGATAGCGCGAACCCGCGCCTCCGTCGAAACCGTCGTAGGACGGCGCCTGCAAGAACAGCGTCTTCATGGATACTCCGGCAAGCGCGCGTGACCGTGCGCGCCGCCAGTCCGTTGGCCGGGCGCGTGCGGTCCGTGCGTTCATTGATCTCAGGACGACCACGGCAGGTGTGCCGGGCGCGTTTCCCGGCCCGTCGGGCCGGGTGTATACGAGGACGAGGGAAATACTACCGGCGATACCTGAAGGAAATCTTAAGGACCGGCCTGCGCGCGCCCGCGATCGCCATCAAATCAGGCGAATCACGCGACGGATTACAAAAGCCTTTAGCGCGACTGCAAACCCGTTACCGACACCGAGAGGCCCGGTGCGTCGACATTGTTGCGGACGGTGAGCGTCGCGCGATGCCGCCCCGCGATGCGCGACGCGATCGCCAGGCCAAGACCGCTGCCCTGCCCCTCGGCGTCCGCGACGCGATAAAACCGGTCGAGTACGCGCACCAGCTCGCTGTCCGGAATGCCAGGGCCGTTGTCGACGACGACAAAACCGACGGCATCCGCATCGCGCTTCAGGATCACGTCGATCTTGCCGCCCGCCGGCGTATAGCGGATCGCGTTGTCGACGAGATTGTCCAGCAGCACGCCAAGCCCATGCTGCTCCGCGAGCACCATATAGGCGTCGTCGGGCGTGCGCGGCGCGAACAGTTCCAGGCCGAGGTCGATGCCCTTTGCTTCGGCGAGCAGCGAAAAGTCGCCGACCGACTGCTCGCCCACCCGTCTCAGGCTCATGGGCGTCATCGACGTGGCCGGCTGCGCGTCCTCGCGCGCGAGCGTCAGCAACTGCTGCACCAGATGAATCAGGCGATTGAGCCGGCCTTCGATGCGATCGAGCGTCTGGTCTCGCGCCACCAGCGAGCCGTCGCGCACGGCGGCCTGCAACTGCAGCTTCAGCGCGGCCAGCGGGGAACGCAGTTCGTGCGCCGCGTCCGCGACGAACATGCGCTGCGCCTGCGACGCCACGTTCAGACGCTGCAGCAGGTCGTTCAGCGCTTCGACAAGCGGCCGGATTTCGTCCGGCATGCGCCCCTCCAGGTGCACCGGGTCGAGCGAATCGATCGAGCGCGAGGCAAGCGCCCGCGAAAGACCGCCGATTGGCGCGAGCCCGCGCGCGACCACGAACAGGACCAGCACGATCGTCACCGGAATCAGCAGCCAGAGCGGCCACAGCGTGCGTAGCGCGAGCCGCAACGCAAGATCCTCGCGCACCGACACCGGCTGCGCGACCTGGACGAAACGCCCGGCCTGCTGCAGCCCGAACACGCGCCAGTGACGCTCGCCGCGTTCGATCGTGCGGATGCCGGCGGGAAAACGCGTCAGTTCAGGCGCGCTCAGCGATTGATAAACCAGTATGCCGTCCTTGTCCCAGATCGCGATGACGATGCGGTCGTCGGAGATTCCTTCAAAATCGGGACGCGTGTGCTGCACGCTTTCGGTATTTTCCAGACTGGAAGGCAGCGAGAGCGCCACGGCGCGCAACTCGTAGTCGAACAGTTCGCTCGCTTCCTCGCGCGCGGTGTAGAAGATGCCATAACCGGCCACGAGCGAAGCGGCCGCAAGACCGAAGATGAGCCAGCCCAGCAGCCAGCGCCGGATCGACGTCATTCAGCCCTCTTCAGCCGGTAGCCGACGCCCCGGACCGTCACGATCTGCCCGGCGCCGATCTTGCGGCGCAGGCTGTGTACGTGGACTTCAATCGTGTTGCTGCCCACCTCTTCTCCCCATCCGTACAGTTTTTCCTCGAGTTCCGCTTTCGTGAACACGCGCGAGGGCTCTTCGATCAACGCCTGCAGCAACGCAAACTCACGCGGCAGGAGCGGCACGATTTCGCCGTTCTTCGTCGTTTCGTGCGCGGCGGGATCGAGCATCAGCTCGCCGTGCGCATAGACCGGCTGCTTCTGTCCGGTGCGGCGGCGCAGCAGCGCGCGTACGCGCGCGGCGAGTTCGTCGAGATCGAACGGCTTGATCAGGTAGTCGTCCGCGCCCGCGTCGAGGCCACGAATGCGCTCGTCCACCGCGTCGCGCGCGGTCAGGATGATGACAGGCGCGGCGCCGCCCGCCTTGCGCCAGGTGTTCAGCACGGCAATGCCGTCTTTTTTCGGCAGACCGAGATCGAGCAGCACGAGGTCGTAGACCCCGTTGCCGAGCGACAGGTCGGCAGCGCGCCCATCCTTCGCCCAGTCGATCGCATAGCCCACGCGGCGCATCGATTCGAGCACGGTTTCCGCAATCATTTCGTCGTCTTCGATCAGTAGCAGACGCATCGGGTCACTCCGCTGTCTTTTGTACAGGTCCGCATTGTCACTGTCCGAAGCTTAACGCGCGCTTAAGCGTTACTTAAGCTGCAAATCGTGAAAATCGCTCCTCATCCGGACGCGCCACCGCTTGAACACACGCGTCCGCCTCTTTTCCGCGAGGAGCAGGACTTGCCTATTCCCCAGTTTCACTCACGACTCCGTGTGCCTGCATCCGGGTCGTTACGGCTTCGGTTACGGCTTCCACTACGTGCCCTCGTGCCCGTTTGCGCCGCGCTGCTCGCCGGTTGCACGTGGTATCACCGCGAGCCTCTCGCGCCACACGACACGTCGACGTCCGTCGCCACGCTCGAGCGCATCCAGATCGATCCCGCGACCATGCCGCTGCCCGAGCTGGCGGCTCACCGCTTCGATCCGTCCGACGGACTCGACATAGAGGAAGTCGCGATGCTGGCTGTCGCGAACAACCCCGATCTGAAGCTGACCCGCGACGATCTCGGCATTGCCCACGCGCAGGCGTTTTCCGCCGGCTTGCTGCCCGATCCGCAGTTGAGCATCTCCAGCGACTATCCAGGCGCCGAGGGCCTCACGCGCGCGTTCAATTATGGCTTGAGCATGGACGTCATGGCGATCGTGACGCGCGGCGCCAACAAGGCCTCGGCGGATGCGACCTATGTGAAGACCGACCTCGGTCTGCTATGGCAGGAATGGCAGATCGTCGCGCAGGCGAAGCAGCTGTTCCTGAAGGCGCGCTTCCAGGACGAAACGCTTCCGCTGCTCGAGCAGCAACGCGAACTGTCCCGCACGCGATACGAACGCATGGCCCAGGCGCAGCGCGAAGGCAATCTCACCGAGGACACCCTCACCGCCGCGCTCACGTCGTACAGCGACGCGCGCAAGCAGTTCACCGATGCCGAACGCGCCGCCGAACAGACCCATCACGATCTGAATGCGCTCCTCGGCCTCGCGCCCGACGTGCAGCTCACGCTGACCAGCGACAACGACAGCGCCCCCGTCGACGACGCCACCATCGACGCCGCGCTCACGACGCTGCCGAAGCGCCGCCCCGACCTGCTCGCGCTGCAGGCGGGTTATGAAGCACAGGAGCAGAAATACCGCGCCGCCGTGCTGTCGCAGTTTCCGGGCCTGTCGGTGGGCTTCGTGCGTGCGCGCGACACCTCGAACATCTATACGAGCGGCTTCCAGATCAACCTGAGCCTGCCGGTTTTCAACCGCAACCAGGGCAATGTCGCGATCGAAAAGGCCACGCGCCAGCGCCTGCGCGACGAGTATCAGGACCGGCTCAACCAGGCATACGCCGACGTCGCGCACATGCGCGCGGACACCGCGATCCTGACGCGTCAGCTCCAGCAGACAGAAGCCGCGTTACCCGATGCCGATCGCGCCGCTCACCACGCGCGGCAGGCGTACGGGGACCACAACTTCACGCTCGGCGCCTACGTCGATGCGCAAAGCGCGGCACTCACCAGACGCGTCGACGTCGCCACGCTGCGCGAATCGCTCGCTGAAGAGCGGATCGCGCTGCAGGCGCTGCTCGGCGCCGCGATTCCCGACGCTTTTTCTTCCGACCAGACTTTCACCGAAAACCATGCGAACTAATCGCCTCACGACGCGGGCACAGCGCGCTGCCGTCTGCGTCGCCCTTGCGTCCCTCTTCGGGATGCCGTCCGCTCACGCCGACGGCGACCCCGTCGTCAGCGTGCAGACCGCTCAGGTACATCGCGACACGATCGCGCAGCCCGTGCGCGCGTACGGTATCGTGGCCGCTTCGGCCTCCAGCGTGACGACCCTCAATCTGCCCTACGTCGCGCGCGTCACGCAGATGCGTGTGCAGGCCGGCCAGCGCGTCACACGCGGCATGCCGCTGGCCGTCGTGCAGGCCGATCCGGCAGCGGTGCTCGCCGCGACGCAGGCGAAGAGCGCGCTCACGCTCGCGCAGGGCGAAGTCGCGCGCACGCAATCGCTCTTCGACAAGGGTCTCGCGACACAGTCGCAACTGGCGACGGCGAGGAAAGCCGCGCAGGACGCGCAGCAGGCGCTCGCCGCGCAGGACCAGATGGGCGTCGGTCCCGGCGCACGCACGGTGAACTCGCCGGTGGACGGCGTCGTGCTGCAGGTGTCGGTTGCGCAGGGCGACCAGGTGCAGCCGGGCGCCGCGATCATGCAGCTCGCGGCCGGCGACAGCGGCAAGGACGCGCGCGCCAACGTCACGCTTGGCGTCGAGCCTTCGGATGCGGCCTCGATCCACGCGGGCGATGCGGTGACGTTGCATGGCCTGTCCGTTGCACTCGCGAAATCGGCGGTACCCGGCCGCGTCGTGATGGTAGGCGCCTCGGTCGATCCGCAAAGCCAGCTCGTGAATATCGGCGCGAACGTGCCGCTCGGGCAAACCGCTTTCATTCCCGGCACGCGTGTGAGCGCGGACATCGCGACGAACACGGGCACGCACTGGATCGTGCCGCGCAACGCCGTGCTGAAGGACAGCCATGGCGACTACGTGTTCCAGATCACGCCCGCGAAAACGGCGCATCGGGTCAACGTCGTCACGCGTGTGGAAGACAACGGCCGCTATGGCGTCGACGGCATGATCGACGGCACGCTCCCGCTCGTCGTCTCCGGCAACTATGAGCTCACCGACGGCATGGCCGTAAAGACTGACGGCAAGGCAGACGGGAGCGCCGCGCGATGAATTTCGGTCAATGGATGCAACGGCATCGACGTTCGCTGCTGTTCGTGATCGCGCTGCTCGCGATCGCGGGCGCGCTCACTGCGTTTCGCCTGCCGATCTCGCTGTTTCCGAACGTCGCGTTTCCGCGCGCGGTGGTTTCGCTCGATGCCGGCGACCGCCCCGCCGAACAGATGACGACGCTCGTCACGATGCCCGTTGAAGAAGCGCTGCGCCGCGTGCCGGGCGTGCGTGACGTCGAATCGAAAACAAGCCGCGGCACGGCCGAAATCTCGATCAATTTCGACTGGGGCACGGACATGGCGCAGGCCACGTTGCAGGCGCAGTCGGCGATCAGCGAGATTCTGGCGACGCTGCCGCCGGGCACGTCGATGCAGGTTCGCCGGATGGACCCGACGGTGTTCCCGGTGCTGGCCTACAGCCTCACCTCGAACCAGCAGTCGCCGTCGGCACTTCACGATCTCGCGCAGTTCCAGATGCGTCCGCTGCTGTCGTCGGTCGAAGGCGTGGCGCGCGTCGATATCACCGGCGGCGCGCAGGACGAATTCGAAGTCGCGATCGACCCTGCCCGGCTCGCCGCGTACAAACTCTCGCTCGCCGACGTGTCGAAGGCGATCGGCGCGAGCAATGTACTGATGGCGACCGGCCGTATCGAAGACCACGACAAGCTGTATCTCGTGATCGCCAACACGACCGTCACGCAGATCGCCGAACTGAAGAACGTGGTCGTCTCGGCGAACGGCGCATCACAGGTTCGTCTTGGCGACGTCGCCAGCGTGCAGCAGGGCGTCGTGCCGCAATGGATGCGCGTCACCGCCGACGGCCAGGACGCCGTTCTCGTCAACATCTTCCAGCAGCCAGGCGCGAACAGCGTCGCGATGGCGAGAGCGATCCGCGCGAAACTCGCGGACTTTCAGCATCAGATGCCGCCCGGCGTCCATCTTGCGAACTGGTACGACCAGAGCGAACTCGTCATCGCGTCCGCAACCAGCGTGCGCGACGCGATCATGATCGGCGTCGTGCTCGCGGCATTCACGCTGTTCGCGTTCCTGCGCAACTGGAAAATCACGGCGATCGCGGTCGCGCTCGTACCGGTCGTGATGGCCGCGACGATCCTGCTGCTCGACGTGTTCGGCATGGGCTTTAACATCATGACGCTCGGCGGAATGGCGGCGGCAGTGGGCCTCGTGATCGACGATGCGATCGTGATGATCGAGCACATCGTCAGACGCATGCGCGAAGCCGGCGCGCACAGGTTTCACGGCCGTGTCATGACGGCGGCGCTCGAATTCACGCGGCCGCTTGCCGGATCGTCCGCGGCCACGCTGATCATTTTCGTGCCGCTCGCGTTTCTGTCCGGCGTCACGGGTGCGTTTTTCAAGGCGCTGTCGATCACGATGGCAAGCGCGCTGTTCATTTCGTTCCTCGTCACGTGGCTGGCGGTGCCGATCCTGTGCGACCACTGGCTCAAGCCGAAAGACGCCGAGGAGCACCGCGAATCGCGCTTCGCACTATGGATGAACCATCGTTACGCGTGGCTGATCGAGCATGTCACCACGCGCCCGCTGCTGGTGCTCGTCGGACTGGTTCCACTCATCGTGGTCGCTGCATTTGCATTTACCCGCGTCGGCAGCGGCTTCATGCCGACGATGGACGAAGGCGGTTTCGTGCTCGACTATCACACGGAACCGGGCACTTCGATCACCGAGACCGACCGGCTGATGCGGCAGGTCGAAACGATCATCCGCGCGAATCCGAACGTCGCGACGTATTCGCGTCGTACTGGTGCGGGTCTTGGCGGCGATCTTCAGGAACCGAATCGCGGCGACTTCTTCGTGCGGCTCAAATCGGGCAGCCGCGAACCGATCGCAACGGTCATGGAAGAGATCCGCTCGAAGATCGAAACCCAGGTGCCCGGCGTCAGCATCGAACTGGCACAACTGATGGAAGATCTGATCGGCGACCTCACCGCGGTGCCGCAACCTGTGCAGATCAAGATCTACTCCGACGATCAGGCGACGCTCGACGCCACCGCAAGAAAAGTAGCCGCGAACATCGGCAAGATTCAGGGTGTGGTCGATGTGAACGACGGCATCAATCCGGCCGGTGACGCACTGGAACTGCACATCCGGCCCGACGCGGCCGCGGCGGAAGGCATGGACCCGCAGTCGATCGCGCAGGCGGTGTCTGACATGGTGCAAGGTAGCGTCGCGACGCAGTTCCAGAGCGGCCCCAGAACCGTCGGCGTGCGCGTACGGGTTGCCGGCGCGCTCACGCTTACCGATACGCAACTCGGCGAGTTGCAGATCCGCGCGCCGGACGGCCATCTGTTCGCGCTTAAACGCGTGGCCGACCGCGTGACCGTGACGGGACAGCCCGAGATCAGCCGCGACAATCTCAAGCGCATGGTTGCGGTCACGGCACGGATCGACGGCCGCGACCTGGGCTCGACCATCGCCGATGTGCAGAGGACCCTGGCCGATCCGGATCTTTTGCCGAAGGGCATGTATTACGAACTGGGCGGCCTGTATCAGCAACAACAGATCGCGTTCAAGGGACTGCTCACGGTGTTCGGTGCGGCGGTCGCGCTGGTGTTCGGCCTGCTGCTGTTTCTTTACGAACGCTTCCGCGTCGCGATCGCCGTCATGGCCATGCCGCTGCTGGCGACGGGTGCCGTTTTCATCGGCCTGTGGGTGACCGGCATCGAACTCAACATTTCCGCGATGATGGGCATGACGATGATCATCGGTATCGTGACGGAAGTGGCGATCTTCTACGTGTCGGAACTGCAGGGGCTCGTGCGCGATGAAGGCGTGCCGTTCGAAACCGCGCTGGTTCAGGCGGGACGCAACCGTCTGCGGCCGATCGCGATGACGACGATCGCCGCGATTCTCGCGTTGCTGCCACTTGCATTCGCGCTCGGCCAGGGTTCGGCGATGCAGCAGCCGCTTGCTGTCGCGATCATCTCCGGGCTGATCGTGCAATTGCCGCTGGTGCTTTTGCTGCTGCCAGTGCTGCTGCAACTGCTGATGAAGCAACGCAAGCCTGCTGAAGGAAAACCTTCGGAACCCGTTTGATCTGGCGTAGTGCAGGCGGACCCGCTAAAGGGTCCGCATTTGTACTTTCGGTTATCGCGACATCCACAGGCAAAAAAAAGGGCGCCACACGGCGCCCCTTCTTTTCACATCAAGCGAAACGCTCAATGACGCGAATACAACGAGTGCCCGGCTACGTCATGGGAAACGCTGGCCGGCTGACCCGATTGCTCTGAACCATTTGTCGCGGGACCGTAATCGACATTCCCCGCCGGTGCGACGTTAGACGCGACTGCATGCGCGGACCGGTCGAACCGCGGGTAATGCACTTTCGACTGATGCAGCTCACCAGACTGCTCTGCCTGCACGAGCTGCGCGCGAACGGTATCACGGGTGACCGGATAGTTGCCGCCATCCTGAGCGAACGACACAACGGGAACAATCAGCGCACCTGCGACGACAAGCGATGAGATAAGGGCTTTCATGCGAGTTCTCCTTGAACATGACCGCCCGGATAATCCGGACGATACATGCGACAGGATAAGGAGCGAATCCTTAACTAACCCTTAGACGTCATGGCGAAACAGAAACTTCCAGAACCCGAAGGTTGACTGGAAGTTGTGACCCTGAAATAACGCTTACGACCTGACCCTAACCTTAAACCACTGCGTCGTTTTAGCTTAAGCGATGCTTAAAACGCGTGTGGATGGCGGTCGCGGGTTCAAGCTGGTTTTTTGCACCCGAGGCGCGCCTCTTTCATGACATCGGGGAAACGTTGCTGAAAACACTAGCTTGGCATCGCAACAGCGCCACCGGCAAAGACTTCGCGCGGCTCTTCTTCGCGAAGGATGTAGCCAAGACCGCGCAAGGTCATGATTCTCGCGCTCGAATGGGCAAGGTGCTTGCGCAGGCGGTGAATGTAGATATCGATCGCATCGGCGCTCGGCTCGTCGTCGAGGTTGAAGACGCTGTCCATCAGCGCCGCCTTCGAAACCGTCTTGCCCTGTCTGAGAATCAGCGTTTCGAGAATCGCGTGCTCGCGACGGCGTAACGGTAACGGTTCACCGTGCAGCATGAACTCGCGCGTGTCGAACAGGTAGTGCAGATCGCCGCAGTCGAGATGCTGTCCCTTGTCACCCGCAGCCTGCCGCCGTATCAGCGCCTTGATGCGCGCGACCAGCTCGCGTGCATCGAACGGCTTGACGACGTAATCGTCCGCGCCCGCCGAGAAACACGCGACCTTGTCGTCGGTCGAGCCGTTAGCGGTCAGCATCAGCACGGGCACGGTGTCGCGCTTGCGGCGCAGACGTGCAAGCACATCCTTGCCGCCGATGCCGGGCAATCGCAGATCGAGCAGCACCGCGTCGTAGTGCTGCAGGCCGAGCAGCGTTTCGGCGCGTTCGCCGTCCTGGGCCCAGTCCAGTGCGAAATTCTCGACCTGCATGAGGTTGATCACCCAGCGCGCGAGATCGGCGTCGTCTTCGACAAGCAGCAGCTTCATGTCTCTTCCTTCGTGCTATCCGCGCGTGGCGCGGCCTGCCATGGACGCATCTCGACGGTCGCCACGAGACCGATGCCCTTCTCGCCTGATTCAAGCACGACGGTACCGCCCTGCCGCAGCGCGATCTCACGCACGATCGGCAAACCGAGGCCGGTGCCGTCCGCGTGGCTCGACGCGCGATAGAAGCGTTCGAAAACGCGTGCCTTCGCGTCAGCCCTGATCCCCGGGCCATTGTCGATCACGCGCAGGATCACGCAGTCCGGTGAACGGTGCGCCTGCACGGTCACGCGGCCGCCCGTCTGCGTATAGCGCAGCGCGTTGTCCACCAGATTGGTGACGAGCGCCGTGGTCAACGCTTCGTCACCGGTGACGTACAGGCTGTCCTCGAGCTCCGCCCCCAGGTCGATCTCGCGCGCCTGCGCGAATGCGATCAGTGCTTCGAGCACGCTGGCGATCAGCGCGACCAGATCGACGCACTCTTCCGTGTGGGACGGCGCCGCCGATTCCGCCTGTGCGAGCAACAGCAGCTTGTCGGTCAGCGTCGTCATCCTGCGGCTGCTCTTGTGCATGCCGGCAAGCGCTTCGGTTAGCCGCGCGTCACGGCTTTCACATTGCCGCGCGAACTGGATCTGTGCGTCGAGCAGCGTGAGCGGCGTGCGCAACTGATGCGCGGCGTCGGAGATGAACTGCCGCTGCATCACGGTCTGCTGGCCCATGCGCGCAATACACTGGTTGATCGCATCGACGATCGGGCGCAGTTCGACGTGAAGCCGCGCGACGCGCAGCGGTTGCAGCTGCGACGGATTTCTGTCGGCAACGTCGTCCTTCACCTTCATCAACGGCCGTAGTTCGAACGTGAGTCCAAGATAGACAAAGACCATCGCCAGCAGCAACGTCAACACCTCGCCGAAAAGCTGCGGACGCAGCAACTGCCAGACCATCGCATCGCGCGAGGCCTCCGTCTTCGCGACGGCAACGACGACTTCCTCCGTGCGTCCCGAGTCGTACAGCTGACGCACGTAGGCCGCGGCGCGCACGGGGCGGCCGTCGTCGAGACGCGTTGAATACAGCACAGGGACGGGATCCATGCCACGTGGCAACGGCAGTTCGGTGCCGCCCGCAAGCAGCTGGTGCGCGCTTGTCTCGACGCGGTAATACACACTGTCTTGCTCCGGCGATTCGAAGAGTTCCAGCGCGGCGGGGGGAATCTGCACCGCGACCGAGCCGTCATTCCAGTCGATGTCTTCGCCGATGATCCGCATCGACGAAGCAAGCGCGTTGTCCTGCACGAGATCGGCTGTCGCCATTGCGTTGCGAAACGAGATCACTCCCGATATCGACACGAACGCCGCCAGGGGCAGCAGCAGCCACCACAACAGCCGGCCGCGCAGGCTTCCCGGAAACACGGCGCGGCGTTCCTCCCTGTCTGTCGCGCGCGCAGCGGGGCGCAGGCGCGCGGCGGACGCCGCCATGGCTGCGCCGACGATTCGCCCGGCGTAGCCGAAGGCGTGGTTCATTGCGTTGTCTCCGATCTGTCCCGGGGCGGGTTGGCGTCTTTCAGACGTTTTTCCCGGGCAGTCTAGCCGCGCGAACCCTTCTCAATGCTTTCGCGCTTCCATATTTCGCGCGTAATCCGGGTTTGTCCTGAGTGCGAAAACGCCCTTGCGGCAACGATTTGCCCGCCGCCCGGCTTCAATCCTGCTGCCTGATCCGCGAAATCGCGCGCAACGCCTCGGGCGTGGCAGTACCGAATCCAAAGAACTCAAGATAAGCCGGGATCATTTCGAACAGCATGTCGGTGCCGACCTGCACAGGGCATCCCTTGTCCTTCGCCGCGCGCAGAAGCGGCGTGTATTCGGCCTTCATCACGACCTCGCCAACGAACGTGGTGGGTGCGATGCGGTCGATGTCGAACGGCATCGGATCGCCGTCTTTCATGCCAAGCGGTGTCGCGTTGACGATCAGATCGAAGCCCGCTGGGTCTCTGGAACCCGTGGTCACGACAAGTTGCGGATAGTGTTTGCGCAGACGGTCCGCAAGCGCCTCGACCGATGCTCCGGCCGTGTCGAACAGCGCCATTTCCGCGACGCCCGCGCCGGCGAGCGAAGCTGCAATCGCCGAACCCACGCCGCCGCTGCCGAGCACCAGCACGCGCGCGCCCTTCAGCGCACGCCCCTTGCGCTCGACCCCGCGCACGAAGCCCGCGCCATCGAACTGGTCGCCGAGCAGCGTGCCGTCCTCGCGCTTCAGGATCGCGTTGCAGGCGCCCGCGATGGCGGCGGTCGGCGTCACTTCGTCGACGAGGCTCACCGTCGTGACCTTGTGCGGCATCGTGACGAGCGCGCCGCGGATATTGGACATGCGAAACAGCAACGGAAGAAACGCGACGTAGTCCTCGGGCTTCACGCCCATCGGCATCACGATGGCATCGATGCCGTTTTTCTCGAACCATGGGTTATAGATCAATGGCGCCTTGAACGCCTCCGTCGGATAGCCGATGTGTGCAACAAGCGTCGTTTTTCCGCTGATCATCGCGGTGCTCCTTGAAGATGGGTCGTGCTGGATCTCAATGCTAGCAGGCCGCACATCGCCGGGCGGCCAGACGGTTCAGGCGCGTTCGTAATGCACAGCGAGCCAGAACGTCGGTTCGCCTGCGTCCGTCCACGCCACGCGATGCCGGCAATGCGCGGGAATCCGCACGTAATCGCCAGGCTGCATCATGTGTGGCCGCACAATGTCTTCAGAGGGTGTTTCGAATTCGAGCGCGGCGGCGCCCGCGATGAGCAGAACCCATTCTTCGTGAGGGCTGTCGTACCAGAAGCCCTCCGGGCTCGCCTGCCCTGTCGAAATGATTCGCTCGATACGCAGCCCTGTGCGATCGATCAGCGTGTCGAACCGCTCGTCAGGACCCGTGGGTCCCGCCACGTCGAACAGATTGCCGGTCTCGGGTTTCATCGCCTGCGCCTCTTCATGGGCCACAACTCAAACCATCGGCTTGAGGCCTTCGAGCAGCGTTGGAACCAGTTCGCTGATGGTGGGGTGTATGTGCATCGCGTGCATCAGCGTGGTGTACGGTGCGCCGGCTTCGATGGTATCGATGAACGTATGAATCGCCTCGTCGCCGTCCACGCCGAGAATCGTCGCGCCCAGAATCTGCCTTGTACCGGCATCGACGAGCGCCTTCATGAAACCCGCGGTCTCGCCTTTTTCGCGCGCACGTCCGACGCGCGACATCGGCAGCGTCGCGATGAGCGCCTTGCGCCCCGACCTGCGCACGTCGGCTTCCGACATCCCCACGCGCGCAAGCGGCGGATCGACAAATACCGCGTACACCATCGTGCGGCCGTCGACGCTGCGTCGCTCGCCCGTTCGCTGCGCATCGATCACGTTGGCCGCGACGACCTGAAAGTCGTGATACGACGTGTGCGTGAACGCACCGCGTCCGTTGACGTCGCCGATGGCCCACACGCCAGGCACCGAGGTCCGCAGTTCGCCATCGACAGGAATCATGCCGTGTTTGTCGACCGCGATGCCCGCGGCCTCAAGACCGAGATCGTCGGTATTCGGACGACGTCCTGTCGCGAAGAGCAGATGCGAAGCGTCGAGCGCGGGCGTATCGCCCGAAAAATGAATGCGCACCGCGGTGCCTTCGCCGTCCTCGTAACCGGATGCCTCGAGTCGCGTGGGTTCGGCGTGAAAGCAGAACTCGATGCCTTCGCGCACGAACACATCCTGCACGGCCTTCGCAAAATCCGCGTCTTCGCGGCTCAGCACACGATCGCCGCGCACGATCACCGTCACGCGGCTGCCAAAGCGCCGGAACACCTGCGCGAATTCCAGCGCGATATAGCTCGCGCCGACGATCACCAGATGTTCCGGCAACGTCGTCAGCTCAAGCAGCGTCGAGTTCGTGAAATAGCGGATGTCGTCGATGCCGGGCAGCGCCGGCACGACCGGGCGAGTGCCGGTGTTGATGAAAATCTCATCGGCTTCGAGATCCTGATCGGGCTGGCCGTCGCGTCCTTCGACGTGCAGCGTGTGCGGACCCGTGAAGCGCGCGTGGCCGTTAAAGACGCTTACGTTAGTCGCGCCGCGCAGCCACTTTTCGACGCCGCCTCTGGACTGCCCGATGATCTCGTCCTTGCGCGCCTTCACGCGCGCGAGATCGACCGTGATGTCGCCCGTGATCTGGACGCCGTACGCGGCCGCATGGCGCGCCACGTGGGCGGCGCGCGCGCAGGCGACGTACGCCTTGGTCGGCGTACAGCCCACGTTCACACAGGTGCCGCCGAACGCCGCACGTTCGATGACGGCGGTTTTGCGGCCGCTTTCGCCAAGCCGCACCGCCAGCGGCGAGCCGCCCTGCCCGGTGCCGATCACGATAGCGTCGAAATGCTGGGGCATGGCAGACCTCCGGAAGCCGGTAAGGGGTCGTGCCATCTTACACGTGACTTTTCCGCTGTGCGGTTTCGGGGGTCTTTAGCGCGGGTGAAGCGTCGAGGCGCGATTCAGCGGGCGGTCAGCCTTCGCAGTGGACGTGGCAGATCAGTTCGCGTGAGCGCTCGAGTGCGGCCTTCGCGCCGCGCGTAGCGACGACAAACCCCACCTGGCTCAGGTTGAAATCGTGCGACACCATGAGCTGCATGAGCGACACCATCGGCAACACCACGGCCGGGTGATAAAGCTGGCGTTCGATCAGGTCTCTCATGTCCACTCCGTTGCCCGTGTGCGTCTGGGCACTGCATCCAATGTGTCGATGGAAGCAATTCTAGAGGGGACACGCCCACGGATAAATGCACGAAACGCGAAGTCACTTGTCGGCGGATACGAACAATCGGCAAGCCCCGGCGGCCCGGATCGGGCCAAAGCCGGGGTTTCCAGCCCGGAATTCAGCCCGCGCGGCGTGCCCGTACGGCGGCGGCGAGCCTGTCGAGCACGGGCGCGGTCTGCGCCCACGAAAGGCATGCGTCCGTGATCGACACGCCGTAACGCAGCGGCACGCCGGGTTTCAGATCCTGACGCCCTTCCTCGAGATGGCTTTCAATCATTACACCAATGATGCGGCGATCGCCGGCCGAAAGCTGTGTGGCCAGATCTTCCGCGACGTCCATCTGCCGCAGATGCGACTTGCCGGAATTGGCGTGCGAACAGTCGATCATCACCTGCTCGCGCAATCCCAGTTCGCGCAGCGCCGAGCAGCTCGCCTCGACGCCCGCGCGGTCGTAGTTCGGGCCCTTCTTGCCGCCGCGCAGGATCACGTGCGCGTCATCGTTGCCGCGGGTTTCGAAGATCGCCGCCATGCCCATCTTCGTCATGCCCATGAACGCGTGGCTCGCGCGGGCCGCGACGATCGCGTCGGCGGCCACCTGAACGCCGCCGTCGGTGCCGTTCTTGAAGCCGATCGGGCAGCTCAGGCCGGACGCCAGCTGGCGATGGCTCTGGCTTTCCGTCGTGCGCGCGCCGATCGCGCCCCACGCGATCAGGTCGGCGATGTATTGCGGGCTCAGCAGGTCGAGAAATTCCGTCGCGGTGGGCAGGCCGAGGCTGCTGATGTCGAGCAGCAGTTCACGCGCGCGGCGCAGCCCCTCGTTGATGCGGAAGCTGCCGTCGAGTTGCGGGTCGTTGATGTAGCCCTTCCAGCCGACCGTCGTGCGCGGCTTTTCGAAGTAGACGCGCATGACGACGAGCAGATCGTCTTTTAACGCGCCGGCGGCCTCCTTCAGACGATGCGCGTAATCCATCGCCTGCTGATGATCGTGGATCGAACACGGGCCGACGACGGCCACGAGGCGGTCGTCACGGCCGTGCAGAATGTCCGCGATCGCCGAGCGGCTCCGCTCGACAAGCACCTGGACGTCCGGCGGAACCGGCAGTTCGTCCTGCAGCAGCGCCGGAGAAATAAGGGGGCGGACGGCGCCGATGCGGGTGTCGTCGATGCGGGTGGTGTCCTGCGTCGAGTCGGCGCGGCCGGCTTCCTGATCGTGTAAGGGGTTGTCCAGGCGGCTCAAGATAATCTCCGTAAGGCGGGTTGCGACAGGGCAGACGGCAAACCGCGATTATCGCACCCGCGGCGCGCCCTCGCGACCGGCGAGCACCGCCTACGCATTCGTCCAGGACGCGCACCAGCCGTGCGCCGCGACCTGTTTCGCGCCAAAGAGCGCGCAACCGCCGTACGGATCGCTCGCGCTGCCCTGATAAAGCGAGCAGTTGCTGCAGGTCTGGCTGGCCGCCCAGCCCGGAAATTTCGCGCGGTCGACCTTCGAGGCATCGAGCCGGTAGCCGAGTTTTTGTGCAGCGGGATCGTCCTCGCTGAGTTTCGGTGCGTCGGCGAGGGCCGCGCGGGACAACGCCAGCGACGACACCATGCCGGAGCTGAGAATGAGAAAGCTGCGACGCGATGCTTGCATGACCGGATCCGGATTGTGGGGAGTTTTGTCGAAAACCGCTGTGTTGCGCGACCGGGATTACCACGCGCCGACAGCGTGATTTCAGTTGGCTGGCAGCGCAGCGATCTCACGCGAATTCAATTGACACTATCCGCGTTTACGCGGAACGATCTGCTTTCATGCCGCTCCGACAGAGAGACATATCGTACGCGGGAACACTCATGAATTCGCATCAAGGCCGTTCGATCGAAGTGGATTTTTTCCGCGGGATCGTGCTGATCGTCATCGTGCTGGACCATATTCCCGGCAGCGTGCTGTCGCATCTGATGCTGCACGCGTACGCGCTGTGCGATTCGGCGGAAGTGTTCGTGTTTCTCGGCGGCTATGCATCGGCGGCGGCTTATATGGCCGTGCTCGACCGTCGCGGTCCGGGCGCCGCCCAGAAGCGCTTTTTCAGACGTAGCTGGGAAATCTATCGCGCGTATCTGCTCACCGCCCTGCTGACGCTCGTCTCGGGCGCCGCGCTCGCGCTCTTTCATCTGAACCGGCCGATGGTCGAGCTGTCCGGCTGGCCACCGTTTTCCAGCGAGCCGCTGCGCGCAGCGCTCGATATCGCGGTGCTCAGGCGTCAGCCGTATCTGTCGAGCGTATTGCCGATGTATGTGATCTTCGCGCTGTGCGTGCCGTTCGCGGTGCCGCTCGCGCGCCGCTCGGCACTGCTTGCGATGACGCTGAGCCTCGCTGTCTGGGCGCTCGCGCGTCCGCTAGCCTCGCTTTTCAGCATTGACGACGTCGGCAATTGGGCTTTCAATCCGTTTGCATGGCAACTGATGTTCGTACTCGGCATCCTGTCCCGCCTGCAGCCGGTCGGCGAGCGTTTTCATACGTCGAATACCGCGCGCTGGCTGACACGGATTGCCGTCGCCGCCGTGCTCGCGTTCGCCGTGGTCAAGCTGTTCGTGCTGACACAGGCGTTACCGGGTCATCTCAAACAGAATCTCTCGATGGATCGTGTGATCAATTTCCTCGTCATCGCGTGGCTTGCCGCGCGTTTCGTGCATACCGGCAGCATCGCGCGGCTGGCACGGCGGCTGCCGGCCGTCGTGACCGTCGGACGCACCGGGCTCGTGTGTTTCGTCACGGGCACGCTGGTCTCGCTCGTCGTCGACACCGCGACGCCACGCGGCCTGCCCGGCTTCGGGCACACGGTGGCGGCGCTCGCCGGCGATCTCGTCGCGATCACGGCGATGCTTGTCATCGCGCGCGGCTGGAGCGGGTGGAAAGGCCTGCAGGCGCGTACGGCCGTCAATAGCGCCGGCTGCGGATGAGCGCGCGAGCCGGTTCATCCGGCGCCCCGCGCGCCTTCGTCTCCTTGCGCGTATCCGTGCGTGTGCCGCTGCGTGTGTCCTTTCGTATGCGCGTTTGCTCCGTGTTGCTGCTGGCCGCGGGTGTTGGCAGCGCAGGCGCGGCGGCGGCGGCCGAACCGACGTTCGCGATGCAATGCATCCAGCTCGCCGGACTCACGCTGCCGCCCGGGATCATCGGTCTGCCCACTGGCGGCGCGCGAATCGACACCGCGGAGATGATCGCCGCGACTGCCCACAACAACCAGGACGGCGAATACTGCCGGATCACGGGCAGCATCAAGCCGCTGAAGGTCGGCACGCCCGATATCCGCTTCGACGTAAACCTGCCACGCCGCTGGAACGGCCGCGCGTTGCAGGTGGGCGGCGGCGGCTATAACGGCGTCGTGGTGAGCGGCACGGATGTGATGCCGTTCTGGCCGGACCGCGCGCCGCTCGCGCAAGGCTACGCGACGTTCGGCGACGATTCCGGCCACGTCGGCAATTCCGCCCTCGCGGTGTTCGGTCTCGTCGACGAAGCGGTCGTCAACTTCGGCTACGCGCATCTGAAGAAGACACACGACGTCGCGCTCGCGCTGATCGGGCACGCCTACGGCCGACGGCCCGAGCACGTGTACTTCGCCGGCGGCTCGACGGGCGGACGCGAAGGCTACACCGTCATGCAGCGCTTTCCCGACGACTACGACGGTGTAATCGCCAACTCGCCCGCGCTGAATTTTTCCGGTGTACGTCTGCTCGGCGTGAAAGTCGGCCAGACCGAGTACGCGACGCCGGGCGGTTTCGTGCCGCGGCCACTGCTTGAGCGCGTCTATCAGCGCACGCTTGAAGTGTGCGACCAGCTCGATGGCGCGGCAGACGGTATCGTGAGCGACGTCAGCGCATGTCGCAGGCACGAGGCGGACATGATCGCCTCGTTACGGTGTCCGCCGGGCGAAGCCGGCGTCGCGAACGGCACCTGCCTGTCGAATGCCCAGCTCGCGACACTCGACGTGCTACGCGGCGGGATATCGTTGCCCTGGCCGCTCGCATGGAACGTGACCCGCTATCGCGGCTACAACGTGTTTCAGGGCGCGCTCTTCACCGGCATGCTCGGTCTTGCGCGCAACGACGCCTGTGGCACGTCGCCCACGATCGTCGCAAACGGTTATCTGTTTTCGCAGGGCAACGGCTACGCCCGGTACTTCATCGCGCGCGACCCGGCCTTCGATTCGCTGAAGTTCGACGTGCTGCATCCGGGCCGATACCGTCAGCAGATCGTGGCGCTCTCGCGGACGATCGGCGCGATGAACCCCGACCTGAGCCGCTATATCGCACGCGGCGGCAAGCTGATCACCCTGCACGGGCTCGCAGACGAAGTCATCAGCCCGAACCAGACGATCGCGTATTACGAAGCACTCGTGGACCGCTTCGGCTCCGGCACGGTCGACTCGTTCATGCGGCTTTACATGGTGCCTGGCTTCCAGCACGGCAGCGGCGCGTTCATTCCATCGACGGATCTGCTCGGTGCACTCGACACCTGGGTGACGCGCGGCACCGCCCCGGAGACGCTGATCGCGACCGATATCGCCGCGGCGACCAACGGACGTTCGCGGCCGCTATGCCGGTATCCGATGTTTCCGCGCTATGGCGGCAAGGGGAATGTGAATTCCGCGAGCAGTTTTATCTGCGTGGAGTCTTGAACGATGTGAGACGTACCCGGCCCGACCGGTTCCAGCGGCTCTGCCTGGCAGCAGGGAAATAATGGCTGGAACATATCCGCGGCCGCCTGACGCCCTGTGCCCTTCCCTCCGGGTTCCTGCCTGGAGCGGGACGGGATAAACCGCCCGGTAATCATGTTCGGGTAGCTTTGCCCAGGCCCCATCATTGGAAACACAGTTGACGAATTCCAGATGTGACGGATTGAATGCGAGCACGACATCGAACGGCCCGTCGCCCGTCTGCGTGACACTGCTAAAGCCCTTGTGATGCTTGACGTCGCCTGCCGAAGGGTGGCCCCATCCTTGCCGTCGAACTCGGCGCCCAGCGTGCCGCAATACGTCTCTTCGAGCGCCGTGACGATATCGCGCAGCGTTGCGTCTTCGTCGAAAAGCAACGTGTCGGCCGTGCTGAAGCGCGTGGACATGTCTGCCGCCGACAAGCCGTGGAACAGAGGCGTGAGTTCGACTGGAGCATGTGGCGAAGTCCACAGCAGCGGGTCCAGCTTTGCCTTGCGCGTGCCGACCATGCGGAACGCCGCAATCAGCGACTGCACCGCCACCTGCTTTCTCGCGATCGCAAGACCGTCATCGCGCGTCATCTCCACGATGCGCGACCGCTTGCCCGGATCGATGAAGGTGAGCCTTTGCGTGGAAAGCCAGTGGCATGTATCGTCGCTGACATAGCCGGTTGTTCCCATCCGGTGAATCAAATGTACTTCATGAAAAGGCCGACACCATCCGTGACTCACTCCGATTCACTTCAAGGTCTTCCGGATATTCTGGAACCGGGTCTATCAGTTGTATTTTGCGGAATAAATCCAGGCGTCCGTGCGGCATCGACCGGCCGTCACTTTGCCGGCAGAGGCAACCGGTTCTGGCGGGCCGTTCATCTAGCGGGTTTTACTCCTCAACAGATTCGCCCTGAAGACGACCGCACGTTTCTGCAATATGGTTGTGGCCTGACAACCGTAGTCTCGCGTCCGACGGCACGAGCGGACGAGTTGTCACAATGGGAGTTCGACGCGGCTGCGGCTGAATTCGAGCGGAAGATTGAACGCCATGCGCCGCGATACGTCGCCTTCCTCGGAAAGATGGCGCTCTCGGCAATGTCCGGCAAACGCGATATCTGCTGGGGCCCGCAACCGGCAGCGTTCGGCGGCGCCCGCGCATGGGTACTGCCAAATCCCAGCGGCCTGAACCGTACATTCAGTCTCGACGTGCTGGTGATCGCCTACCGTGAACTTCGTCTTGCAGTCGCAACGGCTGACTCGGTTTAGAGAACCGTATGCGGGCCGTGGTTAGCGTGAACGCCTGTTCATGGAAATTCACGCGCGGCCTGCCTGAGCTTTAAGAAACGCGCCCCATCTCCGACAATCAGATAACCCATCGCGACGCGCGCCGCAAGATCGCCTGCATCGCAGCGTCGTGATCGCCTGATAGCGGTCGTTAGCCTGAACCAGCGCGCGCTGGCGATTGCACGACAACCGTACAAGGCAGGCGCAGTCGATTCTCTCGATGTTCTTAACGTGCAAAAACAGTTGCTCGACGCGCAGAGCAACCTTGAGCAAGGCCGCCGCCGACGCCAATCTCATCACGCTATGCAAGGTACTTGGCGGCGGGTGGGAATCAACGTATGCCCAACAGGACATTCCTCGTTGACGCGGTGTTTTGTTGTGAGCGCCATGGGTAAGGAAGATGTGCGTGGCGGAGCATCGTCCTGAATGCCGGTTGCCCCGTACATGTAGTTTTTTTCAAGTGCTGCGGACATCCGTTCGCAGCAGGGGGTTTCCGGAGGTCATCATGAAGTCTTTTGCGCGCACTCTTGTCATCGCGGCCCCTGGCCGCACCCGCCTTGTCTTTCGCACAGGAAAGCAGTCCGGCAAGTCAGGCCGGGATGCGCACTGCCCAGTCACAACAGGACAACGATGTTCAGGCATCGAGCTACGGAGGTGCTGCTGACAGCAAAAAATGGCCCCCTGGCAGTGTTGGCGGCTCGGCAGGCGCTTCTTGCCAGTTTCGAGCTCCCAATGGAACAAGGTTTGGCCAAAGAGGCGGAACTCCAACGCAATTTGCTGCTTACCGACGATGCGACCGAAGGGATCGCCGCTTTTGCTGCAAGGCGCGAGCCGCAATACAAAGGCGCTTGAGGCCGGAACTCCCGAATTTCGCTCGATCCTCATGGGGCAAAGGTGGGCACGGACCTGACTGACAAGGTAGCGTGCGTGATAGAATCTCGTCCGTTTTATGACCCTGCCGGGGTGATGAAATTGGTAAACATAGCGGACTTAAAATCCGCCGCTTAACAGCTTGCCGGTTCAAGTCCGGTCCCCGGCACCAGCTAGTATGCCGGTCGATTCCTGGAAACTCCTTAAACCCTTGATGCAGCAATGCTTCGAGGGTTTTTTGTTTCCCGGGAAACTCGGAGGGTTCCGTTGACAATGGGGACATGTGGGGGATGACCGGCAAACCGGCTGCCGTCCATCTCTATTCGAACTGCCATTGTCATAAGGGGATCCTGACGCCAGGCGCACAAGATCTCCGGTTCCTCGCAACGCTCGAATAAATTCCAGTCCAGAAACACGATACGAAACGTCGGTCTATCGCGATCCCGTAGCACACTTAACGAACGCTTCATCACCCTCTCGCAACGCCAGTTTCCTGCGTGTACCGCCACGCATGACCATCGCGACCGTTTGGTAGCAGCGGTATGCCCGTGTTACGATCGCTTACACGCTCTAGTGAAAAACAGGTGTTCGGTAAAGGTGTTTTGTTCGTGCCGGATGATTGGACGACGTGTAGCGACAGGCAAGTAATGCCGCTAACGGGTAGATTCGCCGACCTGCGTTGTGCCCTCGCCCTGGCCTGTCTTAACCCATCGCGAGGATCGAGTGAGCCGTCTTGTCGTTGTTTCAAATCGTACCGCCGATCCCCGAAAGGCTGCAGCCGGCGGCCTTGCAGTTGCAGTGAAGGAGAGTCTGCAACAGACGGGTGGCCTGTGGTTTGGCTGGAGCGGAAAACTTCGCGATAGCGAATCCGGGACATCCGGCGAGAGCGACATCAAGCTGCAAACGGTCGGCAACGTGCAACTGGCGACACTCGACCTGACCCAGGAAGATCACGATACCTACTACCTCGGGTACTCGAACAAGGTTCTATGGCCGGTATTTCACTACCGGCTCGACCTCGCGAATTTCAACGTTCGATTCGCCGCCGGATACCGGCGTGTCAACCAGCTGTTTGCCCGCAAGCTGATGTCCCTGCTTAGACCCGACGACATCATCTGGGTCCACGACTACCACCTCATTCCCCTCGCTACAGAACTGCGCGCCCTGGGTTGTGGCAACCGGATCGGATTCTTCCTGCACATTCCCATGCCGCCGCCGCTCATCATGGCTGCGATTCCCGAGCACGAATGGCTCATGCGTTCACTGTTCGACTACGATCTGGTCGGCTTTCAGAGCGAGGCGGACGTGACCCATTTCGCCGGATACGTCGAGTCCGAAGCAAAGGCCGACACGCTGCCTGGCAACCGCCTGCGTGCGTTCAATCGCACGCTGCGCGTCGGGGCATACCCAATCGGGATCGATGTCGATGAATTCGCCAGCCTGGCAAGGAGCCGGGATGGCGTCGAAATGTTCGGGCAGATCCGCGAGGAGTACTCGCGCCGCCGCCTGCTTCTGGGTGTGGACAGGCTGGACTACTCGAAAGGTCTGCCGCAGCGGGTCCATGCCTTTCGTGAACTTCTCGCGAAATATCCCGAGAACCGCAACAGTGCGACGCTCATCCAGATCGCCTCGCCAAGCCGGGAGGACGTGGGCGCGTATGACGATCTTCGCGTTGAAATGGACAGCCTGTGCGGCGCGATCAACGGTGACTATGGCGAACTGGACTGGATGCCGGTTCGGTACATCCATCGCAATGTCGCGCGCAAGAAGCTGCCCGGTCTTTATCGCGCGAGTCGTGTCGCGCTTGTAACGCCGCTGCGTGACGGCATGAATCTGGTCGCCAAGGAATTTATTGCCGCACAGGATCCGTCGGATCCAGGCGTGCTGGTTCTATCCCGATTCGCGGGCGCGGCTGAGCAGCTAAAAGAAGCGCTCCTTGTGAATCCGTACGATACGCAAGGAACCGCGCTTGCGATCCAGCGTGCGCTCACGATGTCGATTGAAGAGCGGACTGCCCGCCACACGGCATTGATGCAACGGATCAGGCAGTTCGACGTCCACTGGTGGAGTTCGAGTTTTCTCGCGGATCTCTCATCCACGGAAAGCAGCGGCGATTTCCGGGCAGTCGTGAGCAGTTCGGCAAATCTCCTGAACTAGTCTGCCAGGCGGTCGGCACAACCCACCGGGTGGTAAAGCGGCCTCGTGCGCGATGGCTTAATGGGAAGGCTCGAAGTGTGCCGCCGGCGTATCTTTATCGTGCGTCGCGTACTTCTCGATCATCGTGGCGCTCGCCCGATTCACCCCTGTCGTTTCGACCGCGATGCCGTTGCGACGGAACTTGTGCACGATCCGGTCAAGCGCGTCGATTGCCGTGAGGTCCCAGAAATGTGCGTGCGACAGATCGAGACGCACCGACTGGACCGTCTCCCTGAAGTTGAACTCCGACACAAGCGCTTCCGATGAAGCGAAAAAAACCTGCCCGCGAATGAGGTAGCGGCGCTCGCTTTTCGCTTCGTCCAGCGACGATTCGACGACCAGCACCTGGCGCACCTTCGACGTGAAGAACAGCGCGCTTAGCAATACGCCGATAAAGACGCCGATGGCGAGATTCCCGGTCGCCACGACGACAGCGACTGTCGCCAGCATCACGATCGATGAGCTTTTCGGGTGCGTCCGCAGGTTCCGGATGGAGCGCCAGTTGAATGTGCTGATCGAAACCATGATCATGACCGCGACGAGCGCGGCCATGGGTATCTGTTTGACCCACGGCCCCAGGAACACGACGAGTACGAGCAGGAACGCACCGGCAACGAATGTGGACAGACGCCCTCGCCCGCCGGATCTTACGTTGATAACCGTCTGGCCGATCATCGCGCACCCGGGCATGCCGCCCAGGAAACCCGCTGCGATGTTTGCGAAGCCCTGACCGCGACATTCCCGGTTCTTGTCGCTAGATGTATCCGTGAAGTCATCCACAATGGCCGCCGTCATGAGCGACTCAAGAAGACCCACTACAGCGATGCCAAGCGAATACGGAAAGATGATTCGCAGTGTGTCGAAAGAGAACGGGACGTGTGGCAGCGAAAATACCGGCAATTCATCTGGAAACGAACCCATATCGCCGACGGTGTGCAAACTTAAATGCAGCGCCATTGAAATCGCCGTCAACACGATGATGCACACGAGTGGCGACGGCACTGCCCGCGTGACGCGCGGAAAGAGATAAATGATGCCGAGGCCGCCAGCCACCATCAGGTAGACGTACCACGGCACATTGTGCAGTTGAGGCATCTGCGCGAGGAAAATCAGGATCGCGAGCGCGTTGACGAAACCCGTGATCACCGAGCGCGACACGAAGCGCATTAGCGCACCGAGTTTCAGCAGGCCTGCGCCGATCTGCAGCACACCGGCAAGAATGCCGGCGGCAAAGACATATTCGACACCATGTGTCTTTACGAGCGACGTGAGCAACAGCGCCACCGCGCCGGTAGCCGCGGAAATCATGCCAGGACGACCGCCAGCGATTGCCGACACGACCGCGATGCTGAACGCGGCGTACAGGCCAACCTTCGGGTCGACGCCTGCGATGATGGAAAATGCAAGTGCTTCTGGAATGAGCGCAAGGGCGACGACAATGCCGGCGAGAATATCCGCGCGGATGTTCGAGAACCACTCCTCGCGTAGCGTATGGGTTTTCATTGGAAAAGCCGGGTGCGGTTGCAGCGCGGCATTCTACCCGATTGTTCACATGCCA
This sequence comes from Paraburkholderia gardini, assembly GCF_907164545.1. Taxonomy (NCBI): domain Bacteria; kingdom Pseudomonadati; phylum Pseudomonadota; class Betaproteobacteria; order Burkholderiales; family Burkholderiaceae; genus Paraburkholderia; species Paraburkholderia gardini. Next base: position 70,393 of record NZ_CAJQZB010000001.1, on the reverse strand, counting down.
CTCCGCAGGCGGCGTGGCACCCGCGGCCCGCTGCCGTCATCGCCCAGTCACAAACCTTCCAGATAATCCGCTCGACGAAAACGTTTACAACACGGGGCGAGTGGATGATTCCTACGATCAAGGATGTCGCGGCGCATGCGGGCTTCTCGATTGCAACGGTCTCACGGGCGATCAACGCACCGCATACCGTCAATCCGGTCACGCTCGACAAGGTACGTCAATCGATCGACGCCCTTCACTTCCGTCCCAGTCCGCTTGGCCGCCAGTTGCGTGGCGAGCGCTCGCGCCTGGTCGGCGTCGTGCTGCCGACGCTCGCGAATCCTGTCTTCGCGGAATGTCTGCAGGGCATCGACGAACTCGCTTCGGCACAAGGCTATCGCCTCATGCTGATGACGACGCAATACGATGCCGACCGTGAACGCCACGCAATCGAGACGTTGCGCACACAACGTGTCGAAGGAATGATCCTGACTGTCGCCGATGCCGACACGCACCCCGTGCTCGACGAACTCGACCGCGACAGTTTGCTCTACGTGTTGATGCATAACGATACGGTGCGCCGTCCCTCGGTCTCGGTCGACAACCGGCTTGCCGCATACGATGGCGTGCGCATGCTGATCGCCCACGGCCATCGCCGCATCCTGATGCTCGCCGGCACGCTTGCCGCGTCGGACCGCGCACGGATGCGCCATGCAGGCTACGCGCAGGCGATGCAGCAGGCCGGTCTTCAGCCCGCACCGGCGCTCGAGATCGACTTCAATGCCGACGAACTCGCACCTTCGGTGCTCGCGCATCTGACCCGTGGCCCGGCGCGTCCCACCGCCCTGTTTTGCAGTAATGATCTGCTTGCGATGGTCGTGATGCGCGGCCTGCGCCGCGCGCAGTTCGACATGCCGCGCGATATGTCGATTCTCGGTTTTGACGGGCTCGCGGTCGGCGACCTGCTGTCGCCGCCGCTGGCGAGCATCGGTGCGCCAAATCGCGAGATCGGCTGCGCCGCGTGGCGCCGGCTCACCGGTCGCATCGAAGGCACGTATGAAAGCGATGCGTCGCTCTCGCTGACATTGCCGCACACGCTGCGCGCAGGCGCGACGATCGCCGCCATCGCAAGCGACGGCGGTGTCGCCCGCGCGCGCGAATTGCCGCAGGCAGGCCGGTGAAATCCACGCGCGCGTCCTCTCCCACGCTCACGCTTCATCCGTATGCATTGACACTTCCCCTGAAAGGAGACCTGTTGTGAACCGTCGCCCCTTCGTTATCGATTCGCTGCTGCGCCGGCTCGTGCGCGCGGCAGGCATGACGCTCGTCGCGTCGGCCGCGCTGCTGGCGGCACCGCTCACCCACGCCGAAGAAACCGCGATCTGCTACAACTGCCCGCCCGAATGGGCCGACTGGGCCAGCCAGATCGCGGCGATCAAGCAGAAGACCGGTATTCGCGTGCCGTACGACAACAAGAATTCGGGCCAGGCGATTGCGCAGTTGATGGCCGAGCAGAAAAGCCCGGTCGCCGATGTCGTATATCTCGGCGTGTCCTCGGCGTTCCAGGCGAAGGAAAAAGGCGTGATCCAGCCGTACAAACCGGCGCACTGGAACGACATTCCCGCGAACCTGAAGGACCCGCAGGGTTACTGGTTCGCGATCCATTCCGGCACGCTCGGTTTCTTCGTCAACAAGGATGCACTCGAAGGCAGACCCGCGCCGCGCTCATGGGCGGATCTGCTGAAACCCGAATATAAGGGCATGGTGGGTTATCTCGATCCGTCGAGTGCGTTCGTCGGTTACGCAGGGGCGGTCGCGGTGAATCAGGCATTGGGCGGCACGCTCGATAATTTCGAGCCGGGCCTCGACTGGTTCTGCAAGATGAAGGCCAACGCGCCGATCGTGCCGAAACAGACGGCCTATGCGCGCGTGCTGTCCGGCGAAATTCCGATCCTGCTCGACTATGACTTCGACGCCTATCGCGCGAAGTACAAGGATCACGCGAACGTCGAGTTCGTGATTCCAAAGGAAGGCACGATTTCCGTGCCGTACGTGATGAGTCTCGTGAAGGGCGCGCCGCACGATGCGAACGGCAGGAAGGTGCTCGATTTCGTGCTGTCCGATGAAGGCCAGACACTGTGGGCGAACGCGTATCTGCGCCCTGTACGCGCAGGCGCGATGAGCAGCGAGGCCGCTTCGAAGTTCCTGCCCGCCAGCGACTACGCACGCGCCCAGCCGGTCGACTTCGGCAAGATGGCCGCAAAGCAGACCGCCTTCGGCGAACGCTATCTGCAGATCATGCATTGAACGAAAGCGCGACCTGTGCGCGGTTTTAACGCGCGCAGGTCGCGACAATGCCGGCACGCCCACGTTTATTACGCCTCTCACACCCGTCATGCACGACATCACGTTCCCGTTACGCTGGCGCATCGCGCTGCTCGCACCGGCGCTCGCCGTCTTTATCGCGTTCTGGCTGTTCCCCGTCGTCGTGCTGCTGCAGGTCAGCGCCGACGGTCACGCGTTCGAAACGTATCGCATGCTGCTCGGCAATGGCCGCTATATGCGCAGCCTCGGCGCAACCGTCGTCCTGTCCGCCGCGGTCACGCTGACGACGCTCGTGCTGTCGGTGATCGCGGGTCTGCTGCTCGCACGTCGCGAATTCACGGGCAAGCGCGCGCTGCTCGCATTGCTGACGTTTCCGCTCGCGTTTCCCGGCGTGGTCGTCGGCTTCATGGTGATCATGCTCGCCGGGCGACAAGGTCTGATCGGTGCGCTCTCGCTGAAACTCACCGGCGACCGCTGGGTCTTCGCGTATTCGATGAGCGGGCTCTTTCTCGGCTACCTGTATTTCTCGATCCCCCGCGTGATCGTCACGGTAATGGCATCGGCCACGAAACTCGATGCGTCGCTCGAAGAAGCCGCGCGCTCGCTCGGTGCATCGCCGTGGCAGATCATGCGCGACGTCGTTCTGCCGGCGCTCTCACCAGGCTTGATCGCCGCCGGTGCGGTGTGCTTCGCGACCGCGATGGGCGCGTTCGGCACCGCGTTCACGCTCGCCACCGACATCGACGTGCTACCGATGACCATCTACACCGAGTTCACGCTGAACGCGAACATGGTGACGGCCGCGGGCCTGTCGATCCTGCTCGGCGTCGTGACGTGGCTGGTACTGGCGCTCGCGCGAAGCGCAACCGGATCGGCAGTTGCCGCTACCGCGTAATGCAGGAGGATCAGCGCATCATGAGTTCGCTCGCACACAGCAGTGCATCGACGGCGCCTGCGGGACGCGCGTCCAGGTTTCCCTCTCTGCGTACGTGGCTCGCGCTCGGGCAATGGTGCGTTACGCTCCTGCTGTGCGCGTTCCTGATTCTTCCCGTCGTGATGTCGATCGTCGCGGGATTGACGGTCAACTATTTTCAGGGCGTCGCGAGCGGACTGACGTTGCGCTGGCTCGTCGAAGTGTGGACGCAGTATCACGCGTCGGTGTTTCTTTCGCTCGAAGTCGCGGCGGCCACGCTCGTCATCACGCTGCTGACCGGCGTTCCGGCGGGTTACGCCCTCGCGCGCAGCAAGACGCGTCTGTCACGTGTCATCGAGGAACTGCTGGTACTGCCCGTCGCGCTGCCGGGGCTCGCTTCCGCGCTCGCGCTTCTCGTCGTATACGGCGGATGGACGATGTTTCGCATGAGCGTTGCGTTTATCGTCGCCGGTCATGTGGTGTTCACGTTGCCGTTCATGGTGCGCGCCGTCTCCGCCGTCTGCGCGGGGTCCGATCTGCGTACGCTTGAAGAAGGCGCGGCAAGTCTCGGCGCGAGGTTTTTTCAGCGCTTCGTCACGATCGTCCTGCCGAACGCGAAACCCGGCATCGTCGCGGGCGCGCTTGCCGTGCTCACGCTGTCGATCGGCGAATTCAACCTCACGTGGATGCTGCATACACCCGATACCAGGACGCTCCCGGTCGGGCTCGCCGACACGTATGCATCGTTACGTATCGAAATCGGCAGCGCGTACACGATCCTCTTCTTCCTGATGACGATGCCGCTGCTGATCGTCATGCAATGGCTCGGCGTCGATGCCACCGGGCAGCGGCGCGGCGCTTCGAAACATCGCGCGCGTGCCCCGCTCTCTTCGCCCGATACCCCGAACCATCCGGACGTTACGCCATGAAACTCGCCTCCGTTCCCATCACGCTGAACCGCTGCTCGAAGACGTTTCGCGATACCCGCGTGCTCGAACCGCTCGACCTGTCGATCGAGGCAGGCGAAACACTGGTGCTGCTCGGGCCGTCAGGCTGCGGCAAGACCACGACGCTGCGCATGATTGCCGGCCTCGAAACGCCCGACGCCGGCGGCCGCGTGCTGTTCGGCGACGAAGATGTCACGGCGCTGCCCATCGAGCGACGCCAGGTCGGCATGGTGTTCCAGAGTTACGCGCTGTTCCCGAATCTGAACGTGCGCGGCAATATCGGCTATGGCCTGAAAATCCGGCGCGTCGCGGCCGCGACGTTGCGTGGGCGCGTCGACGAACTGCTCGCGATGATGCGTCTCACCGACCACGCCGACAAGCCGGTCGACCAGCTCTCGGGCGGCCAGCGCCAGCGCGTCGCACTGGCGCGTGCGCTCGCGCTGCAACCGCGCGTGCTGTTACTCGACGAACCGCTGACCGCGCTCGACGCGCGTCTGCGCGACGCATTGCGCGCTGAAATGAATACGCTGCTGCGCGATCTCGGTGTAACGACCGTCTACGTCACGCACGACCAGGCCGAAGCGATGGAACTCGGCGATCGCATCGTCGTGATGAGCGCGGGACGCATCGAGCAGATCGGCACGCCGCGCGGCATTTACTACCAGCCGGCGAACCGCACCGTCGCCGGGTTCATCGGCACGATCAACCGGCTTGCGGGAGAATGGCGCGATGGCGCGTTGATCACGACCGGCGGCGCAGTGCCGGCGGCACGTCCGGCGCACGCGTCCGGCACGGGTACGCGCGAACTGTTTTTCCGGCCCGAGGACGCGCAACTGGTCGACCCGGCGCACGCGCAACTGCGTGGGACGATCGACGGTGCGTCGTTCCTCGGCGAACGTACACGCCTCACGATCCGTGGCGCGGCACCCGATGTGCTCGTCGTCGATGTCGCCGGGCGCGTCGAACTGGCGTGCGGAACACCAGTCGGGCTGTCGATCGCCGAGGACGCGCTGATCGCGCTCGCGTGATAATGCAATACTGTTCAAACGTCTGACTACGTACGTAAGGACCTTTCTTCATGCTTATCGCCCAGATCAGCGACCTGCACATCAAGACCCCCGGCGCGCTCGCCTACCGGCGCGTCGATACCGCCGCCGCACTTCAGCGTTGCATCGTACGGCTCAATGCGCTGGTACCGCGACCCGACGTGGTGCTGATGACGGGCGATCTCGTCGACCAGGGCACGGTCGAACAATATCGTCATCTGAAGTCGCTGCTCGCCGCGCTCGAGATTCCGTATTACCTGCTGCTCGGCAATCATGACGGGCGCGCTGAAATTCGCGAGGTGTTTCCCGAGCGCGCGGAACTGTTCGAAGGCGGCGAGTTCGTGCACTACGCCGCCGACATCGGCCCGATCCGCTTCATCGCGCTCGATTCGCTGCAGCCTGGCCAGAGCGCGGGCCAGCTGTGCGACGCGCGTCTCGCGTGGCTCGTCACGCAACTCGACGTCGCGCGCAACCGGCCCGTGATCGTCGCGCTGCATCATCCGCCGTTCGAATGCGGCATCGGTCATATGGACCGCGCGCGGCTCGATCCGCCCGCCGCCGTGCGTCTCGCAGCGCTCATCGCGCAGCATCCGAACGTCGAGCGCGTGATCTGCGGCCACGTGCACCGGCCGATGTTCGTGCGCTTCGGCGGCACGATTGCGTCAGCTGTGCCCGCGCCCGCCCATCAGGTCGCGCTCGATCTGCGCGACGATGCGCCGTCCGCCTTCGTGCTGGAACCGCCCGCGTTCGCGTTGCACCGCTACGAGCCCGCCACCGGCATCGTCACGCATCACGCGTATGTCGACGCCGCCGACGGCCCATATCCGTTCCATGAGCCGGCTGGCGCGTTGATCGACTGAGCGCGTCCGCGGCAAGAGCGTACAAAGGCGAAACGACGCGAAGGCGCAAGGGCACAAAGCCATGCCCAGCAGGGTCGCGCGCGCTCCGGTATGATCGGCACGCTCAAGGTGCCGCCGATGCGCGGCACCGCCTCTCCGGCTGGGCAGCTGATTGACTGGCCGGTTGAGCCCATCCCGTTCGCCTTTACGTATTTCCATGTCCACATCCGGTTCGAGTGCTACCGATCCTTCCCCTGCTTCGCTGCGCGGCCTGTTGTTGCTGCTCGCGACGATCGCCGGGGTCGGCGCCGCCAACATCTATTACAACCAGCCGCTGCTCGACGATTTCCGTCAGTCGTTTCCGCACAGCGCGTCGTGGATCGGCGCTGTACCGGCGGTCACGCAGCTTGGCTACGCGCTCGGCATGCTGCTGCTCGCGCCGCTTGGGGACCGCTTCGACCGGCGCTTCCTGATCCTGCTGCAGACGGCCGGCATGTGCGTCTCGCTGCTCGTCGCGGGCATCGCCCCCAGCCTTACGGTCCTGATTGTCGCGAGCCTCGCGATCGGCGTACTGGCGACGATCGCGCAGCAGGCCGTGCCGTTCGCGGCCGAACTGGCACCGCCCTCGGCTCGCGGACACGCCGTCGGCATGGTGATGAGCGGCCTCCTGCTCGGCATCCTGCTCGCCCGGACCGCCGCGGGTTTTGTCGCGGAGTATTTCGGCTGGCGTGCGGTGTTCTTTGCCTCGGTCGTCGCGTTGCTTGGCCTCTCGGTTGTCATCGTGATGCGCCTGCCGCACAGCAAGCCGACGTCGACGCTCAGCTACGGCAAACTGCTCGCCTCGATGTGGCATCTGAGCGTGGAGCACCGCGGGCTGCGCGAGGCATCGCTCACGGGCGCCGCGCTGTTCGCCGCGTTCAGTATCTTCTGGTCGGTGCTGTCGCTGCTGCTTGCCGGGCCGCCGTTTCATCTGGGGCCGCAGGCGGCTGGCCTCTTCGGCATCGTGGGCGCCGCGGGCGCGCTGGCCGCGCCGCTTGCCGGCAAGTTCTCCGACCGGCGCGGGCCGCGCTCGATCATCACACTCGCGATCGGGCTCGTCGCCGTGTCGTTTGTGATTTTCGGCGTGTCGGGCGCGAGCATTGCCGGGCTGGTCGTCGGTGTGATCGTGCTCGATATCGGCGTGCAGGCCGCGCAGATTTCCAACCAGTCGCGCATCTACGCACTCAAGCCCGAAGCGCGCAGCCGCGTGAATACGGTCTACATGGTGTGCTATTTCATCGGCGGTGCGGCAGGATCGGCAATCGGCGCGCTCACGTGGCAGGCGGCTGGCTGGATCGGTGTGTCGGTTGCCGGTTTTCTGTGCGCCGCGCTCGCGGCATGGAATCATCTGCGCGGTGGTCCGGCAGCGGTCCGCGCGACCTGAACGCGTCGCGCATTCATCTGAACCATCTGGGACCGGTCGCGTGGTCCGTCGACAATCAGACGGGCCGGCTGCCGCGCGAGCGCGCGTAGTCGTGCAACGCGTCGATCACGCGATCGAATTCGAACGATTTGTCGTAGAAGTGGCGGACGCCATACTGCTCGCAGCGCGCGCGGTACGCCGGCAAGGCGTGATTCGTGAGTACCGCCGCAAAAGTCGTGTCGATCAGTCCGTCGCGCTGAAGATAAGCCAGTACCGGCACGCCTGAACCGTGCTTGAGCTGCAGATCGACGATCACGGCGTCGAACCGCTCGCCGTCGAGCAGCGCGATGGCGTCGTCGGCAGTATCGGCCCAGGCGGCCACCTGGAGCGTGCCGGAAGCATCGATCGCTTCCACCAGACTGCGCCGGATCAGCGGCGAATCCTCGATCAGCAGCACGCGTAACGGCGCGCTGCGGGTTTCGTCGGAAAGCGTTTCAGGTTCGCGGCTCATGGGATGGTTTGCCATTGCATGCCTACTCGATCAGGCCGCTCTTGATCGCGTAGTACGTCAGGTCCGCGTTGTTCGTGAGATTCATTTTCTCCAGCACGCGCGCGCGATAGGTGCTCACTGTCTTCACGGAGAGATGCAGTTCCTCGGCGATATCGGTGGGAATCTGTCCGGCGGCAAGCTTGCGGAAGATCTGGAATTCGCGCTCCGATAACTGCTCGTGCGGCTGGCCCGCGGCCGGTTTGTCGAGATTGTTCGCAAGCGTATCGGCTATCGTCTCCGACAGATAACGGTGTCCACGCGCCACCGCGCGGATCGCCCGCACGATCTCGTCGGGCTCGCAGTCCTTGTTCAGATAGCCGTTGGCACCCGCGCGCAGCAGATTGATCGCATATTGGCTCTCGGGATAGCCGGACAGAATCAGCACGCCCTGCTCGGGGCGCACCTGCTTGATGACGCGCAGCGTATCGATGCCGTTCTTGTCGGGCATCGCGATATCGAGCAGCACAACGTCGAACGCCTGCTCACGCACGTGACTGATCGCTTCGTCGCCGGTCGAGGCTTCCGCCGCGACGCACATGTCCGGCTCATCGGCGACGAACTGTCTGAACCCGCCTCGTACGATGGCGTGATCGTCCGCTATCAAGACTCGAATCATCGGTTCCCATCCATGCCGTGGCGATCCATCCAGAGCACCTATTGTAGTGGTGTCCCGGCGCATGCAAGCCGGGACCGCTTCCGTGCCACGCAACCGCACCGCGGCGTTTGCCGTTTCATCCGCCGGCTCACCTACTTGCGGCCTTCGAGCAGATCCGCCATATCGTCGGCATGCTCTTCTTCGACAGCAAGGATTTCCTCGAAGATACGGCGCGTCGTGACGTCCTTGTCGCCGATATAGTTAATGATCTCGCGATACGAATCGATGGCGATGCGCTCGGCGATCAGGTTCTCGCGGATCATGTCGGTCAGATCCTTGCCTTCCTTGTATTCCGAATGCGCGCGCGAAGCGAGGCCGTCGGGCGCGAAGTCCGGTTCGCCGCCCAGTTGCACGATGCGTGCGGCGAGCGTGTCGGCGTGACCTTGCTCTTCGTTGGCGTGCTCGAGAAACTCCGTGGCGACGCCTTCCGAATTGATCCCTTTGGCCATGAAGTAATGGCGCTTGTAACGCAGCACGCAGATGATTTCCGTCGCGAGCGAATCGTTCAGCAGCTTGAGCACTGTCTCACGATCCGCGGCATAGCTTTGTGTGACCGATCCTTCGGACATGTGCTGGCGCGCCTGCTCGCGGATCTTCTTCACATCCATCACAAAAGAGCCTTTCGCCGTGCTTTGCCCGCTAGAGGTTTTCGACATTTAGCAACTCCTTGTATTGATCCGTGGGGGGACTGCGCGCATGCTGCGAAAGCGGCCACGCGCTTGATAGTGGCGAATGTTCTGGCTAGGTTCGAAACACGCCGAGCAGCAGTGTGACGACGAAGACGACCAGAAAAATATAGAACAGAATCTTCGCGATTTCCGCCGCGCCCGCCGCGATGCCGGTAAAACCGAACACGGCGGCGATGATCGCTATGACGAAAAATATGAGCGCATAGTGAAGCATGGCGTTTCTCCCTGTGACTGCTGGTTCTGGTTAAAGCATTGAATGGAACGGGCTCCAGAACGCGTTTCGCTAGTCGACGATTTTTTTCGTGATGACGAAGCCGATTACAAGAAACACCACGCACAGGATCAGGAACAGCACGAACAGGAATTTGGCGATTCCCGCTGCGCCTGCTGCAATGCCGGTGAATCCACAGAGGCCGGCGACGACCGCGATGACGGCGAAAATCAGCGCCCATTTGAGCATGATCGTTTCCTCCTGTATGCGTAAAAGACCGGGACTGATTCTCATGGTAAAGATGCACGTCGACGTTGACACTCCGGCTCACGCCGTTTTTCGTGTGAGAATCCGCTTACACGCCATGACGGAAGCTTTACTCGCGCTCATGCGCCGTCTGCGTTGACCGGAGCACGCGGCAGAAGGCATGACAGACGCTACACTGGTGCTTCAATTCAGGAGCGACCTTGAATACAGCGACACGACTCAACGACTGGATGCGCGATCGCAGCTGGACGATTGCGATGACGGTAGCGATCGTCATCACAGTCGGGGGTCTTGTGATTCTCGAAACGGGACGCCAGCGCATCGCTGACGAATACGAAACCGCACTCGAAGCGAAAGATGCAACGGTGCAACTGGGCACGCTCGCCGCACAGCTTGCGCAGCTCACCGCCGACGAAAGCACATTCCTTCTGACGAAACAGCAGCTATGGGCAAGCGGCTATTGCACGACCGCAGGGAAGATTCGTCAGACCTCGCAGCAACTCGACGCCTACTTCCGTCATCGGGCCGACAGCGCGGAAGAGACAGGCTTCCGCCAGATCGCGCGGCTGATCGAGGCGCGCACGGGCGCCGGTCGCGACGCGCTGCAACATGCCGGGCCCGACGCCGGTCTGGCGACCTGTCCGGCCACGACAGAGGCACGTCCCGTCGATACCGCGCTGATCGACAGCACGCTCGCGCTGCTGCGCGACAACGAAGAGCGCCGTGCCCAGCACGCCCTCGATGCGAGCCGCGGCGACCAGCGCATCTCGACGTTCATTGCGGGCGGGCTGTCGGCGCTGAACATCGTCCTGTTCATTCTGCTGTTCCGTAACCTCGGCATCCAGTTCGAGCGACAGGCGCGCGTGCAGCGCCAGCTGATCACGCAACAGGAAGAGCTCGACCAGCTTGTCACCGAGCGCACACGCCAGCTCGAAGCGCTCGGCTGGCATCTGCAGGCCGTCAGCGAAAACGAGAAAACGCAGCTTGCGCGCGAACTGCACGACGAACTCGGCGCGATTCTCACGGCGAGCAAGATGGATGTCGCATGGGCGAACCGCAAGCTGAAGGACAACGAGCCCGCGATTTCCGAAAAGCTCGCGCGCGCGCTGGCCAATCTGGATCAGGGTATTGCGCTGAAGCGGCGCATCATCGAGGACATGCGGCCCACCGTGCTCGCCAATTTCGGGCTCGTCACCGCGCTTCGCACGCTCGGCGACGAAGCGGCCCAACGCAATGGCTGGGTGCTCGACCAGCGCCTTCCCGAAGACGACATCAAGCTCGACGAGCAGACGGAAATCGCCCTCTTTCGCGTCGCCCAGGAATCGCTGACGAACGCCGCGAAGTATGCGAACGCGTCGCGCGTGTCGATCGGCCTGACGGTTCACGCAGACCAGGTCGCGCTCGATATCGCGGACAACGGCATCGGCATCACACCGGCCGATCTCAGGCGCACGCACACTCACGGGCTGCTCGGCATGCGCCAGCGGGTCGCCGCGCGCGGCGGTCACTTCGACATCCGGCGCGGCGTTGCCGGCGGCACGGACATTCGCGTCACAATGCCGACGGCCAGCACGATCGCGCCGTCCGACGGGGCGCCCCCGACCTCCGCGCCGCCGGTCACGACACCCGGTGTGCGCACGTAGGACTGCACCGACGCAAACACCGGAGTGTGCCTACAGGAAAATCGCCGCCGCACCGACAGCGCCTGCCTGCCCCCTTTTTTAACATACAATCAGACCCGATCGGCCTGCTTCATCGCCCGGTCGGACGATAGATAGCACGCGTCGAGCCACACGGCGCGTTTGCCAATGCCACACTTCATAAGGGGAACACTCATGACTCGACTGATCGCTTTGCTTCTGCTCGCAGGGTCCGCGATGCTGGTCACCGGCTGCAATACCGTTGCGGGCGCGGGCCAGGATATCTCCAAAGGCGGCAACGCCATTTCGAACTCGGCGGAAAAGGCCAAGTAAATCCGCTGTCCGCGCGCGCCTTCAGGTGCGCGCCCTGACTTTGGCCTCCGAGGGCTGCCTGCCCGTCGCGCCGAATGCGACGGGCATTTTTGTTGTTTGTGCATCCGGTTCGCGGATGCACATGTATCAAGACAAAACGGCGATCCACGCTCGTGGATCGCCGTCGTGCCCTCCCCCCCGCCATGTCGCCTGCGTTATTCCAGCGCGAGCCGTTTCACCGGCATCAGAGCCCGGTGAGGGTATCGTTCAGTTCGATCGCGGGCGTGGTCGTATTGCCGCCTTGCGCGACGAGCATATGCAACTGGTTCGGAATCGCCTGGCTCAGCGCGCCCGCGGTCGGCACCGAAGTGATCAGCCAGTCCGCGTTATTGCCGAGCGTGAACGAGCCCGACTGGTAGATCTTCGTCTTGCTGCCCGCCGTCGTCGCGATCAGCACGTACGTGCCGCCGTTCACATAGATCGAATCCTGGCCGCTTGCAGGCACCGCATTCTTGAACGAAAGGCCTGACATCGTCGGGCTCACGGTTGTGATGTCGGTGCCCGGCGCAACGAGATACAGGTCGATGTTCTGGGCGTTCACCGATGCATTGAAGCCACGCACGCGGGCGCTATTGGACAGCAGCCCCTTGTCGAACGGATCGTCGATCAGGCCGATATCCGGTGTCGGCAGCCCGGGGACCGCGAGCACCGTGTATTCATGACCTTTCGCGACATCAGGAAACGAGCCGCTTGCAAGCGGTGTCGTCGTGCCCGTGGCGGCATAAGCCACCGAGGTCTGTCCGGTGTTGATGTTCGCGAAGTTCGTCACTCCCTTGTAGTCGATTTTGGTTTGCAGCGCTGCGCCGTTCACGAGAAAGTCGACAGTCGGGCCGCTCGGGATTGCATGAACGAAGTGAATAACCGGGTTCGTCAACCCGAGCTCCTTGCCTACGTCGTTGGTGCCGCCACCGCACGCCGACAGGATCGATGCCGCGCCAGCCAGCGCCGCCATGGTTCGGATAAGCTTCATGTTCTCCACCTCTCACAAATGGCTTTAAGCCGTTAATGTGTGGTCGCCGTTTTCTGCCGGCACCTGTTTCGTCGTTCGTTGAAATGGCGTCGTGCAGTACCTTCGTCTAAACGCCGGCGGCCTTTCATATCCCTGGCGGACGTGCCTTCTCCAGACACGATGTCCGCATCGTTCGGACGATCCAGTCGAGCAATTGGTGTGCCTCGGGTCGTCATGAAACGATTACCGCAACGAAAAGCCCCGCGATTCAATGCTTTCGCGGGGGCTAGAATTTTTCCTCGACAGTTTTGCGGCATTGCACACGCATCGCCGTGTATCGTTCGTCAGCATCCCGACTTTACAAGCGACCCTGCATGTCTTACCGCCATCTGCTCGCACCGCTCGACCTCGGCTACACGACGCTGCGCAACCGCGTCGTGATGGGCTCCATGCATACCGGCATGGAAGACCGGTTCTGGCATTACCCAAAGCTGGCAGCGTATTTTCGCGAGCGCGCACGGGGCGGCGTCGGACTCATCATCACGGGCGGCATCTCGCCGAATCGCGAAGGCTGGCTGTTGCCGTTCGGCGGCACGCTCAATTCAGTCCTCGATCTGCACAATCACCGCAAACTGACTGAAGCAGTTCATGAGGAAGGCGGCAAGATCGCGCTGCAGATCCTGCATGCGGGGAGATATGGCTATCAGCCACTGGTTGTGTCCGCATCGGCTGTGAAATCGCCGATCTCGAAGTTCACACCACGCGCGCTCACCGAAGCCGGCATCGCGCGCACGGTGCGCGCCTACGCGCGTTGCGCGCGGCTTGCGCAGCGCGCGGGCTACGACGGCATCGAGATCATGGGCAGCGAAGGTTATCTGCTCAACCAGTTCCTCTGCCCGCGCACGAACCGGCGCACGGACGGCTATGGCGGCAGCATCGAAAACCGCATGCGGATCGCACGCGAGATCGTCGAGCACGTACGCGCGGCGTGCGGCAGCCCGTTCATCGTGGTGTACCGGCTGTCGCTGATCGATCTGGTCGAAGGCGGCAACACGTGGGACGAAACCGTCCAGGTCGCGCGGGCACTCGAAGCAGCGGGCGTCACGATGTTCAACACCGGTATCGGCTGGCACGAGGCGCGTGTGCCGACCATCGTGACGTCGGTGCCGCGCGCGGCGTTCGCGTCGTTGAGCGCGCGTCTGAAGGCCGCCGTGCGCGTGCCCGTCATCGTATCGAACCGCATCAACACACCCGAAGTCGCCGAGCGGTTGCTCGCCGAAGGCGCGGGCGATCTTGTTTCGATGGCGCGGCCATTGCTGGCCGATCCTGACTTCGTCGTGAAGACCGCCGAAGGGCGCACGCACGAAATCAACACCTGCATCGCCTGCAATCAGGCGTGCCTCGATCACACGTTCAGGAACCAGCGTGCGACCTGTCTTGTGAATCCGCGCGCGGGGCACGAGACCGAACTCGTGTACCGGCCGCTCGCCAATATGGCGCGGCCGCGCGCGGTGGCGGTGATCGGCGCGGGGCCGGCGGGTCTGTCGGCGGCGACGGTTGCCGCGCTTCGCGGTCATCGCGTGACGCTGTTCGATGCGGGCTCAACCATCGGCGGGCAGTTCAATCTGGCGATGCGCGTTCCCGGCAAGGAGGAGTTTGCCGAAACGATCCGCTATTTCCAGAGCCAGCTCGACCGGCACGGCGTGGACGTGCGCCTTCAAACGCGCGTCGATGCGCCGTTGCTCGCGGCCTCCCGCTACGACGACGTGATCGTCGCGACGGGCATCGTGCCGCGTCGCCCGTCGATTCCCGGCATCGACGGCGCGAACGTGCTGTCGTATGTCGACGTCCTGCTCGGCGCGCCGGTGGGCCGCAGTGTCGCGGTGATCGGCGCGGGCGGTATCGGCTTCGACGTCAGCGAGTTCCTGCTGCATCGCGACGGCGAGCCGTTGCCGCAAACGCGCGAAGCGTGGCTCGACGAATGGGGCGTCGACCTCGCCGTCACGACGCGCGGCGGCCTGAAGCCGGTTGAAGCCGCCACGCCGCCACGTGACATCTGGTTGCTGCAGCGCAAGCCGGGCAAACCCGGCGCGGGCCTCGGCAAGACGTCCGGCTGGGTGCACCGTGCGACGCTGATACGTAACGGCGTGCGGATGCTCGATGGCGTGTCGTATCTGGAGATCGCCCCGCGCGGCATCCGGATCGCGCACAACGGCGAGGAACAGTGGCTGGAGGTGGAAACGATCGTCGTATGCGCCGGGCAGGAATCGATGCGCGACCTGTACCCCGCCGTGCCCGCCTCGCCCCACACAAGTGGCCCGCGTTTTCACGTGATCGGCGGTGCGGCGCTCGCGACGGAACTGGACGCGAAGCGTGCAATCCGCGAAGGCGCGGAACTCGCCGCGCGCCTTTAAATCAGGCTGGTTTCGGCTTCAGTTGTCCGGCGACTGGACTACAGGCCAGACACGCAGGTCGAGAAAAAACCAGTCAGGCGACGCGGCGCCGGCGCGAGTCGAACAAGAACGACAGGCCCACGCTCGACAGAATCACCGCGGTCGCGACCACGGTCGAGCGCGTCACGGGTTCGCCGAGCAGCAACGCGCCGAGCGCGACCGCGACGACTGGATTCACATACATGCAACTGCTCGCGATGATCGGGCTCGTGTGGCGGATCAGGTAGCCATACGCGACGTACGCGGCCATCGTGCCGACCAGCATCAGATACAGAAACGCGACCACCGGCAGGAAGTGCACCGCCTGCATCCGCTCGCCGGATACCCACGCGACGAGCGTCGCCATTCCACCGCCGAGGCCGATCTGCAGCGATGTCGACAGAAACAGGTCGGACGGCAGTTTCAGCCGTCCGGCCAGATGCGCGCCGCCCGCCCAGAAGAGCGCGCCGCAAAGAATCGCGAGACTGCCGCCCGCCGATCCCGGCGACGTATCGCCGTGACTCAGGATCGCGATACCGGCAAGGCCGAGACCGATCGCGAACCATTCGCCCTTGCCGATCTTGCGGCCCGCAAGGGCCGCGATCACGGTCGCGAACAGCGGCACGGTGGCGACCATGACGGCGGCCGTGCCGGTACCGACGGTGCGCATCCCGTAAGCCAGCATGCCGCTCGACAAGCCCACCAGCATCGTGCCGACGAGCCCGGCGTTGCGGACTTCCGCCGCCGTCGGCCAGGCCGGCCGGCGACGCACCGCGAAGACAAAGAGGCCAATGCCCGCGAACAGGTTACGCAGCCCCGACAGCAGCAGCGGCGGGAAGGACCCGAGCGCCACGTGTACGGCGAGATACGTCGAGCCCCACACGATATAGACAACCGCCAGCGCGAGCGCGATCCGGCCTTGCGGTGTCTTCGGTGCGCGAAACGGGAAGGTTTCGGGAAACTGGAACGACATGCGCTCAACCCGCCCACGCCGATGAAGGCGCCAGCCGGGAGGCGGCAGCATGGGAACGTGGGGGCGTGCGCCGCCCGGAAGAGGCGGATAAGCGATTGAAGCAGGACGACATGGCGGCAGTACGGCAGGAAACGTTTGCTGGCGGGAAATGGGCCGACTTGACACGCAATGACGCGGATTAAGCGCGGATCGAGCCCGCGTTCAGCGGGCATCGGCAGCATTATGCAATACCGCCGGCCGGTCTCACTGAAAGCAAACGTAATAAATAATCGCTGCAGCCCACGGAAAAGGACCGGGCCCGCGCGAGCGGGTCCGGTCCCTGTTACACCGATACTGGCGGCATGACGGCATCCGCGCGGCGCGCGGATGCCGCGTGTGCCTGTCAGTTCGCCATTGCGCCCGATGCCTCGTGCTTCATGCCCATCGCGTCGCTGCCCTTTTTCATCTTCTTGTGGCTCATCTTGTCTTTCGACATGGAGTCTTTCGACATCGAGTCTTTCGACATCGAATCGTGCGACATCGCGCCGTTAGCCATCGCGCCGCTGGCTGCCTGCGCGAATGCCGACGTGCCGCCAGCGAGGGATACGATTGCCAGTGCGGCGATTACGAGCTTTTTCATGAGATCACTCCGTTTTGTTGTCAAAGATTGAACCGGCGTGTGCCGGGTATTGCTGAAGCTTCTGCCGTCCGGGATCATGCCGTGTGGTCCCCATGCAAACCTGTACAAACCTCTGCGGGCCCGCACGCATGATCCGCGCGCGTCAGGAGCCTCCGAACCAGTTGTAGCCCTGATTGACCCAGTAGCCGCCGGGATACGTATTCGTCACGAACATCTCGACGATGTGCTTCGGGTTCTTGTAGCCGAGCTTGGTGGGCATTCGCAGCTTCATCGGGAAGCCGTATTTCGGCGGCAGGCGCTGTCCGTCGTAGTCGAACGTGAGCAGCGTCTGCGGATGCAGCGCCGTCGGCATGTCGATGCTTTCGAAGTAGTTGTCCGCGCATTTGAAGCCGACGTATTTCGCCGATGTGTCCGCGCCCACGCGTCGCAGGAAATCGCCAAACGGCGTGCCGCCCCAGCGGCCGATCGCGCTCCACCCTTCCACGCAGATGTGGCGTGTGATCTGCTCGGCGTGCGGCAATGCGTAGAGCTCGGGCAGCGTCCACGTCTTCTTGCCCGTGATAAGGCCGCCCAGCTGGAGCTTGTAGCTCGACGCATCGACTTCCGGCACGTCGTCGATATCGTAGAACGCGTTGAACGGAAACGGCCGCGTGATCTGCGTTTCGGTGTAGGTCGGCGCCATCTGCTTCGGATCGAAAATGAACGCCTGCGCGCTGTCGTTCAGACGCGACACGGCGGTAAGAAACGTGTTCACCGAATCGTTGTCGGTGATCGAGCAGCCGGTCAGCATCGTGAGACCGCCGAGCGTCAGAATCTGTTTGCCGAACAGGCGCCGTGACGGCATCGCGAGTTCGCGGCGGGCGTCGATCAGGATCGATTCGCGGTCGAGTTTGATAGCGGGTTTGTGTTCCGGCTTCATGATCTGGAACCTCCCTGACGGCCGCGCAGCATCGTGAGCAGCGAGCGCGGCACGAGCGCGACCATCGCGACGTGCACGACGATAAACGCGGCCATCAGCGACATCGCGGTGAAATGAACGATGCGTGCCGTGTCGTAGCCGCCCATCAGTTCGCGCAGCAGCGGAAACTGCACCGACTTCCAGATCGCGAGGCCCGACAGCACGAGCACGATCAGGTCGCCAATGACGAACAGGTACGCGAATTTCTGCACGGCGTTGTACTGACGCAGGTCGGCGTGCGAGAGCTTGCCCGTGAGCGCGGCCACGAGATCGCCGGCGATCGCGCGCGGCGAGAGCGGCAGGAACTTGTGCCAGAAGCGCCCGCCCGCGAGATTGAGCGTGAGGTATACGAGGCCGTTGAAAACCAGCAGCCACATCGCGGCGAAATGCCATTGCAGCGCGCCGCCGAGCCAGCCGCCGAGCGTCAGCGACGGCGGAAACATGAACGCCGGAAAAATCGGCGACGCATCGTAGATGCGCCAGCCCGACAGCATCATGACGATGGCGGCAAGCGCGTTGAGCCAGTGCGTGACGCGCACCCAGGCCGGATGTATCGCGCCACTCGCGGGCGCGGCCGGCGGCGCGGCGCTGGCGTGAAGACGGGACGTATGCATCGAATGCTCCTCAGTTTCCGTGAATCAGTGGATCGGTGGATCCGTAAAGCGACGGTTCAGTGACAGGCGCCGAGATCGGCCACCTGAAGCACATCGCCAGTCGCGGCATTCTCAACGAACGCAACCACACCGAATTTATTCCCTGACGTGGACGTATTTGTGCCGGCGTCAGTACCGGCATCGCGATCGAATGCGCTCAACGCGACATCCTGATGAATCCGCGCGTGACCGGCGACGAGCGGCACCGGCCCGATCCATTGCCGCACGACCCGCTCGTGATGCAGCGTCGCGCCGCTGTTTTCGCCGGCGCGCACCTGCGAACTCAGGTTGTTTTCATAGACCGCCACGTAAGCGTTCAACCTGTCGCTGCCGGTTGCGCGCGCGGTAAAGGTGGCGTCGACATCGAGCGCGGCTGCCGCACCCGTGGCCAGCGGGGCGAGGGCGATCGCGACATCGGCCTGGGCGGGACTTGCCGTCACGTCCTGCACGCGCGATTCGAAGCTGGAACGCTGCGACCAGCTGCGCAGTTCGCGCCCGGAGACGAATACTTCCGGCGTGTAGATCGTGTGACCGCCCGCGCGATCGGTCAGGCTTTGCTGACGCTCGGTGAATCGATGCTGCGAAAAACGGTCCGTCCAGCCGAGGCTGTTCCAGTAATCGACGTGCAGCGCGAGCGGCACAACACTTTCCGGCACGCCGCCGCCCTTCCACTGGCTCAGCCAGCGGTCCGCGGGCGGACAGCTGTTGCAACCCTCGCTGCTGTACAGCTCGACGAGCGCGACGCGATGCGCCGGGCTGCGCGCGGTGCACATCGCGTTAGCGGCCTGCGCGACACCGCTCGTCGCCAGCGCGAGCGTCAGCACGAAAGCACGCACCACGTGCGCGCAACGTGCCGGTTCGCGCGATGTCGACGATCGGGTTGAAAGCATTTGCATGGCAGGCTCCGTCTGGAAATCTGCACGTTTGTCGTTGCGCATCCGCGGTTATGACAGCGCGGGCGAATTTTTTTTGCGGGTATGGCAGCACCGCTGCCGTAAAAGTAAAAGGACGATCGTTACGGGGAGCGACTCATGTCTTTATTGGTGCGCGGCGAGCCCCGAAGATTACGAAATGGTTACCGCCAGACGTGTGTCCGGCAACAACGCAAGTCGAAAGAAAGCCACAAGGTCAGACGAAATGCCGGCATGAATCACGCGCCGCTGGCCGCGGCGATTTTTTCGAGACGGGTTGCCATGCGCCCAAAACCCGGTGTATTGTGTGCGCTGCTAACGCGGGGGTCCTGCGTGGCGCATCGAACGATGGTCGGTGTGCTTCGTGGGTGAGAAATACCCTTTGAACCTGATCTGGATAATGCCAGCGCAGGGAAGCGTACGGATTTCGCCGCCTCACCTGCTTCACGCCACAACGAAATCCGACTCCTTCCGTCTCGTCTCCCGCCTGGCTTCCCCATAGTGCTTTGCATGGGGCCGAAGTAAGCGCTAAAGCGCCAACTCCGGCCGACACGCGAACTCTGGTCGACACACAGGAGATATGCATGAACGCCAATCCGAAGTTTCTTTCCGCCGACGCTCACGTCGATGCTGCTGCTGTCGCCCCCCTGCCGAACTCCCGCAAGGTCTACGTCACCGGTTCGCAGCCGGATATCCGCGTGCCGATGCGCGAAATCACGCAGTCCGACACCTCGGACAGCTTCGGCGGTGAAAAGAATCCGCCGGTCTATGTCTACGACACGTCGGGTCCGTACACCGATCCGGACGCGCAGATCGACATTCGCGCGGGTCTGCCCGCGCTGCGTCAGCGCTGGATCGAAGCACGCGGCGACACCGAAGCGCTCCCCGGCCTGACGAGCGAATTCGGCCGCGAACGCGCCGCCGACTCCGCCACCGCCGATCTGCGCTTCCAGGGCCTGCATCGCACGCCGCGTCGCGCGATGGCCGGCAAGAACGTGTCGCAGATGCATTACGCGCGGCAAGGCATCGTCACGCCGGAAATGGAATACATCGCGATTCGCGAGAACCAGCGTCGTGCCGAATATCTGGAAAGCCTGCGTACGAGCGGTCCGAACGGCGAAAAGCTCGCCGCGATGATGGGCCGTCAGCATCCGGGCCAGGCGTTCGGTGCAAGCGCGTTCGGCCCGGATGCACTCAAGGAAATCACGCCGGAATTCGTGCGCGAGGAAGTGGCGCGCGGCCGCGCGATCATCCCGAACAACATCAATCACCCGGAAAGCGAACCGATGATCATCGGCCGCAACTTCCTCGTGAAGGTGAATGCGAACATCGGCAACTCGGCGGTCACGTCCTCGATCGGCGAGGAAGTCGACAAGATGACGTGGGCGATCCGCTGGGGCGGCGACACGGTGATGGATCTCTCCACCGGCAAGCACATTCACGAAACGCGTGAGTGGATCATCCGCAATTCGCCGGTGCCGATCGGCACGGTGCCGATCTATCAGGCGCTCGAAAAGGTCAACGGGAAGGCTGAAGACCTGACGTGGGAAATCTTCCGGGACACACTGATCGAACAGGCCGAACAGGGCGTCGACTACTTCACGATTCACGCGGGCGTGCGTCTGCAATACGTGCCGCTCACCGCGAAGCGCATGACCGGCATCGTGTCGCGCGGCGGCTCGATCATGGCGAAGTGGTGCCTCGCGCATCACAAGGAAAGCTTCCTGTACGAGCACTTCGAGGACATCTGCGAAATCATGAAGGCGTACGACGTGGCCTTCTCGCTCGGCGACGGCCTGCGCCCCGGCTCGATCTACGACGCGAACGACGAAGCGCAGCTGGGCGAACTGAAGACGCTCGGCGAACTCACGCAGATCGCGTGGAAGCACGACGTGCAGACAATGATCGAAGGCCCCGGCCACGTGCCGATGCAGCTGATCAAGGAGAACATGGACCTGCAGCTGGAATGGTGCGACGAAGCGCCCTTCTACACGCTCGGGCCGCTCACGACCGACATCGCGCCGGGCTACGACCACATCACGTCGGGCATCGGCGCCGCGATGATCGGCTGGTTCGGCACGGCGATGCTGTGCTATGTGACGCCGAAGGAACACCTGGGCTTGCCGAACAAGGACGACGTGAAGACCGGCATCATCACGTACAAGCTCGCCGCGCACGCCGCCGATCTTGCGAAGGGTCATCCGGGCGCGCAGGTGCGTGACAACGCGCTGTCGAAGGCACGCTTCGAATTCCGCTGGGAAGACCAGTTCAATCTCGGCCTCGACCCGGACAAGGCACGCGAATTCCACGACGAAACCCTGCCGAAGGACTCCGCGAAGGTCGCGCATTTCTGCTCGATGTGCGGACCGCACTTCTGCTCGATGAAGATCACGCAGGACGTGCGCGAATACGCGGCGCAACAAGGCATCAGCGACGACGAAGCCTTGAAGAAGGGAATGGAAGTGAAGTCGATCGAGTTCCTGAAGAAAGGCGCTGAGATTTATCAACGGCAGTAATTCACGGCCATGGCCATCACTGCCGCAAACACGCGATGCCGCGCGTGAACGGCAGGCAAGGAAGCCCGCTTCGGCGGGCTTCATCTTTTGTGCGTGCCGTGTAGCAGCGGGCTTCGCCCCCATCGGATGGGCAGGAACGCGGGATGCTTCTTCTTTCATCATCCAGACAGGAAGAGGTGTCACCATGAAAGCGATTCAGCGAGTGAGCGCGATTGCGGCCCTGGTCACGGTGGTCGCGAGTCTGTCGGCCTGCGACGGCATGAGTCCGCGTACGCGGGACACGGCAATCGGCGCGGGCGTGGGTGGCGCGGCGGGCGCTGCGATCGGCGGCAGCACGCTGTCGACGCTCGGCGGTGCCGCCGTCGGCGGTGTAATCGGGAATCAGGTCGGCAAGTAAGCGATGGAATGACGCTTTGTGTGAGCTGAGCTTGTGCGCGCTGCCGTTGGGGCGCGGCTCATGTGGCTCGAAATCCACGTGCGACGGTCGCGCACGAACAGCGCGCCGGTTTGCGTCGCTTGACTGCCACGGGCAAGGTGACGCTGAAATATGCGGTAACCGCTTCCTAACCCCATATGGCCGACGTCGGCGTAAGCTCGAGGAAGCGCATCGCCCGGCGAGGCGACGCAATGGACGCGGCCACGCATGGGAATGATGTGCTGGCCGCGCGCGGTGTGGCCACGTAGCGTGACCAGTCAGGGAGTGCGTCATGAAGCCCGTCTCCATCATCCTTCGTTCAGCCGGGGCCGCCCTGTTGCTGGCGCTGTCCGGCTGTTACTACCCGTACGGTTATTACCCATACGGTTATTATCCGTACGGCTACAACGCCGTCCCTGCCGCCGCGACCCAGCAGGAAATGCCCGCCGGCCAGCAGACTGACCAGAACGGCGTCTACACGCAGGCGGTGCCGCCGACGCAGTCGACGCAGCAAAACACCGCATCGACCGGCTACGTGCCCCCCGCCGTGCCGGCCTACTACCCCGCATACCCTGCATACCCGGCTTACCCCGCGTATTACGGCTATCCCGCCTGGTATGGGCCTTCGGTCGCGATCGGCTTCGGATTCTGGGGCGGCGGATGCTGTTATCACGGCGGCTACTATCACGGCGGCGGGTATCACCACGGCGGAGGCGGCTACTACCACGGCGGAGGACACGGTCACTAGGACCGTATCGTCGCGGTTCGGAACGTAGTCATCCTGCGTGATGGAAGAGCGTGTCCGTTGCCATGCCAACGCATCGAATCAGATCGCTTTCTTTCGTTTTGCCTTCAAATCCTCCTCGCCGGTAGTTTCCCCTCTTAACGGCGCGGGGCAGGGCTCTATGCTGCGACTGGTTTGCGAACTGTCTGTTTAATTAGCGAAACAACGTGTGTAGTCCGACGATGTCGCTTCGGTCCGTCCTGTCTCAAGCGGCGCGACGATCAGATTTTTTATAGCGCGTCGATTCCTGTAACAACGAAGGAGTCTTCTCACTGTTCTGCTCGGGGTTCTCGTCTGGCTGCAGCAGAACGTGCTGACGGGGATGATTCCACATTGATTTTGCATTAGCCGGGCGTGTCCCGCCGTGCATGGCGGGGGGCGGATCCGGATCGTCGTGGCGCCGCCTGCGTGCGGGGCGGCGTCACGATAACGAGAGGTGTCCGCGCAGGCGGTGCGCGCGTGCTTGCTGTTTCACTCCAGCCTGAAGTATTCCCCAGGACGCCGGTGCTACCATGCCTGCGAGTCGCGACCCAACTGCGCGCGACGCTCCTTCGATGACCCTCAAAAATCTCGTCCAGCTACTCATCCTCGCGGCCCTGTGGGGCGCGTCGTTCCTGTTTATTCGCGTCGGGGTGAGCGACTTTGGCGTCGCGCCGCTGATGGCGCTGCGCGTCGGCATCGGCGCGCTGTTTCTCTTCGCCGTGCTGCTCGCGCGACGTCCCGCGCGCGAAGCGTTCGGCACACTTCGCAGCCGCGCGTGGCCACTCGTCGTCGTGGGCCTTCTGAACTCGGCGGCGCCGTTCTGCCTCTTCGCTTATGCGGAGCTGACGCTCTCCGCCGGGGTGACGTCGGTCATCAACGCGACGACGCCGCTGTGGGGCGCGCTCGTCGGGTTCCTGTGGCTCAAGGACCGGCTCAGCGCACTGCGCAGCCTCGGCATGGTGATCGGCTTTCTCGGTGTGCTGATGCTCGTGTGGGAGCAGATCGCCGCACCGCAAGGCGCAGGCGTCACGCCCGCGACCACCGCGCTCGCCGCTGCAGCCGCGCTCGGCGCGACGCTGCTGTATGGCATCGCGGCGAATTACACGAAGCGGCATCTGATGGGCGTCGACTCGCTTACCGTCGCCGCCGGCACGATGATGGGCGCGACGATCCTCCTGCTACCGGTCGCCATCGCCACGTGGCCCGTCACGCCGGTCTCCGTGCATGCCTGGGGCGCCGTGATCGCGCTGGGTGTCGCGTGCACCGGCGTCGCGTACATGCTGTTCTTCCACCTGATCGCGGTGGCCGGGCCCGCTCGTGCAATCACCGTCACGTTCGTGATTCCGATCTTCGGCATCCTGTGGGGCGCACTCTTTCTCGGCGAGCAGGTTTCGTCCGCCATGGTCGAAGGATGCGCGGTGATTCTCGTCGGGACGGCGCTGGCAACGGATGTGATCAAACGCATCCCGGGTTTCGGCGCGCGCAGCCGCGAGGCCGGCTAGAGAGTCATCCGCCCTGCCCGCGAGAACCGGAAATTGCCCGCCGCCGGGGAGGCTGGCGGGCAAAACCACTGCCACCGGGTGAGCGAGGTTCGGCGCGCGGGCGCACAGGCCATCAACGGGCGAAACGCTACTTCTTCTGGTTCCGGGCGCAAAAAACCCGCCTGCGGGCCAGCCAGGCGGGTTTGATGTCACACGTCGCTTGAGAACCGCGGCTCAGGCTCAGTGCAACTGATCGACCACCAGTGCCATGATCTGCCTGGCCGGTGCGGACGAATCGATTTCACCCTTTTCGTCGACGACTGCCACGCGCGTCTGGTTCGGCGTCACCGCACGGACATTCACGCGATACTGCTTTGCGACCTTCTCTTTCTTGCCGTGGAACACCTGGCTCCAGAAGCCCTGCTCAGCCGAGGACATGTCTTTCGGATCCACGTAACGCACGAAGTACAGGCCCTTCGTACGGTCGCGGTCGTCCACCGTGAAGTTGCTGCGATCGAGCGCCAGGCCCACGCGCAGCCAGGCGCGATCGTACGGCTCGCCGAGCGTGAGTTCCGTGGACGTGTACTGACTGCCGCCCGCATCGCGCTCGTCCGGCGTCGGGGTTTGCGCGGCAAGCGCGACGTTCTGCGCCGCCGTGGCGGCCGCGGCCGATTTCGCGGCCGAAGCGCCAGTTGCCGCAGCAGGCGCGGTTTGCGCCCCTGCCGGCGACGCCGCGGCAGACTGCGAGCCGGTCTGGCTGCGCGAGTCGGCCACCGCCAGCGAGGCCATCAGGCGTTTCAGGTATTCGGTCTCGAGGGCGGGATCATTGGGCTTCGCCTGCCATTGGCTCGAGTCGTTGTTCGGACCGGTCAGCGCTTCACGCATGCCCTTCTGGCTCACGAACACGTAAGTGCCGCCATTCGGCGCCGGTTCGAGACGCGTGCGATATTTATTGCGTTCCGACGTCACATACGAGGTGCCCATCGCCTTCGACAGCGTATTGCGGATCAAGCCATCGTTGATCTGCGCGTGCGTTTCGTTCCAGTCGGTTTCCATCACGCCCTTGTCGCGCTGGTCGACGACCAGCAGGAAACCCTGTTCCTGCCAGAAACGGCGGATTTGCGGCCATGCCTGATCGGGTGACCTGTTATCGATCACGAGCCAGCTTTCGGTGCCGTCGCGCTGGATGTGCATGTTCGCGACCGCCGGCACCACTGCGTTCGTGACGGGCGCCGTTTCCTGGACCTGTTTCAGCGTGGACAGCGATGTTTCGCCGCCCTGCGGCGGCAGGGACCGCTGATCGGCCGTTTCTTCGATCATGTTCGGCGGCACGGCCAGCGACACTTCCTTCGATTTCGAATCGCTCTTGTAATCGACTTGAGTGGGCGACGGCGCGCTGCAGCCGGCGACGAGCCCGCCTGCCACCAGCAATGCTGCGAACCGCGGGGTAAGACGACGATCAGTCATGTTCAGGGAATCCTTCCGCTACGCCACGGCAAGTTTCCGTGGATCAACCCGTGATTTTACCGGTCCCGCGCCCGGAAGTGCAAAAACCCGCATTTGGGGGTAAACGGGGGCGACGAATCGCCTCAAAACCAGGGCCCACCGAACCGGGCACAAACGTTTTCCGACACGCCCAAAAATTAACAGTTGGCAATCATTCCGGGCGCAATCGGGACTGCACCAAAAATCGTCCTAGATTCCTGTTTTGTAAGATATTTCCCGACATCCTCCACCGAAAATTCCGAGACCGATCGAGATTCTTCTCAAAGGGCTTCAGATTAATCAGGAAAACCAGGTGTTATCTTGAAATGAACGTTTCAACACCACCTGAAAAGACTCTCCCGGATACATCAATGAGCAAGGTCATTCCGTTTTACGCCGTGTGGGCCGCCGTGCTGGCCGGTGCAATGAGCGCGCCCGGTGCGTGCCACGCGGAACTGGGCCGCATGGCTGCGCGCCCCCCTGCTGCGGGCACGGCCATCGTGCATTCGCTGAAAAGCGGCTCGTTCCAGGTACGAACGACAACCGACGACGGCGGCACAACGATCAGCGAATACACGACGCCCGCCGGACAGGTCTTCGCCTATACCTGGCAAGGCCCGACGATGCCCGACCTGAAGACACTCCTCGGCAGCTTCTACGATTCGTGGCGCGACGGCGCCGCGTCCGCTCAGGCCAGCGCGAGCACCCTTCACGCGACACGCATTGCGCAACCTGATGTCGTCGTCGAATCGGGTGGCCAGATGCGCAGTTACGTGGGACGCGCCTGGCTGCCCGGCGCACTCCCCGCTGGCGTCTCCGCCGACGACCTGCGCTAAAGGGGCCGACGCAATGGCGAAAAGACTGTTTCTGCCCTGCGTGTTACTGCTTTGCGCTGCAATCGCCGGTTGCGGCGGCGGAGGTACGGGAGAAACGACCAGTGAGGGCGCGGGCGCGCCCGCCTCCGCGACACCCCCCACCGGGACTCCGGTTGCTGCGAGCACGCCAGTCAATCCTCCCGTGCAGCAATCGACGGTTCCCAACCAGCAGCCCGTCACCGTAAGTGCGACGCCCGGACTCACGCGCAACATGCTGATGACGAGCGTCACAGTATGCGAACCGGGCACGGATCACTGCGCGACCATCGACAATATTCAGGTCGACACGGGGTCGCAGGGGTTACGCCTGCTCGCCTCCGCGTTACCGGCGGACCTGACCTTGCCCGCCCTGCCCTCGGCGACCGGCACAGTCGGCCAGTGTGCGGTGTTCGGTACCGGCTACACATGGGGCGCGGTGCGCAGCGCCGACGTGCGCATGGCCGGCGAAATCGCCGCGGCCTTGCCCGTCCACATCATTGCTGACGCGTCCGTGCCGACCGTGCCCGCCGATTGCGGAAGCGCCGGGCTCGCACTGATGACAACGGGCGCGCTTCACGGCAACGGTATTCTGGGCATCGGACTCTTTGCCGCGGATTGCGGCGCAAGTTGCGCCCGCGCCGCGCTACCGCGCTGGTACTACGCCTGTGGGTCCGACGGCACCTGCACATCCACCGCGCAACCCGTCGCATCGCAGGTGACCAATCCTGTCAGCCGTTTTGCATTTGACAACAACGGTGTCGTCATCGACCTGCCGGCTGTTCCTGACACCGGCTCTCCGTCCGTAGCCGGCTCCCTGATTTTCGGCATCGGGACGCAGGCAAACAACAGCCTGGATGGCGTGACGGTTCTCAAGGCGAATTCGGGTACCGGTTACGTCACCACGACCGTCGACGGAAAGCCGTACACGCAGAGCTTCTTCGATAGCGGTTCTAACGGACTCTTCTTCACCAGTTCGACATTACAGGTCTGCGGACTCTGGTACTGCCCGACATCGACGCAAACGTCAGTCGCCACGATCAAGGGAACCGACAGCGCGACGAACACCCAGTCGTTCCCGGTCGGCAACGCCCAGACGTTGTTCGCGACGTCAAACTTCGCGTTCAACAACCTCGCCGGTACCGCAGGGAATGTGTTCGACTGGGGTCTGCCGTTTTTCTTCGGACGCAAGGTCTTCACGGCCATCGATTCCCGTGCGACACCCGCCGGCCCCGGTCCGTACTACGCGTTTTAGCCTGGCCATGTGCGGTGATTGATCGGCGCGGAGCGCGAATCAATCACCGCACGTGGCTTCTTGTCGCCCGAATTACTGCGAGGGCGTTACGGTCTTTTGCCCAACGAACCGGATATCCACGCGCCGGTCGGGTGCCAGACACTCGATCAAGGCTTTCCGGTTGCGCGTTGTACATGCTGTGCCTGGGTCTGCCTTGCCGAAACCTTGTGCGTCAACCGGAATCGTCACACCCTTGCTGATCAGGTATTGCTTGACCGAGTTCGCACGTTCTTGCGACAGCCTGAGGTTGTAAAGGGAAGTGCCGAGCCGGTCCGTATAGCCCGACACGGTCATGCGGTCGGTAAACCCGCTACCTCGCAGCCGGTTCGCAATATCATCGAGTTGAGCGCGCCCTTGTGGCGTGATGGCCGGTACATCGCCCCGGTCGAATGCAAAGAGCGCGTCCGAAGAGAGCGACATGACCTTCGGCAGCGGCGGCGCAGGCACCGCACAACTCGACAGCGCCTGCTCGCTGGCCCGGACCTGATCCTGAAGCGCGTCGGTACGCTGCTTCGCCTTGTCGAACGCACGCGTCCAGGCTTCATGGCCTGCGTACATGAGTTCGACTTCGGAGCACGCGACCAGCTTGCGTGCCTGCGGACACCAGGCAAATCGTGGATCGACCCGAATCTTCGCCAGTTGCTCCCACAGGTCTGGGCGCACTTTTGTCACCGTCCGAAGCGCGGGGTTCGCCTGTGCTTCGGACTGCGCCGCCGCTTGAGCCGTGGATGACGTAGCGCTATCCGCGGCGTCCAGACTTACGGTGAGTCGCGCGGCCTCGCCGATAGCCTCTTCGACGAAGCCCCAGTCGTCGTGCGCAGCAAACGCTTCCTTGCCTGCGTTGATCCAGCACTGCGCTTTTGCGCCCGCATAGCTGTCTTTACGCGGGCCAGCAGCATCGAGCCGGCCCTGCAGGGTGTCCAGCACATCGCCACGGTGTTTGATCTGCGTGTAGACGTCGGTCCATTGCTTCGTGGCCGCGCCCGACGAGATGTCTTGAGGCGTACCGAAACCTCGCTGCAACACAGTTGGGTTCTGAATGTTCAGTTGATCGCGCGAAGCTGTGCCCGCGCAACCGGTAAGCGCGGCAGCCATAGCTGCCGCGAGAATCGAGTGTTTCATAACTTTCCTTCGGAACGGGCGACGATCAATCGATGTATCGCGCCACCCGCTCCCTCACACAGTGCCGGACGCCCGGATTCCATCAATCGCCAAGAACGATGCCGATGCCGGCACGCACGATCGTGCTGGTGCTGCCCGAGGACGCGACACCCGCGTTGAAATTGATCGTGCCTTTCTCGTTCCAGCGCGACACGCCAAGACCCAGCGCGGCCTGTCCGCGATAGCCCGCCACGCCCGCGTTCAGCGTCGTGCGGCCCGGCAGGTACGGCGTGACGATCTGCAACGCAGAAGCCGCGGCAATCCCCTTGCGCGTACTGCGGTCGAGATCCTGGATCGACTGGCTGGTCTGGCCGAGCGCGGCGTTCAACTGGTTGACGTTCACCGCATCCGTGCCCTGCGTGCCAGGCGCCACGTTCGTGATCTGCCGCTCGGCACCGACGCTGCCCACCGAAACCGAATTGGCCCGATCGGCCACCGAGCCGGCGCCCAGCGCGACCGCTCCATCGGCGCTCGCCGAGCTACCCCAGCCAAGCGCCGTCGCGTTCGTGGCTCGCACACTGGCGCCCGACCCGACCACGGTCGCGCCGTTTCCTGTGGCATTGGCGTTCGCGCCAAACGCGACCGCATCGGTGCCGTTCGCTACCGCGTTCGCGCCCAGAGCAGCCGCGTGTGTACCGCTTGCCAGTGCCGGTTCGTTGTCGCGGTCGCCGTTCACACTCAGGAACGGACTGCCGCCGCTCGCGATGTCGTTCGAGATTTTCCCCAGCGCGTCGGTCAACTGCCCGACGTTCACCGCGTCGGAATCGAGTGTGCCGGTCCCGACGTTATGCAGAACCGTGCCATTCGCGGCGCCGTTTCCAAACGTGACGCTGGCGTAGTCAGTCACACCGTCCTGGCTGTCGTAGGTGACGGCTGTCTTTGTGTTGCCATTGCCATCGATGACGCCTGCCTGCTTCAGCTGCGCGACGTTGACCGCGTCCGTATCCGCCGTACCGGCGGCGACGTTGGTGATCTGCCGTTCGTGCCCGACCGAGCCGACCGATACGGAATTGGCCCGGTCCGTCGTCGAATTCGCCCCGAGCGCCACCGAGTTATCGAAACCCGCCCGTGCATTGCCCCCGATTGCCACGGCATCGGCGCCCGACGCGACCGAATCGTCGCCCGTCGAATTGACGTGCACATACTTCACGCTGACGCCGGAGTTCGTGATGTTGTTCAGGATCTGCGTGAGATTCGTGATCGAATTCGTGTTGGTCGTCACGCGCCCGTCAATGTTCGTCACCACGTCGCCGATACTGTGGTACGTGTCGCCATCGATGATGTACGTGGGCTGCGTAATCGAGCCGTCCGGATTGACAGCGGTGCCCCCGCCAAGCGCATCGGCGACCGTGCTGGCCAGGTTGTACATCTGGCCACCGTTCGTGGCATCGGTACTGTTGGCCACCACCTGACCCGACGCGACGTTACCCAGATGTACGGGTGTCGTGGAATCCGAGCCACCCAGCGTAATGCCCGTGTGATCCG
Source organism: Paraburkholderia gardini (assembly GCF_907164545.1). Lineage (NCBI taxonomy): Bacteria > Pseudomonadati > Pseudomonadota > Betaproteobacteria > Burkholderiales > Burkholderiaceae > Paraburkholderia > Paraburkholderia gardini. Next base: position 39,609 of record NZ_CAJQZB010000001.1, on the reverse strand, counting down.
GATCGTCGTACATCACCGCGTCGGCGACGCTGCCCGCGACCACCGATTTCAGCTGGCTCACATTGACGGCATCGGTATCTGCCGCACCCGCTGCAACGTTCGTCACACGACGCTCATTGCCAGCCGACCCGACCGACACTTCACCGACGGGCACAGCACCCGCCACCGTGCCCGAGCCAGGCCGATACGCTGCCTGGGTAAGATCGGCTGTAGTCGTGGCGTTGGCGCCCAGCGCAACGGAATTATCCGCACTCGCCTGCGCGTTGCCGCCGATTGCGATCGACTCGTCTCCGCTCGCCACGGCATCCGCCAATGTGGAGCGTGTCTGGAAGTACTTGATGCCCACGCCGTTCTGGATATTGTTGACCACGTTCATCACGTTGGTCACATCGCCATCGATGTGCGTGATCGCGTCACCCACGCTCTGATAGGTGTCGCCACCCACCGTATACGTTGGTGGCGAGATGGCGCCGTCGGGCGTGACAGCCGAGCCGCCACCCATCGCACTCGCGACGCTGTTAGCCAGGTTGTACAGCTGCCCGCCATTAACCGCGTCTCCGCTGTTTTCCGCGACCGCGCCCGTCTTGAGGTTCGAGATGCCAACCGGGGCAGCAGAATCCGCGCCGCCCAGCGTGATGTGCCCTTTCGACGTGTCGTCGTACGTGACAAACGCATTCGTGACGTTGCCGTCGCCGTCGGTGTTGATGCCGGCCTGCCGCAACTGCCACATGTTGACGGCATCCGTATCCGCCGTACCGGCTGCGACGTTGGCCAGCTGACGTTCGTTGCCCGCCGCGCCAATGGAAACCGTGTTCGCACGATCAGCGATTGCATTGGCACCGAGCGCGACCGCGTTGTCGGCCGTGGCGCGCGCGTTGCCGCCGATCGCAGCCGACTCCACACCCTCGGCGCTCGAATCATCGAGTGTCGAGTTCACGTGCATGTACTTGATGCCCGCGCCGTTCTCGATGTTGTTGACCACGTTGGTGACGTTCGTCACCGCGCCGTCGACATGCGTGATCGCATCGCCAATGTTCGTGTAGGTGTCGCCCCCGATGTTGTACGTCGGGCCTGTCATCGAGCCATCCGGGTTGACGCTCGCGCCGCCCCCGATCGCGTCAGCAACACTGCTCGCCAGACCGTAGAACTGCCCACCGTTGATCGCATCCTGACTACTTTCGGCGACAGCGCCCGCCTTGAGGTTCGAGATGCCAACCGGGGCAGCGGAATCCGCGCCGCCCAGCGTGATGTGCCCTTTCGACGTGTCGTCATACGTGACAAACGCGTTCGTGACGTTACCATCGCCGTCGGTGTTGATGCCGGCCTGCCGCAACTGCCACATGTTGACGGCATCCGTATCCGCCGTACCGGCCGCGACGTTGGCCAGCTGACGTTCGTTGCCCGCCGCGCCAATGGAAACCGTGTTCGCGCGGTCTGCGACTGCATTGGCACCGAGCGCGACCGCGTTGTCGGCCGTGGCGCGCGCGTTGCCGCCGATCGCAGCCGAGTCCACACCCTCGGCGCTCGAATCATCGAGTGTCGAGTTCACGTGCACGTACTTGATGCCCGCGCCGTTCTCGATGTTGTTGACAATGTTCGACACGTTCGTTACCGCACCATCTACATGCGTGATCGCGTCGCCAACGTTTGTGTACGTCTCACCGCCCACTGTGTAGGCGGGCGGCGTCATCGAACCGTCCGGATTCAGTGCCGCGCCACCGCCCATCGCGTTGATCACCCCCTTCAACTGCGTGACGTTCACCGCATCGTTGTCCTGGGTGCCGCCCGCCACGTTGACGATCTGCCGCTGTGTCGTGCTGTTGCCCACCGAGACGGTGAACTCGCGATCAGCAACCGACGCACTACCCAGTGCCACGGTATCGCTCACGTTTGCCGCGGCATTCGCCCCAAGCGCCATCGAACGGTCCGCTTCGATGGCCGTGATCGCGTTCGTGCCGATAGCAGCGGAATCCTCACCGCGCGCGGTGGTCAACCCGCCCAGTGCCAATGTATTTGCGCCGTACGTTTTCGCGAAGTGACCGATCGATACCGAGTTTTCCGCGTCCGAACCAGTCGTGGCGCTACTTCCGATCGCGGTCGCGTTCAGGGCGAGCGCCCCCGCCGTTGCACCGACCGCCGTCGAACCGTCGTAGGCCGCGAACGACCCGGCGCCGATCGCCGTTGAGTTTTCGCCGATGGCCGACGATACCGGGCCAATGGCCATTGCGTTCGTCGCATCGCTGGCGTGCGTCGCGTTGCCCTGTGTCACGTTCGGGCTCACGGCGATATAGATCGTCGGGTCAGGCGCGGCGGTAAGCACAGGGGTCTGTGTAGTCGCGACCGACCCGGCAAGCAAGGTAGCGAGCATGGTCTGCATCTGTCTGGCGTCTTCCGCTTCAACAGCGCCGGCTGAGGGCGCAAGCGTCATCGCGCCAAGACCAGCCATGGCCACGGCCACGCCGGCCCGCCGTGAAGCCTTACTCCGTCTTGCCGTAGCGAGTTCCGACACAGCGACCCACGTGTTCGTGACGTCGTTCCAGACGACGCGGTGCGATTTATTCATTTGATACCTTAAGACGAGTAGTGACTGCCCGGACGACAGCCGGTGTCAACGCGGCTTCTTCGACCTGAAAAGCCACATAGAATCAACACGTCATTCGCAATCCGAATTAACAGAAACAGAACAAGAACCAGGCCGCGCACACGATCGCCATGCGCCCGCCGCCGGCCCGCCCGCGATCCGCAAAAGCATGACGTGCCCGAAAGTGCCACACCGACGCGCAGGACAGAATTCCCCTACACGTACGACAATCGAATCCTACAAATCGGGTCATCTATCAGATACAAGAAAACTCCCAAATTCCTGGAATCGACGCACAGGCGGTCCGGTTTCTGCGAGAATGCAGCGGATGTCGATGGGTATCCGACCACGCCGTTTAGTTAGTCATACAGATTTATCATGTGGATGAACATGCCTCAGAACCTGTGCCTCGACCTGCTCGAGCAGCGCGTGCATACCGGCGAGACCGGCCATGCGCTCGACCAGTTCATCGCGATCCTCGCCCATCTGCGCGCAAGGCACGGCGAACTGGGCGACGATTTCAGCGCATCGTCGATGACAGGGCTGACTGCAGCCGGGCAGCATGAGCGCTTTCTCACCCGTCTTGCGGGCGCGGCGGGTTCGCTACTGGCGAATCCCGGCTGCATCCCCACGCCGTTGCAATACGCGGCCTTACTGGGCTTGCATCCGTGGATCGGTGCGATCTTCGCGGCAACGGCACTGGGGAATGCGGACCACGTCGCGCGCTATCTGGACGGGCGCGGTGCGCAAGACGCCACCACCCCGCGCCAGGGCCCGGCCCGCTCGAAGCGCTGGCTGCTCTACTCGAACGAGTCGGATCTGGCGCTCGATCTCGACGCGCTCTGGGTCAGGAACAGCGCACTCGCCGCGGGACTCGCGCTCGCCCTGCTCTCACCCGAATTCCAGGGCTCGCCTGCCGCGCACGCCAAACGCGAGGCGCTGCTCGCCTGGTTGCCCGGCAAGCTCGCACAGATCGACGACCTCGACGCGCTGCCAACGGACATCCTGCACAACGTCTATATGTATTGCAGCTACGCGGATTCACCGGCACGGCACGCAATAAAAAAGGACGTCAACGTGCTGGTCCGGCGCAAGCTCGCGCGGCTGGGCCTCGCGGACCTCGACCCTGGGTCGGGACGGCCATCCGGGCGCGGCCGTCGAAAGCCGCTGATGATCGTTGTCGTGGAATGGTTTTCGGGCGGCCACTCGATCTACCGCACCCATTCGCGTGCAATCGAAGCGGCACGGCAGCATTTCGAGGTTGTCGGTTTCGGTTTCGGGTATGCCGTCGATGCTGCGGGGCGCGCGATATTCGACCGGTTCATCGAACTGGAGGAGCCCGACTATATCGGCGAGTGCCTGGGCACGATCCGCGAATTCGCAAAAGCCCACGAGGCGCAGGTGCTGTACATGCCGAGCGTCGGCATGTTCGTGCTGACGGTGTTCCTGTCGAATCTGCGTGTCGCGCCGTTGCAGGTAGCGGGACTCGGCCATCCGGCCACCACGCACTCCGCGCAGATCGATTATGTGAGCGTCGAGGAAGACTACGTCGGCGACCCGGCATGCTTTAGCGAAACGCTGCTGACGCTTCCTGTCGACGGGCAGCCCTATCGTCCGTCAGCCGCGCTTCCGGAAATTGTCCCGCGCGTGCCGGCACGGCGCGGCGTCGTGAAAATTATCGTCACGGCGAGCGCCATGAAGATCAATCCACGTTTTCTCGAAGCCTGCGCGCGGATTCAAAAGCGCGCAGGCGTGCCCGTGCAGTTTCATTTCATGACAGGCACACGCAACGGACTGCAGCACGCGCACATGCGCACAGTCATCGCACGCGTTCTGCCGGGCGCGCATGTTCACGGCTTTCACGATTACCCGGCCTATCTCGCGCGCGTGAACGACGCCGACATGTTTATCAGCCCGTTCCCGTTCGGCAATACAAACGGCATCGTCGATGCGCTCACGGTCGGCCTGCCGGGCGTCTGCAAGACCGGGCCCGAGGTGTTCGAGCATATCGACGGCGCGATGTTCACGCGTGCGGGCATGCCTTCGTGGACCATAGCCGGAACGGTGGATGCGTATATCGAAGCCGCTGCCCGGCTGGCGACGGACCACGGCGAGCGCGAGACGCTGCGCCAGCGGCTGATCGACGGGAAAGCGGTTGAGCGCTTCTTCGCGGGAAATGCGGCGCAATTTGGTGAACGGCTGGCCCGGTGCGTACGGTCGGCGCGGCACAGGCATCCGGCGAATGCCCAGCCGGCGATGCCCGCCGTACTATGAACCGCGCGCCAGCACCTTTTCGAGCGCCATCGAGCGGGCCGCTTCTTCGGCTTCGTCCGCCGTGTCGAACACGCTTCCGGAGATGTGAACCTGGTGCCACTCGGGCCGGTCGGCCGCGTCGCGAAAAATGCGGAACCGCGCGCAGAAGCCACGCGGATTGACAGGCACAACGTCGATGTCCACCGACGCGCCTTCTATCTGATGTCTGACAAAGCCGTCCATCATGGTCCTCCCGGTCGGCGGTGGTTCAATCGTAGCACTGTGAACCAGGCCCCGCCGTGCCACACGTATTCACAGGGAGATTTTATTCCGACGCTTCGTCGTCGGGATTCGCGAGATCGGCTGGAGCGAGCCAGCGAAACGCTGTCAGATCCGGTCCGGAGAATATGCACTCCGCAGCCGTGGCGGTGTAGACCTTCTTTTTCTTGCCGGTTGCAACAACCGCCGGCGTGCCCGAAGCGGCGACGACGCCCGAAGCCGCCACCCCGGACGCCGCTTTGGGCGGCGCCTCGAACTGACCTTCCACGACGACCCGCTCACCGCGAATGGCCGCGCCGGTATGCGAAACCGTCAGCTTCTGCGGATACTTTTCGGCGAGTTTCTCACGCGTCATCTGCTCGCACGCGTCCGAATTCCTGTAGACGGCCGTACATCCTGCCGAGAGCATCACAGCAGTCATCGCACAGGCGAGAGATAGAGTCCGAATCTTCATTGATTTTCCGTTGTTCAGGCCGCCGGCAATTGTATCGCACGGGCGCCCCACGCATGCCCCGCATCGGCCGCCATGCGCCGGAATTCACCGGCTGCGGGAAAACGCAAAACGGATGCCCCGGCCTCGATGAAATCGTCGACGAATCAACCCTTCGCTGGCTGCGGGGGTACGAGTTCGCCGACGCGTTCGAGAAGACGATGCATCGAAACGGGCTTGCGGTAGAAAACGGTCCACGGCGCGGCACTGATACCCGGCGGCGAGGAGGCCGAGACCATCATCACCGGAATCGACGCCAGCGCCGGCTGACGCTTCATCTGGAAGCACAGTTGGACGCCGTCCATGAGTGGCATGTTCCAGTCCGTGATCACGACGTCCGGGCGCTCGCGCTGCACCGAAAGCAACGCCTCGGCGCCGTTATCGGCAGTCAGCACCCGATGCCCTTCGTGCTCCAGAACGCGCTTGAGCGCTTCTATGTCGTGGACGTTGTCGTCAGCCAGTAAAACAGTGCACATGGAACTCCCGACGCGTTGACGCGTGTTCTTTCATAACGCTGTCGTCAGCAACGACTGTTCCCGCGGGAGTGATTTAATCATCCGGCATCGGCTGCGCGATTGCCGTGCCGCCACAGGCAACGGTTCACCGCGGCCAGGCGTTTGCAGGGCCCATTTTGCCTTTAACCTGAAAGCATCCGGAGTGGCGTCGATCTGACTGGTTTGTGTCACAGGATACACATCCGGCGCGGCCGCTGGCGGGCATCCTGACCTTCAAAAAACGCGTCGACGTCCGCGCCCGCCTGCGTGGATATGAACCGCGCTTCGTCGCTACATCACTACGTCACGGCCCCGCCGGCTGCACGTAAGTGCGCACACCCGCGAGCGGTGAACCGTAGCCACCGGCCTGCGTATTGTTCGGCAAACCGTTGACGAGTTGCGCGCGCGGATCGGTCGGATTCAGGTTCATCTCACCGGCCTGCTGGTTTCCGTGCGACGGATATTCGCTGCCCAGCGGCGCCTTCGGCATGAGCTTCGGATTGTTGACCGGCAGACTCAGATCGTCGGGCACGGAAAGTCCCTGTGCAACAACCGGTCCTGTCGCCGCGCACAGCGCGACGAAAACGACAGATGACAACAGCCGGGATGATCGCGACATGCTCGACTCCTTCGATATCGTGGATCGACTCATCCAGTGTAGACGATGGAAATCGCGTGCGCGGCCGCCGGCAGGCGGAACGTCCCGACCGTCTCGTTCACCTGCTGCCTCCGCGCTTCGAAGCCGGGATCAGTCGTCCCAGCTGTCCGGCAGCTTTTGCGTGAGTGTGGACACGAAGCTGGCGGTTTCCGGCCGCCCCGGGCGCGTGAAGATGTCGCGCGCCGGACCCGATTCGACCACCGCGCCGTCGGTCAGGAACACGACGTCGCGCGCGATCGATGCGGCAAGCCGCAGGTCGTGCGTCGCCATCAGCATCGTCATGCCTTCCTTCGCAAGCTGGCGCAGCACGTCGACGACTTCCGCGGCGAGCCCTGGATCGAGCGCCGAGGTCGGCTCGTCGCACAGCAGCACGTCCGGCGAAGGCGCCAGCGCCCGCGCAATCGCGACGCGCTGCTGCTGGCCGCCGGAGAGCGTCGAAGGCCACGCGTCCGATTTGTGGGCGATGCCGACTTTCGTCAGCAGTTCGTGCGCCCGCGTGCGTGCGCGCGCGACGTCCCACTTCTGCACGGTGATGAGCCCTTCCATCACGTTTTCGATGACCGTGCGATGCGGAAACAGCTGGAAATTCTGGAACACCATGCCGGTACGCCGACGGATCGCGAGCACCGCGTCGCGCGAGGGTTTTTCCGTGCGGCTGAATTCGAGCCGCTGGTCGCCGAGTTCGAGCGTGCCGGCTTCGGGAATCTCCAGCAGGTTCACACAGCGCAGGAGTGTGCTCTTGCCGCTGCCGGACGGACCGATCAGCGCCGTGACGTTGCCCTGGGCGAGCGAGAGATCGACCGCGTTCAACACCCGGTGATCGCCAAAGTACTTTTCGATTTTCTGCAGCTTGATCATCCGTTACCACCCGTGAAAAGCGCGTGGCGCCCGAAGCGTCGTTCGAGCCTGACCTGCGCCGACGACAGCACCGAACTGAACACCAGATAGATCAACGCCGCTTCCGAGTACAGAATGAGCGGCTCATACGTGACCGACGCGATGCGCTGCGCAGCCTGGAAAATTTCCGGCACGGTCAGCACGGCGGCTAGCGACGTGTCTTTCACGAGCGCGATGAACGAGTTCGACAGCGGCGGCAGTGCCACGCGCGCCGCCTGCGGCAGGATCGCGCGACGCAGCGCCTGGCCGCGCGTCATCCCCATCGAATAGGCGGCTTCCCACTGCCCTTTCGGGATCGATTCGATGACGCCGCGGATCACCTCGGAATTGTAGGCGCCGACGTTCAGCGAAAAACCGATGATGGCCGCCGTCAACGGATCGAGCACGATCCCGACATTCGGCAGCCCGTAGAAGATCACGAACAGTTGCACGAGCAACGGCGAACCGCGAATCAGCCAGACGTAGAACCGCACGATGGCGACGGCCCAGCCGGGTCCGAAAAGCCGGATCAGCGCGACGGCGAACGCCAGCGCCAGACCCAGCACGAAGGAAATCAGGGTGAGCGGCACGGTAAACACCAGCCCCGCGTACAGCAGGGGCCAGAGCGACCCACCCATCAAATGCAGCCATGCCGGCATGATTCAGGCCCGCTTCCCAGGGTTCTCAGGATTCTCGGGCATTACTTCGATACGTCCTTGCCGAAGTACTTGATCGAGATCTTGTCGTAGGTTCCGTCGGCCTTCATGTCGGCGAGTGCCTTGTTGATGGCGGCCTGCAGTTCCGGACTACCCTTGCGGATCAGGACGCCCGACTGGTCGCTGTCGGTATTGTCCAGCGCGACGATCTTCACCTTCGCGTCTGGCTTGTGCTTCTTGAAGTCGAGGTACGACAGCGAGTCGTTCACCGTCGCATCGACGCGGCCCGACGTCAGCAGATCGACCGATTCGTTGAAGCCCTGCACGGCGACCACATCCGCGCCATGCGCGAGCGCGATCTTGCCGAAGTTGCTGGTCAGCGTATTCGCCGATTTCTTGCCCTTCAGGTCGTCGAACGTCTTGATGGTGGTGTTATCCGAGCGCACGATCAGCGCCGCATGCGACGTGATGTACGGGCTCGAGAAATCGTATTTCGCCTTGCGCGCATCGGTGATCGACACTTCGTTGATGACGGCATCGTAACGGTTCGCGTCGAGGCCGGCGATCAGGCCGTCCCACTTGCCTTCGATGAATTCCGCCTTCACGCCGAGCCGCTGCGCGATCGCGCGGCCGATCTCGACGTCGAAGCCCGTCAGCTGGTTCGATGCGTCATGGAACGTGAACGGTGCGTACGTGCCTTCCGTACCGATCTTGAAGACACCGGCCGACTTGATCTGCGCGAGTTCGTCGGCAGCGAACGCCGACGTTGCGACAACTGCCTGCAGCAGGCCGATCAGCAGAATGGAACGAATCGATTTCATCAAATAGTCCTCTTGGTGTTGTGTGTCCAGCCTGAACGTGCATTGCGTGTTGGCGATGCTACCGGTCCGAAGTGCGCAGCGGACTGTAGCAAACGGGCCTTATTTCCACAAAGCATTTCAAAGGAGATCAATATTTCTTCTGGTTATAAAGCGATCGCGGTGCATTGAGACCCTAAATTGTGCCAGCGTCTTGCTTTTCGCGGTGAAACGTATCACGAAACAAAAATTGTGGAAGCCCGAAGCGTCGGGATGATTCATGCCGGAATACAAACCGGGCCCGCCCCGGTTTCGATCTGGCCACAGCACCGCTGCCGGACGGCTAGCGTGCGGGTTCGCCCTGCGCTGCATCCTCAACGGGCGCGACGTCGTAAAAGGCCATCGCGTAGTCGACGAAGGCACGCACCTTGGCGGGCATGAACTTGCGGTTGCTGTATGCCAGCCGCAACTCGATGTCGCTGTCGACCAGTTCGTAGTTTTCCAGCAAAGGCACGAGCCGGCCGTCGCGCAGTTCGTCTTCGACCAGCGAGCGCGGCAACGCGCCAAGCCCGAATCCGTGCAGCACCATCTCCTTGCGCAACGTCGCGTTGTTCGTCGATATCTCGACGTTCAGATCGACCGACGTCTCTTCATCGCCGCGCCGGAAACGCAGCGGCAAACCCTGGATCGACGGCGACAGCGCGACGAATTCGTGCCGCGCGAGATCGTCCGGTGTGTCGGGGCGCGGGTGCGTCTTCAGATAGTCGGGCGATGTCACCACGACCATCGCGATGCGCGTCAGCGGGCGCGTGATCATCTGGTCGGTCGTCAGCATGAACGGCAGCAGAATGCCGAGATCGTAGCCCTCTTCGATCAGATCGACGGGCCGCTCGCTCAGCGTGAGATCGAGATGCACCGTCGGATATTGCTTCTTGAATCCGGCTATCAGCGGCACGAGCAGATTCACGGTGACTGTCGTGTGCGCCACGACTCTCAGCACGCCCGTCGGCTCGCTGACGCCGTGGCGCGCCTGCGCTTCCAGCACGTCGAGTTCCGCGAGGAGGCGCGAACAGCCCTTGAAAAACTGTTCGGCGACTTCGGTTGTGGAGATATGCCGCGTCGAACGATGAAAGAGGCGTACACCCATGCGGGATTCGAGTTCGCTCACCGAGCGCGAAATAGCGGGCGTCGAAAGACCGTGGACCTGCGCCGCACGCGTGAAACTGCGAACTTCGACCACGGTGCAGAAGACACGCAGCGATTCGAGATGATCCATGAACGTCCTTTTGCGCGTCGCACGTGCAGTTGATCGCGCTGCAGCCGGAACGCGCGAAACGTGACGACGCCCCGATGCATGAAGGCGTGCAGGAATATTGTAGGCGTCGGCGGACAAACGCGTGGCAGGCGGTCCAGAATGCTTACAGACGCGAGGAAAACAGTGCCATGCACAGCGCTGTCGCGGTGCGCGGCAGGATCGCGCCAAAGGTGGGAGAATCACAGGCCCGGTCGCGCAAATGCGGCCCGGCGCCTTTCATGCACCGACCACGCAGGACATACGATCATGTTTCAGGGAACCGTCTCCGCCGCGTTGCCAAAACGCGAGTTCTATATCGAGCTGACTGCGCAGGCGCGCGGTCTCCTCGCCGGTGAAACGAATCTCGTCGCCAACGCCGCGAATCTTTCCGCGCTGCTCTTTAACGCGATGCCGGATGTGAACTGGGCAGGCTTCTATTTTCTCGTCGAAGGCGAACTCGTCGTCGGGCCGTTTCAGGGCAAGCCCGCCTGCGTGCGTATCGCGATGGGTCGCGGCGCATGCGGCACCGCCGCGCAAACCCGCGAGACGCAACTCGTACCGGACGTCCAGGCGTTCCCCGGTCATATTGCGTGCGATTCGGCATCGCGCTCGGAACTGGTCGTGCCGCTCGTGATGCCCGATGGCGCGGTGCTTGGCGTGCTCGATATCGACAGCCCGCTAACCGCCCGTTTCACCGAGGAAGACCGCGACGGCATCGAGGCCGTCGCCGCCGTGCTGGTTGCGACGCTCGCGCCCGCGGGCGCCGTGCTGTAGCGGGTTTTCCTCGCACCATAAAAAAACCGGATGCCCTGAATGGACATCCGGTTTTCACTGCCGTGTACCGCGCGATACGCGCACGCTCAACGTACCACCGGCTCCACTTCCTTGAGGCGATTGGCAACCCGGATCGCCTCGAAATACGCCGGGTTCGGCGGCCGTTTCAAATAGCGCCCCGCGCCACGCTGCGCCCGCAGATCGCCGTTGGCCCACGCCACGTAGCCGCGCGAAAGCGTATGCGTCGCCACGCCCTGCACGTTCATCCCTTCGAACACGTTGAAGTCGACGTTCTGGTGATGCGTCTTCACGGAGATCGTGCGTGTCGCCTGTGGGTCCCAGACGACGAGGTCCGCGTCGGCGCCCACTTCGACCGCGCCCTTGCGCGGATAGAGGTTGAAAATCTGCGCGGCGTTGGTCGACGTCACGCGCACGAACTCGTTCGGCGTCAGGCGCCCGGTGTTCACGCCGTGATGCCAGAGAATCGACATGCGGTCCTCGACGCCGCCGCATCCGTTCGGGATCTTCGTGAAGTCTTCACGTCCCATCGCTTTCTGCGAAGCGCAGAACACGCAGTGATCCGTCGCCGTCGTGTGCAGATGGCCGCCCTGCAGGCCGCGCCATAACGCATCGCGATGCTCCTTCGTGCGAAACGGCGGGCTCATCACGTGCGCGGCCGCGCGTCCCCAGTCGGTGTCGCGATACACCGATTCGTCGATCACGAGATGGCCGGCAAGCACTTCGGCGAACACGCGCTGGCCTTCGCTGTGCGCGCGGATCACGGCGTCGAGCGCGTCTTTCGCCGACACGTGCACGATATACACCGGCACGCCGAGTACCTGCGCGATACGGATCGCGCGATTGGCCGCTTCGCCCTCCACTTCCGGCGGCCGCGACAACGGATGCGCCTCCGGTCCCGTGAAGCCACGCGCCAGCAACTGACGCTGCAACTGGAACACCAGTTCGCCGTTTTCCGCGTGCACGGTAGGCAGCGCGCCGAGTTCGAGCGCGCGTGCGAAGCTGTTCACGAGAATTTCGTCGTCGGCCATGATCGCGTTCTTGTAGGCCATGAAGTGCTTGAAGCTCGATACACCGTGCTCGTGCACGAGCGTGCCCATGTCGCGATGCACCGATTCGTCCCACCATGTCACCGCGACGTGAAAGCCGTAATCGGATGCGGCCTTCTCCGCCCAGCCGCGCCATTCGTTGAACGCCGCCATCAACGGCTGACGCGGCGACGGAATCACGAAGTCGATGATGCTCGTCGTGCCGCCCGCGAGACCGGCTGCCGTGCCGCTATAGAAGTCGTCGCTGGCGGTCGTGCCCATGAACGGCAGTTCCATGTGCGTGTGCGGATCGATGCCGCCTGGCATCACGTACTGCCCGCCGGCATCGATGACGGTCGCGCCGGCGGGCGCCGTGAGATCGACGCCGATCTGCGCGATCGTGCCGCCTTCCGCGCTGTCATGACACAACACGTCGGCGCGATAAGTCTGGTTGGCGTCGACTACCGTCCCGCCACGAATCAGGGTTGCCATGCTGCCGTCTCCTTCAGTTGACCCTCGACCGCCATACATCCATCACCGCCCGCTCACGCGCGGGCGATACGCGGGCTTGCGCGCTTGCCGAGTTTCATCCACACGCCGTAGACGATGGCCGCCAGCGCGAGGCCCACGAACCATGCATACGTATAGAGCGTGTTGAACATCTCGGGCACGTTCGGAAAAGCCGCGGGAAACGCCGTGTGCAGAAAGCCCGGCAGATTCGGCAGCACGCCGGTCACCAGCGCGACCACCGCCGCGATATTCCAGCCACCCGTGTAGGAATATTCGCCGTTTTCGTCGAACAGTTCGTGATGATCGAGACGCGTGCCGCGAATCAGGAAGTAATCGACCATCATGATGCCGGCCACCGGCCCGAGCAGCGCCGAATAGCCGACGAGCCACGTGAAGATATAGCCCTGCGTGGTGGCGAGAATCTTCCACGGCATCATCACGATGGCGATCGTCGCGGTAATCATGCCGCCGGCCTTGTACGAGATGCCCTTCGGCCACAGGCTCGAAAAATCGTAAGCCGGGCCGACGAGATTCGCCGCGAGATTGCAGCACATCGTGTCAAGCGTCAGGATGATGAGCGCGATGCCGACGCCGACGCCCGTCATGCGGCTCGTCAGATCGATCGGGTCCCAGATCGCCTTGCCGTAGATCACGACAGTCGCCGAGGTGACCACCACCGAGATCACCGACAGCAATGCCATCGGCACCGGCAGGCCGATCGCCTGGCCGACCATCTGGTCGCGCTGCGTCCTTGCAAAGCGCGTGAAGTCGGGAATATTCAGCGCGAGCGTGGCCCAGAAACCGACCATCGCCGTGAGGCCAGGCCAGAACGTGACCCAGAAAAGACCCGCCTTCTTGCCGCCGGCGACGAACTGCGAAGGCGTCGAGAGCATCGAACCCGCGCCGCCCGCTTTCGATGTCGCCCACCACACCAGCGCGATGCACATCACGACCTTGATCGGTGCCGACCAGCTTTCAAGCCAGCGGATCGAATCGGTGCCGTTGACGATGAAGTAGATCTGCAACGCCCAGAACGCGAGAAAACACGCGGCCTGTCCGATCGAAATGTCGATGAACGGAAGCGGCGTGCCGTGCAGCGCATTGCCGGTGAGAATGTTGAGCAGCACATAGATCGCGCTGCCGCCGAGCCACGTCTGGATGCCATACCAGCCGCACGCGACGATCGCGCGCAGGAGCGCGGGCAGTTTCGCGCCCTGCGTGCCGAACGACGAGCGCACCAGCACCGCATACGGAATGCCGTGCTTCGCGCCGGCATGACCGATCAGCAGCATCGGCACCAGCACGATCAGGTTGCCGAGCAGCACCGTCGAGACGGCCTGCCATGGCGACATGCCCTGCTCCGTCAGGCCGGCCGCGAGCATGTATGACGCGATGTTCATCACCATGCCGACCCACAGCGCCGCGAAGTGATACCACTTCCACGTGCGCTGCGACTTGCCGGTTGGCGCGAGATCGTCGTTATAGAGCGAGCTGTTGCGTGCCGCCGGTTGCAGTAGCGAATCGCTGGTACCCACAGACTGGTTCATCAAAGACTCTCCCATTGTCGAAAAGCTGGCGCATCGTCATTCAGTGCGATGCGTCCAGCGCGCATGTCAACCATCAGACCGCTTGTGCGGATACAGGTGCCGGTGCTTCGGTTTCCTGCGTCGCGGCGTTGGCGTTCGCCGCGGAAGGATTGTTCGGATGCGTCGTCCAGTTCGAATACGCACCCGCGTCGACGCGCTCCATCGTGATGCACTGATCGACCGGACACACATGCATGCAAAGATTGCACCCGACGCATTGCGCGTCGACCACTTCGAAATGACGCACACCGTCTTTCTCGCGCAGGATGGCCTGATGCGCGGTGTCTTCGCACGCGATGTGACACAGGCCGCACTGGATGCACTTGTCCTGGTCGATGCGCGCCTTGATGTCGTAGCTCAGGTTCAGGAATTTCCAGTCCGTGACGTTCGGCACGGCACGTCCGCGAATCTCGTCGAGCGTCGCGTAGCCTTTTTCGTCCATCCAGTTCGAGAGGCCGTCCGCCATATCGGAGACGATCCGGAAGCCGTAGTGCATCGCGGCGGTGCATACCTGCACGCTGCCCGCGCCGAGCACCATGAACTCGGCCGCGTCGCGCCATGTCGTGATGCCGCCGATGCCCGAGATCGGCAGGCCCGGCGTTTCCGCGTCGCGTGCGATTTCCGCGACCATGTTCAGCGCGATCGGCTTGACCGCTGGACCGCAATAGCCGCCGTGCGTGCCCTTGCCGTCGACGGTCGGCATCGGCGCCATCGCGTCGAGATCGACGGCGACGATCGAGTTGATCGTGTTGATGAGCGACACGCCATCGGCGCCGCCCTTGTATGCGGCGCGCGAACCGAGACGGATGTCGGTGATGTTCGGCGTGAGCTTCACGAGACACGGCAGGCGCGAGCCTTCCTTCACCCAGCGCGTGACCATCTCGATGTATTCCGGCACCTGCCCCACCGCCGCGCCCATGCCGCGCTCGCTCATGCCATGCGGACAGCCGAAGTTCAGTTCGACCGCATCGGCGCCGGTGTCCTCGACGAGCGGCAGGATCCATTTCCAGTCGCGCTCGTTGCACGGCACCATCAGCGAGACGATCATCGCGCGATCGGGCCAGTCGCGCTTGACCTGCGCGATCTCGCGCAGGTTTTCGTCGAGCGGACGGTCGGTGATCAGTTCGATGTTGTTCAGGCCAGCGATGCGCTGACCGTTCCACTGCACCGCGCCATAGCGTGAACTCACGTTGACGACGTGCGGGTCGAGGCCCAGCGTCTTCCATACGACGCCGCCCCAGCCCGCCTCGAAGGCGCGATTGACGTTATAAGCCTTGTCGGTGGGCGGCGCCGAGGCCAGCCAGAAAGGATTCGGCGACGTGATGCCGGCGATGGTGCAACGAAGATCGGCCATATCTGGCTCCGTGGGGTGAAACGCTTTTTATCGCTGCGCGTAGCGTCGAGGCCCGCGCTTTCCGTACAACGTGCTGCGATGTTCCGCTTCGTCCCGCTACGCCGCGCGCTTCGCGGTGCGCGCGAACACGCGGTTAATCGAAGCCGCCGCGAGCTTGCCGTCCTGTACCGCATGGACGGTCAGATCGAGACCTGTGGCCGCACAGTCGCCGCCTGCCCAGACGTTCTCCAGCGACGTACGCCGTTCTTCATCGACGGCGATGCGCGTGCCATCCGTCGTCAGGATGTCAGCGTCGAGCCCGGTTGCGACGAGCGTCTGGCCGATGGCCTTCAGCACGACGTCGGCAGCGATCGTGAAGCGCTCGCCGGTGCCGGTAAGGCGTCCGCCCTCTTCACGCGCGCGCTCGAATTCGACGCCCGTGACCGTGCTGCCGTCGCCCAGCAAACGGACGGGTTGCGCGTACAGCACGATCGAGACGCCCTGCGTCTGCGCGAATTCCTGTTCGGCCCAGGTCGCGCCCATCGCCTCGACGCCGCGCCGATACACCATCGAAACGCTTTCGGCGCCGAGCTTGCGGCTTTGCACCGCGGCGTCGATCGCCGTGTTGCCGCCGCCGATCACCACCACGCGACGCCCGACCGGCAGCGTCGAAAGATCATCCGCCTGACGCAGGCGCGCGATGAAATCGACCGCGTTTTCCACGCCTTCGAGCGCCTCGCCTTCGATCCGCAACGCCTTCACGCCCGCGAGACCCACCGCGAGAAACACGGCGTCATGCTGCTGGCGAAGCGCATCCAGCGTCACGTCGCGACCCAGCGCGACACCCGTCTTCGGTTCGATGCCGCCCACCGACAGCAGCCAGTCGACTTCCCTTTGCGCGAATTCATCGACGGTCTTGTACGCGGCAATCCCATATTCGTTAAGACCGCCTGCTTTCGAATGCGCGTCGAACAGCGTCACGCGATGACCGTCGAGTGCCAGACGATGCGCACACGCAAGACCCGCCGGACCCGCACCGACGACCGCCGCATGCCGGCCGGTTTCCGCCGCGCGGGTGAACAGTTTGAGATCGCGCACCATCGCCCAGTCGGTTGCATGACGCTGCAACGCGCCGATCGCGACGGGCTCTGCATCCTGATGGTTGCGCACGCACGCGCCTTCGCACAGGATTTCGGTCGGGCATACGCGCGCGCACATGCCGCCTAAAGGATTCGCGGAGAGAATGTCGACCGCGGCGCCCTTAAGATTGCCGTTGCCGATCTTGCGGATAAAGCCGGGAATATCGATCTGCGTGGGACACGCGTTCACGCACGGTGCGTCGTAGCAGTAATGACAGCGGCTCGCGGCGATCGCCGCCGCGCCGGGTTCGAGCAGGGGCGCGACGTCGGTGAACTGACACGCGAGCTGGTCGGCCTGTAGCCGGCCCGCGGCGATATCGCCGGTTTCCTTCGTAGCCATGCGCGTTCCTTCGGCAAGAGAAACAACACGAACCCGCTGGCTTCGCCTTTAGCAAAGCCAGCGTCGAAATCTGGAAACAGCCTTTAAAGAGTGTCTGCTGCAGCGGTTCAGGCAGGGCCTATGAAGCAGGCTCGCACGCGCGCTCGAGCATCGCGTGCAGCAGCACGTTCGCGCCCGCTTCGATCCATTCGATCGTCGCGTCCTCGATCTCGTTGTGACTGATGCCGTCGACACACGGCACGAACACCATCGAGGTCGGCGCGACCTGCGACAGATAGCAGGCGTCATGGCCCGCGCCCGATACGATGTCGCGGTTCGGATAGCCGAAGCGTTCGGCGGCCGCGCGCACTGACTTCACGCAGGCTGCATCGAAGGCGACCGGCTTGTAGTAGAAAATCTGTTCGAGCTGCGTTTCAAGGCCGATTTCGCCCGCGATGCGCGCGACGCCCTCACGCAGTTCCGCATCCATCCGCGCCAGCACGGCGTCGTCCGGATGACGAAAATCGACGGTGAAAAACACGCGTCCGGGAATCACGTTGCGCGAGTTCGGATAGACCTGCATCATGCCGACCGTCGCGCAGCCAAAGGGCGCGTGATTCAGCCCAACGCGATTCACGAGATCCACCACGCGCGAGGCGCCGAGCAATGCATCGCGCCGGCGCGGCATCGGCGTCGGCCCCGCATGCGCCTCCTGCCCGGTCAACACGATCTCGTACCAGCGCTGGCCTTGCGCATCGGTCACGACGCCAATCGTCTTGTGCTCCGCTTCGAGAATCGGGCCCTGCTCGATATGCAGTTCGAACGCGGCGTGAACCGGCCTGCCGCCGCACGGCACGTCGCCCGCGTAGCCGATGCGTTTGAGTTCCTCGCCGATCGTCTTGCCGTCGACGTCCTTGCGCGAAAGCCCATAGTCGAGCGTGAAGACGCCCGCGAATACACCCGATGCAACCATGGCCGGCGCGAAACGCGAGCCTTCCTCGTTGGTCCAGATCACGACTTCGACCGGATGCTCGGTCTCGATGCCATGGTCGTTCAGGCTGCGGATCACTTCGAGGCCGCCAAGCACACCGTAGATGCCGTCAAAGCGGCCGCCCGTCGGCTGCGAATCCGCGTGCGAGCCTGTCATCACCGGCAGCGCCGACGGATTGCGTCCCGCGCGCCGCATGAACACGTTGCCCATCTGGTCGACGCTCACCGTGCAGCCCGCCTCCTTTGCCCAGCTCACGATCAGGTCGCGCCCTTCCCGGTCGAGATCCGTTAGCGCAAGACGGCAGACGCCGCCTTTAGGCGTTGCGCCGATCTTCGCCATCGTCATGAGGCTGTTCCAAAGACGCTGACCGTTCACCTTGATCGACACGTCGAGTCCTGTCTCCGTCACTGCGTTCATCAGTCTCTCTCCTCAGCGAATCGGGTCATTCAAAAGCGGGGTTGTGTACGCAAACGCGGTGCATCGGCGGCATGTCGTGGGGCATCGCGCCCGTCTGCGGTGCACCATCCGCACACCGTTGTTTACGTGTTTTCCCTGCTCGTCCAATCCTGTCCAGTTGGACAGGTTGTAGACGATTACCGGCTATATTTCAATGACTTCTCTCTGAGCGAAAAGCGTGCCATTGCGCTGCAACATGACGTAAGGCACGTCGTTCGCATGGGCACGGCACGCCGCATTCGCGTGCCGCATTGCGACTACAATGAGGCGCGACACGGCAAGCGCGCCAAACGAGGCCATGATGAAAAGCGACGATGCGCCGGCGATGACCGTCGAAAGCGAAGAAGCGGCAAAGCCAATGCGGCGGCGCAAGGCACACATCCGCAATACGAACGAGGCGCATCTGCTTGCCTGTGCCGAAGCCGTGTTTGCCGAACGCGGTCTTGAAGGCACGAGCACGGCGATGATCGCGGAACGCGCCGGCCTGCCTAAAGCGAACCTGCATTACTACTTCCCGACCAAGCTTGCGCTCTACCGGCGCGTGCTCGACGACATCTTCGAGGAGTGGTACCGCGCCGCCGATACGTTCGACAGCAGCGACGATCCGGTGGAAGCAATCGGCGGTTACGTGCGCGCGAAGATGGAACTGTCGCGACGTCGACCGCTGGCATCGAAGGTATGGGCAAATGAAATCATTCGCGGCGCGACGCACATGCAGGACATCCTGTCGGGTCGCGTGAAGCCCTGGATGGAAACGCGCGTCGTCGTGATCAACGACTGGATCGCGCGCGGGCTGCTTGCCCCCATCGATGCGCGCGCGTTCCTTTTCATGATCTGGGCGATGACCCAGCATTACGCGGATTTCGATGCGCAGATCGAAGCGCTGGCGGGCAAACGCGCGCTGTCAAGGAAGGCATTCGAAGAAGCGACCGAACAGGTCGTCGCGCTGGTGATTCGCGCCTGCGGCGCCAAAGGCGCGCACACGGAATAGAAAAAGGACCGTACCAGACGTGCGCGCCCGCATTGAAGCGAGCGCTTCATTCGCCCGCGAGCCGCGCCGCGCTGCGCCCCGGCCGGCGTCGGCCCATGGCGAAAACCCGGCAGGCACGCGCGTGGGGCACTATTGTTCCTCGTGCGCCCTCACGCTCTTGAAAGGAGGAAAGCATGACCACGACTTCCTGGGTTGTCGTCGCGGACGGCAATCGCGCCCGTATTTTCGAAACCAGCGGACTCAAGCTCGACCTGCGTGAAATCGAAGGCTTTGCCGACCCGCAGGCCCGCACGCGCGACCCCTCGTTGCGCAACGGCGAACCGGGCCAGAACGCGAAACCCGCCCAGAACAGCCCCGACGACACCGCGCGTGACCAGTTCGCCCGCATGCTCGTCGATTATCTGGATCAGGGGCGTCTGCAGCAGCGTTTCCAGCGGCTGCGCCTTGCGATCGAGCCCCGGTTTCTCGGTCTCGTGCGCCGTCACATGACCGATGAGACACGCAAGCTCGTCTTTGACGAGATATCCGGCGACATCTCCAAACTGGCCGCGAAGGACATCCAGCGGCACCTCGAACAGCACGGATAAACGACTGAGGGCGTCCGCGGGACGGGCGCCCCACTGCCTTTCCCGCCTTTAATGCGTATTTGCACCAGATTGACTCAAAGCGCGTCAACTTTCTGACTGCCTGACCGTTATAGTACGTATGGCTTTCAACGGGGCAGGCAATTGAGCAGTATCGGTTCAAATAAAGTGTCGGCACGCACCGATACGGTGCACCAGGGGAAACCGGGCTTCTTCGCCCCCTTCTCGCGCGCCCTCGGTCCGATCTGGATCGGGCGGCTGAAATCCCTTCCTCTGCGGCGCGTCGTCGTTCCCGCCCTTGCGCTGGCCGTCTGCGCCATCGTTCTGCTGGTCTTCCAGCATCTGTCGAAAACCGTCGACTATCACTCCGTCATCCGCGGCCTGCGCAATCTGCCGCCGCAGGCGCTCATCACGTCGCTCGCCGCGACCGCCGCCAGCTACGTCGTGCTCGTCGCCCGCGATGCGGTCGGGCTGCGCTCGATCGGCGCAAGCGTGTCGCGCCCGGTGCTGTGGATCGGCGCGACGGTTGCGTCGGCGCTCGGTAACGCCACCGGTTTTGGCGCGCTGACGGGCGGCGCCGTGCGCATCCGCATCTACGGCGCCGAAGGCATCAAGCCGGCACAGGTCGGCCGCATCACGCTGTTCACAAGCGTCACGCTCGGCCTCGCGCTCGTGCTGCTTTCGGGCCTCGGCATGCTGTACGCCGCCGGATCGATGAGCCGCATGACGCATCTTTCGCCCACGCCGCTGGTCTGCACCGGCCTCGTCATCGTCGCGCTCTTCGCGGTGCTGATCGCGGCGTGCCCGCCGGTTGCGCGTCAGATCCAGCTCGGCCCGCTCAAGCTCGACGTGCCCGCGCGCCGCGATTTCGTCGCGCAGCTCGCGCTCGCCGCCGCCGATGTCGCCGCCGCCAGTATCGCGCTGTGGGCGCTGCTGCCGCAGACGGACATCGGCTTTGTGCACTTCATCGCGATTTTCTCGGTGGCGATGCTGCTCGGCATGATCGGCCATACGCCCGGCGGTCTGGGCGTGTTCGAGGCGTCGATGGTATTCGCGCTCGGCGGCACCATGCCGACGCCCGCGATGGTCGCGGCGCTGCTCGCCTATCGCGTGATCTACTTCGGCGTGCCGCTGCTGCTGTCGTCGGCGCTCCTCGCCGGTTTCGAAGGTCGGGCGCTCAAGGCGCGCTTTACCTCGCGCAACTCGCAGCAGATCACGCAGCTTGCGCCGCTCTTTCTGAGCGTCGTCACGTTCGCGGTCGGCGGGATGCTGGTGATCTCCGGCGCGACGCCCGCGTTCGCGCGCCGCCTCGCGCTGCTTCAGACCGTGCTGCCGCTGTGGGTGCTCGAAGGCTCGCAGCTGCTCGCGAGCCTGCTCGGCGTGCTGCTGCTGTTCGTCGCGCGCGGGCTGCTGCGCCGGCTCGACGCCGCGTGGTGGCTCACGATGCTGCTCGCCGTCGCAAGCCTCGCGCTTTCGCTGACCAAGGGTCTCGCGTTTGGCGAGGCCGGCGTGCTGGGCGTGCTGATCGTGCTGCTCGCCACGACGCGCGGCCGCTTCAACCGTTCGTCGTCGCTCTTTGGCGAGCGCTTTACCGTGACCTGGCTGGTGTCGGTCGGGATCGTGATGATCGTCGCGGCGTGGGTGATGTTCTTCGCGTTTCGCGACGTGCAGTACAGCCGCGACCTCTGGTGGGATTTCGCGTTCGACGAACGCGCCCCGCGCGCGCTGCGCGCGACGCTCGGCGCGTGTCTCTTCGCGATGTTCATCGCGTTCTGGCAGCTGCTGCGGCCGGCTGCGGGACGCTTCGTGAAACCGCCCGCGCCCGACCTTGTCGACGCCGCGAAAATCGTCCGCGCGCAGGAGCGCAGCGACGCCGGCCTCGCGCTGATGGGCGACAAGAGTTTCCTGTTCTCGAAGTCGCGCGAGGCGTTCCTGATGTACGCGAAGCGCGGCCGCACGTGGGCCGCGCTGCACGATCCGGTCGGACCGCGCGAGGAATGGGTCGAGCTGATCGGCGAATTCATGGCGCTCGCGCATGCGCATGGCGGGCGCGCCGCATTCTACCAGGTGCGCGCCGACGCGCTGCCGCTCTATCTCGACGCCGGGCTTTCGCTGATGAAGCTTGGCGAGGAAGCGCGCATCGTGCTGAGCGACTTCGAACTCGCCGGCTCGCATCGCACGCACCTGCGCTATGCGTTGAAGCGCGGCGAGCGCGACGGCCTCGCCGTCGAGATGTACGAACCGCCGCACGTTCCCGATCTGCTGCCGACGCTGCGCGGTATTTCCGATGCGTGGCTCGACAGCCGTTCCGCGAAGGAAAAGAGCTTCTCGGTGGCCGCCTTCACCGACGACTACCTCGCCGCGCAATCCGTGATGCTGGTCCGCCAGCAGGGCACGCCGGTCGCGTTCGTCACGTTCATGACGACCGACCTGAATCTCGATGCGACCGTGGGCGTGATGCGCCACGCGCCGGATGCGTCGCCGTATGCGATGGAGTATCTGTTCACCAAGCTCGCGCTGCATCTGAAGCAGGAAAATTTCCGCAGCCTGAGCCTCGGCATGGCACCGCTGTCGGGCATGAACCCGACGCCGCTCGCTTCACCGTGGCACCGCATCGCCAGTCTGATGTGGCGTTTCGGTTGCCGCTTCTATAACTTCCGCGGTCTGCGGGGCTTCAAGAGCAAATTCCAGCCGACCTGGGAGCCGCGTTATCTCGCGGCGTCCGGTTCGGTTGGCGTCGTGCTGACCCTCGCCGACCTCTCACTTCTCGCCGAAGGCTGGCGTTCATGAAACTACTGAGTATCGCCGTGGCCCTGGGATTGTCCCCGGGCCTGTTTGCTGCCGCATCGTCCGATGCGCTTGCCGCGACTGCCCCTGCCACCCATACGGCCGCCGCGCCGGTCACCACCGTATCCGGCGGCCGTTTCGGCAACGTCACGGTCACGCATCCCGCGGGTGCGATGCGCGGCTTCGTCGTGCTGTTTTCGAAGGCCAGCGGCTGGCACACGAGTGACCAGCAGGCCGCCGACGCGCTCGCGAAAGACGGCGCGATGGTTGTCGGCGTCGACACGTCGCGCTACGTCGCGAGCGCCGCGCCGCAGCCGGAGACCTGTCACAACCTGGTGGGCGACGTCGAAAACATCAGCCACCAGTTGCAGCGCGAAGCGCAGTTGAGCCGCTACTTCCTGCCGGTCGTCGCGGGCACCGGCGAAGGCGGCACGCTTGCCACGCGGATGATCTCCACCGCGCCGTCGAATACGCTTTCCGGCGCGGCATCGGTCGATCCCGATGCGAAGCTCGACGCGCGCTTCAACCCCTGCCCGGCCGATCCGACGATCAGCCGCGGCAACGGCCTGCCAGGTTTCGTCGAAGTCGCGGCCACTACGACCGCCGCCGTCGACGCCCCCGCGCCCATCGGCGGCAAGCCGGTGCCGGTGCGGCGCCTCGCGGCGAACACGTCGACAGCCGACGCGATGGTCGCGCTCGTCACCCCGCATCTGCGTGTGCACGAGGCGGACGAGCAGGACGTGTCCGACCTGCCGCTGATCGAATTGCCCGCCGCCCATCCGACCGACATGCTTGCAATCGTGATTTCCGGCGATGGCGGCTGGCGCGATCTCGACAAGACGATTGCCGAAGCGCTGCAAAAGAAAAACGTTTCGGTGGTGGGCGTGGACGCGCTGCGCTACTTCTGGAGCACGAAGTCGCCGGAGCAGACGAGTCACGATCTCGCACGCATCATGGAGACGTACGGTGCGCGCTGGCATACCCGACACGTCGCGCTGATCGGCTATTCGTTCGGCGCGGACGTGATGCCGTTCGCGTACAACCGCCTGCCCGAATCGCTGCGCGCGAAGGTCTCGCAGATGGCGCTGCTCGGCTTCGCGCACGACGCCGACTTCCAGATCCGCGTGACCGGCTGGCTCGGCATGCCGGCCAGCAGCGAAGCACTGCCCGCGATGCCGGAAGTAGCGAAGGTGCCGCCCGCGATCGTGCAGTGCATCTACGGCGAGGACGAAGAGGACACGCTGTGCCCGGCGCTCGTCAAAACCGGCGCGAACGTCATACGGACGCCCGGCGGGCATCACTTCGGCCATGATTACAGCAGTCTCGCGGATACCATCCTCGAGAGCTGGCGCAAGCGGATCGCCGCGCGCGAATGTGCTGTGGGGAAGGCTTCGGCGAATGGCGTCGCAAACCCGGCGTGCGCCGCGACGAAACAGGGCGCGCTGTAAAGACATCGGGGCCGCATGCTTCACGCATGCGGCCCCGATGCTTGCCTGACGCTGTCTGACACGGCACGACGCAGCCGGTTAGAACCACACGGCCGCCACGCTGCGCGGCCTTGCATACTCCCCCTGTTATCCGGTCTTCGCCACGCCCTGCTCAAGAGACGCGGCCATATCATCATTGCGCTCGCGCGCGAGCACTGGCGCCAGCGCACGACCCGTGTGACTCGCCTTCACCTGCACGAGCCCTTCCGGATGCGTCGCCGCGACGATCGTGCCGCCGCCCACGCCGCCTTCCGGCCCAAGATCGATGATCCAGTCGGCTTCGGCGATCACGTCGAGATCGTGTTCGATCACCACCACGCTATGGCCCGCATCGACGAGCCGGTGCAGCACGCGAATCAGCTTCGCGACGTCGGCCATATGCAGGCCGACCGTCGGTTCATCGAGCACGTACAGCGTATGCGGCGCCTTCTGCCCGCGACGTGTGATGTCGTCGCGCACCTTGCTCAGTTCGGTGACGAGCTTGATGCGCTGCGCCTCCCCACCAGAGAGCGTGGGTGAAGGCTGGCCGAGCGTGAGATAACCGAGCCCGACGTCCTTCATCAGCTGCAACGGATGCGCGATGTTCGACAGCGGCGCGAAGAACTCGACGGCTTCGTCGATCTCCATGGTCAGCACGTCGCCGATGTTCTTGCCGCGCCACGTCACCGCGAGCGTCTCGGGATTGAAGCGCTGGCCGTGACAGACATCGCACAGCACCTTCACATCCGGCAGGAAGCTCATGCCGATCGTGCGCACGCCCTGGCCTTCGCACGCCGGGCAACGGCCGTCACCCGTGTTGAACGAGAAGCGTGAAGCCGTATAGCCGCGCGCCCGCGCCTCAAGCGTATCGGCGAAAAGACGCCGGATCGCGTCCCACACGCCGATGTACGTCGCAGGACACGAGCGCGGCGTCTTGCCGATCGGCGTCTGGTCGACTTCGAGCACGCGGTCGATCGTTTCCCAGCCGGTCATCGATTCGCAACCCTGCCACGCGTGGGTCACGTTCAGCGCCGGCCGCGGCGCGCTGCGTGCAAGCACGCTGGAACGCGATTGCTTCGCGGGCGCGTCGGCCTGCGCGACCTTGCGCGCACGTTTCGTAGCCGGCGACGACAGCACCGAGCGGCCCACCGCGTCGAGCATGTTCGCCATCAGCACGTCACGCGCGAGCGTCGATTTGCCGGAGCCGCTCACGCCCGTCACGGCGACGAGCCGCGCGAGCGGAATGCCGACCGTCACGTCCTGCAAGTTGTGCAGCTTGCCGCCGTGTACCGTCAGCCAGTTCTCCGGCACCGCCGCTGCGCTTTTGCGGGCGGGCGAAACGGGACGGCGCGGCTGCAACGGATGCGTGATCGGATTCGCGAGGAACTGCCCGGTCAGCGACCCGGCCTGCGCCGCGAGGTCCTTCACGCTGCCCTGCGCGACGAGATTGCCGCCGCGCTTGCCCGCGCCCGGACCGATGTCGATGATGTGATCGGCGCGCCGGATCGTGTCTTCGTCGTGTTCGACGACGACCAGCGTATTACCCTTCTCGCCGAGCTTGCGCAATGCGTTCAGCAGGATCTGGTTGTCGCGCGGATGCAGGCCGATGGTCGGTTCATCCAGCACGTAACAGACGCCCTGCAGGTTGCTGCCGAGTTGCGCCGCGAGGCGGATGCGTTGCGCCTCGCCGCCCGACAGGCTCGGCGCCGCACGATCGAGGCTCAGATAGCCAAGCCCGACTTCTTCGAGAAACTGCAACCGGCTGCCGATCTCGCTGACGACATCGCGTGCGATGCCCGCATCGCGTCCGGTGAGTTCGAGCGAATCGACCCACTGGCGCGTCTGCGACACCGTCCACCGCGCGACGTCGACAATGGGTTGCCCGTCGAACGTCACCGCGCGCGCGACCGGGTTCAGCCGCGTGCCGCTGCAGTCCGGGCACGGTTCGTCGCCCACGCCTTCCGGTTCCTGCTCTTCCGAAGGCAGGCTCTGCTCGCGACCGCGATTGTCGTCGACGATCACGGTGTCGTCGTACGCGGCGCGCTGTTCGCGCGTGAGCGCGAGGCCCGTGCCGACGCAGGTCGTGCACCAGCCGTGCTTGCTGTTGTACGAGAACATCCGCGGATCGAGTTCCGGATAGCTCGTGCCGCACACCGGACACGCGCGCTTCACCGACAGCACCTTCACTTCGCCGACATGCCCCGTCTCACCCTTGCCGTTCATCGCGGCGTGCAGGCCGTCGAGCGGCGCGAGCAGATGGATCACGCCCTTGCCGGCTTCGAGCGTGTCGTCGAGCGCGCGGCGCAGCTGCGCCTCGTGATCCGCCGAGACGACGAGATCCGCCACCGGCAGTTCGATCGTGTGTTCGCGGAAACGGTCGAGCTTCGGCCACGGATCGACCGGCACGAATTCGCCGTCGACACGCAGATGCGTATTGCCGCGCGCCTTCGCCCATTTCGCGAGATCGGTGTAGACGCCCTTGCGGTTCACGACGAGCGGCGCGAGCAGCCCGACGTGCTGGCCCCTGTGATCGCGCAGCAGCTGCGCGGCGATCGATTCGACGCTCTGCGCGGTAACCGGCGTGCCGTCGTGGATGCAATGCTGCAGCCCAAGCTTGACGTAGAGCAGCCGCAGGAAGTGCCACACCTCGGAAGTCGTCGCGACCGTGCTCTTGCGCCCGCCGCGCGACAGACGCTGCTCGATCGCGACCGTCGGCGGAATGCCGTAGACCGCATCGACTTCCGGCCGACCGGCCGGCTGCACGATCGAACGCGCATACGCGTTCAGCGATTCCAGATAACGACGCTGGCCTTCGTGGAAAAGAATGTCGAACGCGAGCGTCGACTTGCCCGAACCGGACACGCCCGTCACGACGTTGAACTTGCCATGCGGAATATCGACGTCGAGCGACTTCAGATTGTGCTCGCGCGCGTTCACGATCCGCACGACGTCCTCGCCTTCCACCGCACGACGCGCGCGCGCCGCCGTCAGCGCCGTTTGCAGCGGCACGCCCTGCGAAGCCGGCGCGACTTCCACGCCCATCGATTCGTCGTATTGCAGCAGCGCCCGGCCGGTATGCGATTCCTCGCACTCTTTCACTTCGTCCGGCGTGCCGGCGCACAGCACGCGCCCGCCGCCGTCACCGCCTTCCGGACCGAGGTCGATGATCCAGTCGGCCGCGCGGATCACGTCCAGGTTGTGTTCGATCACGATCAGCGAATGCCCGCCCGCGAGCAGCTTGCCGAATGCCTGCATCAGTTTCGCGATGTCGTCGAAATGCAGGCCCGTAGTCGGCTCGTCGAACATGAAGAGCTTGCCCGCGGCGGCGGCCTGTTTCGCGCCGCGCGGCGTCTTCGCCTGCGCCGTTTCCGCGAGAAAGCCCGCGAGCTTCAGACGCTGCGCCTCGCCGCCCGAGAGCGTCGGCACCGGTTGGCCGAGCTTCACGTATTCGAGCCCGACATCGACGATAGGCTGCAACACACGCAGCACTTCGGCATCGGCGGCGAAGTATCCGGTGGCCTCATGCACTGTCAGTTCCAGCACGTCCGCGACGGAGAGCGCGCGCGACGGGTTGCCGCGTTCAATCTTCACTTCGAGCACTTCGGCGCGATAGCGGCGTCCGTCGCAATCCGGGCAACGCAGATAGACGTCGCTCAGGAACTGCATCTCGATGTGTTCGAAGCCGGAGCCGCCGCAGGTCGGGCAGCGCCCGTCGCCGGAGTTGAAGCTGAATGTGCCGGCCGTGTAGCCGCGTTGCGCCGCGAGCGGCGCCTTCGCGAACAGCTTGCGGATTTCGTCGAACGCGCCGACGTAGCTCGCCGGGTTCGAGCGCGCCGTCTTGCCGATCGGCGACTGGTCGACGAACACGACATCGCTCACGCGGTCCGCGCCTTCGAGACTGCGAAACGCGCCCGGCGAATCCGTCGCCTTGCCGAAGTGCCGCGCCATCGCGGGATGCAGCACGTCCTGCAACAGCGTCGACTTGCCCGAACCGGACACGCCCGTCACGCAGACGAGACGTTGCAGCGGAATCCCGACCGTCACATCGCGCAGATTATGTTCGCGCGCACCCTCCAGCACGATGCGCGGCGTGCCGGCCTCGACCGGACGGCGCGACCAGCGCGACGCATCCGCCACATGCCGGCGCCCGCTGAGGTACTCGCCCGTAAGCGTGCCCGCCGTGCGGATGTTGTCGGGCGTGCCATCGTAGATGATCGTGCCGCCGCGCTCGCCGGGGCCGGGGCCCATGTCGATCAGACGATCCGCGGCGAGCATTACCGAAGGGTCGTGCTCGACGACGACGAGCGTATTGCCCGCATCGCGCAGCCGGTGCATGGCCTCGACGATGCGGTTCAGGTCGCGCGGATGCAGCCCGATGCTCGGCTCGTCGAGCACGAAGAGCGTCTTGGTAAGCGACGTGCCGAGCGCGGTGGTCAGGTTGATCCGCTGCACTTCGCCGCCCGAGAGCGTGCGGCTCTGGCGATCCAGCGTCAGATAACCGAGACCCACGTCGCACAGATATTTGAGGCGCGTGCGCACTTCGGCCAGCAGGAGTTTCAGCGCGTCGTCGAGCAGGACGCCCGGCAGCGTGATGTCGTCGAAAAAACGCCGGATGCGCTCGATCGGCAACAGCATCAGATCGTGGACGGTCAGGCCCGGCAGCGCTTCGAGCTGCGCGCGCGACCAGTCGACGCCGCGCGGCAGGAAGCGGTTCGCGGCGTCGAGCACGGCGTCCGCGTTGGGCTTCGTGCCGAGGCGCCACAGCAGGGATTCCGTCTTGAGGCGCGCGCCGCCGCAGGTTTCGCACGGCGTGTAGCTGCGGTATTTCGACAGCAGCACGCGGATGTGCATCTTGTACGCTTTCGATTCGAGGTACGCGAAGAAGCGCTTCACGCCGTACCACTGGCTCTGCCATTTGCCGTCCCAGTCGGGCGAGCCGTCGATCACCCAGTCGCGCTCTGCCTGCGACAGCGACGACCACGCCGTATCGCGCGGAATATCCGCCTTCGCGGCGTAGCGCATCAGGTCGTCCTGGCATTCCTTCCACGCCGGCGTCTGCATCGGCTTGATCGCGCCGCCGCGCAGCGTCTTGCGCCCGTCGGGAATCACGAGGCCCAGATCGACGCCGATCACCCGGCCAAAACCGCGACACGTTTCGCACGCGCCATACGCCGAGTTGAACGAGAACAGCGCCGGCTGCGGATCGGCGTAACGCAGATCGCTATCCGGGTTGTGCAGCCCGGTCGAGAAGCGCCAGATCCGCGGCTCGGCGCTGTCTTCCGGCACCTGCGGCAGCACGTACACGTTCACGCGCCCGGCGCCGCGTTTGAGCGACGCCTCGATGGCTTCCAGCGCCCGCACCTTCTCCGTCTGGTGCAGGCGGAAACGGTCGGCGACGACATCCAGCACCTTGCGTGCGCCCGTGGGCGACACCACATCGCGCTGCGCCTGCACGCGCGTGTAGCCGCTTGCCGAGAGCCACTGCTCGACTTCGGCCTGCGTCGCGGTTTCCGGCAGTTCCACCGGAAACGTGACCGCGAGCCGCGGATCGGTGCCCGCCGTGCGCGCCATCAGATCGGCGTAGACGGTTTCCGGCGTGTCGTGCCGCACCGGCTGTGCCGTCACGCGGTCGAAGAGTTCGGCGCCGCGCGCGTACAGCAGCTTCAGATGGTCGTTGAGTTCGGTCATCGTGCCGACCGTCGAGCGCGAGCTGCGCACCGGATTGGTCTGGTCGATCGCGATGGCGGGCGGCACGCCGTCGACCCGGTCCACCTGCGGGCGGTCCATGCGGTCGAGGAACTGCCGTGCGTAGGCGCTGAACGTCTCGACGTAGCGCCGCTGGCCTTCCGCATACAACGTATCGAACACGAGGCTCGACTTGCCCGAACCGGATGGTCCGGTCACGACGGTCATTTCGCCGGTGTGCAGGTCGAGGTCGAGGTTCTTGAGATTGTGCTGACGTGCGCCGCGGATGCGGATCGTTCCACGGTTCGTACCATTAGATGACAATTTATCTGTCCGTCTGAATGAGTTTAGCCAGTGCCGCGGCCTGCCTGCGCCGCCGCGAATGGAAGTGCGCCCAGCCACGCGACGCTCCTGGCGAGGCGGGCTTCGATTGCACACTATACTGTATATTTATACAGGTTCCAACGTGCTGGCCACGGCTGCCCGCGTTTTTCGCGGGCCGGGAAATCCTGTCCCTCAAGCCGGCTGGCGCCGGTTCGAGCCGCCTGTCAAACCGTTCAGAACGGGGCCGGCCACACGTCGACTTCGCAGGATAGCGCGCGACGGCGGCCTTTGCCTGGCACCCCGCGCGGCTCAGACTTCCTTCGAGTCCATGACCAGCAGTTCCGCGCCGGCCTGCGCGAAGTTGCCGAGATCGCCGGCCGCGGCCTTGCCTTCCGGCGTGCCGAGTCCCTGCATCAACGCCTCGCTCGATGCGAAGTGCAGCACGGCGATCAGGTAATACGGCGACTCGCCGCCCAGCAGCTTGACCGGCCCGGTGCTGATTTCGTATTTCTGCAGCCCGGGAATCTTCTTCGCGAGGGGCACGTGGGTCGATTCGTAATGCGCGTCGAACGCCGCCTTGTCGGCCGGATTTTTGTAAAGCACGACGAGTTTTGCCATGATCCTGTCTCCGTTGGGTACGTTGAAGGTACTTTCTTCAAGGGTCCGTTAGAACCATTTGCCACAGCCGCGACGTTACGCCGTTTTTGCGTCAATACCGCGTGACGTCACTGCTTTTCCAGTTGCAGATACAGCCGTTGCACGTTCGCCGGCTGCGCGGTCGGGTAAAGCCGGTATTGCCTGAAATCCGGCGTCTGGACGGTGCGCATCGCTTCGCTCAGTCCGGCGCCCGACGCGTACGCGCGGCGCACGCCCGCATCCAGTTCGCGCAGATAGGCGCCCGTCGGGGCGATGCCGCCGGGCGCCACGGGCGGCCCGAAGCCCGGCACCACGATATGCACATCGAGCGAGCCGATTTTCCGCAGCGCGGCGAGCCAGCCCGGAATGCTCTCGTTGCGCAGTTCGGGAATGCGCCCGACGCTCACCAGTCCGCCGGCGAACAGCACGCCCGTCGCCGTGTCGAGCACGGCGAGGTCTCCCGGCGTGGCGGCCGGGCCGAAATACAGCAGCTGGAGTGCGCGACCGCCGGAATCGAGCGTCGTCGTGCTGTCGACGGTATGGTCGGGCACCGTCACGCGCGAACCCGCCATTTCATCTTCGCCGAGCGTGCGCCGCAGGTTCTTCAGGCAGATCCAGCAACGGTCGCGAATCAGTTCGGCCGCGCGCCGGTGCGCGAGGATCGGGATATCGCGATCGCGAAACGCCGCGGCGCCGAACACGAATTCCGGCGCCTGATGCGTGATGATCACGCGCTCGACCGGCAACGGCGTAATCGCGCGGATCGCCTCGATCATCGCGCGGCCATAGCGGTACGACGAACCGGTGTCGATCACCGTCACACCACGCTTGCCGACGATAAAACCGTTGTTCGCGACGACCCCGCGATTCGCCGGCGCGACGGCTTCGCCATTGCCTTCCATCACATAGACGCCCTGCGCGACCTGAACCGGCACCGGCACGGTCAACGGATGCGGCGGCTGAACGGGCGCTCTATCCGTTGTGGCATCCGCGTGCGCGACCCGCATGGCTACGCACGCCGCGAAAGCGGCCACCCACGCGCGACGCAGGAACTGGTCCGTCCCCTTCAAGGCGTCGCCGACGACGTTTGCTGCGCGGCCGGATGCGGACCGATCGCGACCTGGCTGTCGAACTGCCGGTTCTTCGTATCCTCGATGTGCGCTTTCAGCACGCCGCCATCATGCGGCACGAAGTAGAAGCGGAAGTTCGGATTCTCGCTGATCGAAAAATTCACGTTCGCGGTCATCACGGGTTTGTCCGCGTACGTCACCGCCACCTTGCGCACGAAATACGCCGACGCATACAGGCGCGTCACCTGGTCCATCGCCATGCCGGTACGGTTCGGATGGCGCACCATCAGCTGCACGAGTTGCGGCTTGCCGGGCGTCGACGGTCCTTGCGGCTGCAGGCGCACCTGCCCCGCGTTCGCTTCGGCGGCGGCGTCGTCCTTGCCGGCCGGCGCCGAGCATCCACCGGAAGCCTTGATGAAGCGCACCGCGCTATACAGATGGCCGTCGTTCGTCTCGGCGATCACGCGCATATACGTGTAATCCTCGACACGGACCCGCGTTTCCAGACTCGCGAGCCCCGACTCCGGCGTGAATTCGAACCAGCCGACATACGGCTCCGGATTTTCGTCGATGAACATGTACAGCTTTTTGATGTAGCGCGACGGCGTCTGCGGAAACTGCGCGGTGATCGAAACCGGCACGACCGCCGCATCGGCGGCGCGCGCGGGTGCGTCGAAGCGGA
This sequence comes from Paraburkholderia gardini, assembly GCF_907164545.1. Taxonomy (NCBI): domain Bacteria; kingdom Pseudomonadati; phylum Pseudomonadota; class Betaproteobacteria; order Burkholderiales; family Burkholderiaceae; genus Paraburkholderia; species Paraburkholderia gardini. The sequence goes on along the minus strand of NZ_CAJQZB010000001.1, from coordinate 6,852 downwards.
TCACGCTGTCGCCATGCGCATCGATCGGGCGATCCTTGAACGTGCCTTCCCTGAAATCGAGCCAGCGCGCGCTTTTGTCCGGATCGTCGCCGGGCTGCGCGGCGAACGACGGATGGCCGGCAAGCGCGGCCAGTGTCGTCAGTCCGGCCAGCGCCATCAGCAAACCGTGCAGCGTGGTTCGCATTGTCGTGCTCATGATGTTCCCCTTCCTCGATCTACTGCTCCCACTCCAGCTCGGCGTACGCGGCGCTCACATTGCGCTGATGATAGATGTCGAAAAGCCGCCACCTGTCGCGCTGATCGAGTCCGATCGTATCGATCGCCTGCTGCATCGTCACACCTTGCCTGATGGCTGCACGCACATCCCGGACCAGCCCGGCGAGATACGCCTCTTCCGCATCGAGCGCGGGGCGCCACGGCGTGTCGATCGGGCCGTGGCCGGGCACCACGCGACGCGGATTCATCTGACGGATCGTCGCGATATCGTCGAGCCAGCCCAGCACGCTGCCGTCGATCACCGGAATGCACTGCACGAACAGCAGATCGGCGAGCCACAGCGTGCCGCTCCTTTCATCGTAGACCGTCACGTCGTTGTTCGTATGCGCTGTTTTCCATGTGCGCAGTTTCAGCACGCGATTGCCGATATCGAGCGTCAGATCGCCGCTGAACGGCAACGTCGGCGGCACGATCGTGCTGCCTTCGGCGAGCGTGCCCAGTTCGCGATGCAGCACGCGCAGATAGCTTTCCGCGTGCGACATTTCCGCTTCGCCGAGCGTCGCGCTGCCGACAAACTGCGGATGATCGTGCTCGAACGCGGCATTGCCGAAAATATGGTCCGGATGCATGTGCGTGTTGATCACGTAGCAGACCGGCAGCGGCGTGACCGCGCGAATCGCGGCGCGCAACGCGCGGCCTTCCTGCGCGGTTCCACCGGTATCGATAACCGCCACGCAGCGCGTGCCGACGATAAAGCCGATATTCGCGATGTCGCCCCGGTTCGCGCGCGTCGCGACATCGTCCTGCCCGCGATGCACGTAAAGACCAGGCGCGATTTCCCGCACTTTCAGCGCACTCGCCGACTGCGCCGCGGACATCATCAACATCAACGCGAAACCTGACAGCGCCACGAGAATCACACGCCGCAGCGCAGTGCTCATTTTGTCTGGCCTGGCCCGGCGGGCGCCGCGCCTTCGAGTATCCGCGCAGCGGCCCGCTTCGGCGGCCTGAACGCGAACTGCGCGTATTCGTTCTCGAGAAACGGCTCGGCGTGTTCGAGCAGGAACCGGCGAAACGCGAGGCAGGTCGGCGACAACTGCTTCGAGCGCGAATGCACGAGTTGCCACGTCCGCTCGATCGGCGTGCCGTTCACGTCGAGCAGCGCGATCTCGCCCGTGCGCAGTTCGAGCCCGAGCGTATGCAGCGAAATCAGGCTCACGCCCATTCCCGCCATGACGGCCTGCTTGATGGTCTCGTTGCTGCCGAGCGTGACGGTGCGCGCGGGCTGGAACAGATGCTGACGAAACGTGTGCTCCACCACGGCGCGTGTGCCCGAACCCGGCTCGCGCAGCAGGAACGTATCGCCTGCCAGCTCCTGCAGATCGAAACTCCGCGCGTCGCGCAGCGGATGCGAGAGCGGCGCGGCGATCACATGCGGGTGATACGCCATCGGCTCGGCGGTCGTGCCGAGTTCAGGCGGCGGGCGGCCCATGATCGCGAGATCGGTCGCGTTGTCCTGCAGGAGGCGCAACAGCGTTTCCCGGTTGCCCACCGAAAAGCGCACGTCCACTTTCGGATACTGCTGCGAATAGAGCGCGAGCAGCTTGGGCGCGAAATAGGTCGCCGAACTCACGATGCTCACCGCAATCGAGCCGCTGTCGGCCTGCGTGAGCGAAGTCATCGCGTCTTCCGCATCCTTGATCTCGCCGATGATGCGGCTCGCGTGATGCGAGAAACGCTCACCCGCCTCCGTCAACGAAAGCTTGCGCGCGACGCGCTCGAAGAGCGGCAGGCCCACCACGTCCTCGAGCTGGCGGATCTGCATCGACACCGCGGGTTGCGTCAGATGCAGTTCCTCCGCCGCGCGCGCAAAGCTCGGGTAGCGGCTCGCCACCACGAAAATCTGCAACTGCCGCAGCGTCAGTGAGCGGATGAAGTTCACGTTCAGCGACTCGCACGCGGCGCCTGCGGTGTCCTGACCGGCGCCGGCTCGCCGGGTTTGGCCGGCGGTGGTGCCAGGCTGCGCAACGCGCCGGTGAAACTCAGCGATTCGGTCTGGAGCGGATGCGCGAAATCGTTGTTCGCGCCCGGCACCTCCGTATGGATCGACATGACTCGCCCCGGCACGGTATCGTCGGCGATGATGAACGTATAGCGCTTGCCGGTGTATTGCGCGAAGCGCGCCGCGTTAGGATCGCCGAGGTACGGCTGGATCACGATCTTGCGCGCCTTGACGGACTTGCCGCCCACCTCCATCACCACGGGCGTGATGGGCGGTCCGGCCGCCAGCGCGAGACGCACGCGGCGCTGGAAATAACGGCGCTGCCCGCCGGTGAGCTGCTCCATCTCCGCAACGTCGTGCTCGAGAAAATAAAGGATCACGGGGTTGCACGGCAGCCCTTCGGAGGAAACGTCGACGTTGCCGCTGCGATCGGTGATATGCGCATCGCTCTTCGCGTTGGCGGGGCTCGTCACCAGCACGCGGACGGTGTCGTTGATCTTCGCCGGCGGGCCGGAAAGAATGAACGCGTAGTCGAGTTCCGTCAGCGCTTCGACGCCGCTCATATGCGTCGTCATGAAGAGCAGTTTCTCCGCGGGCGTGATGTCGCCACCGGCTGTCGTGTCCGCGGCGAACGCCGCGCTGCCTGGCAGCATGAGCGCAAAAGCAATCGCGACGGCGGACACAAACGCAAACGCGCAGCAACCCGCACTGCGCGTCGCATACCCCATCCGGCACTTCATTGCGAAGCGGTCGGCGCGCTCGCGACCGGCAGTATCGGCACCTGGAAGCTCGTGAGAATCTTGTCGATCTTGTTCTGGTTCGCACCGATCCACTGATCGACCTTGGTATTCCACGTTTTCTCGCCGTAGCGCGTGCCCATCGAGATCTCATAGTCGAAGCGGATGCCGGGTGTCGGCGGGAACGGCACGAGTTTCACCTTGTCGCCCTCGCGCTTCGCGAAGTAGCCCGCGATCGGCCCCCACAGGAACACCACGTCGACGTTGCCCGCGACCAGATCGTGTTCGATCATCTCGCCCGGAAACGCAGCAGGATCGCCGCTTTGCGCCTGATACGACACAGCCTGGTCAATCAGGTTGTTGCCGAGCAGCCAGTCGACGGCCGGCGTCTGCGAGAAAATGCCCAGACGCAGCTTGCTTAATGTCCCGGGCGGCAGCTTCAGCAGATCGCTGGGTGTATTGATGCTCGCCAGTTCCGGGCGGTTCGAGAACACCATCGCGTACGTGGAATGCAGATACGGACGCGTTGTCGCCGTCATGTCGTAGCCTTTCGGCACGCCGATGACCAGATCGCACCTGAAGTTTTCCGTATCGGGCACCTTGTCGCGCAACGTGTGCCGCACAAAGCCCATTCGCTGCGGAAAATACGTGTATTCGAGCTTGTAGCCGAAATCGCTCGCCATCTGCGCGGCGATATGGTTTTCGTAGCCTTCACCCTTGTTGTTCGACAGGGGCATGTTGTTTGGGTCCGCGCAGACGCGCAGCACGCCGTCGTTGCCATCGTTGTTCGGCAAGGGCGGATCGGCGTACGCGGCATGCGCCGCCAGTCCTGCACAGCACAACGTGGCGACGCGCGCGAGCGCGAGCGGGCCCTGCTTGCGATCAGCCATCGATACCTCCGGGAGAACGGGACGAGCGGCTCACGAGGCACGACACAACACTCACATACGTTGTATCGCCTGTTATATCGCGCACTGCTTCATGTATTGCTTCATTTGGCATCGATGGCCTGCAGATCGCCGGGGTTGATCTTGCCGTCGGAACGGCCCTTCAGATACGCATACAGATTTTCCCAGTTCTTCTGCATCATCGTGCTGGTGCTGAAATCCGGCATGCCTTTATCCACGCGTCCGCCAAATACGGTGCGATGGAATTCGGTCTTGTCGAGCGTCTTGAATGCGTCGATCAGCGAGGGGCCGACGAGGCCTTCCTGCTTCGCGCCGTGACACCGTTCGCACGCGAGCGCGCGCCACGTTCTCCATCCCTGCAAGGTATCGGCATCGACCTTGTTGCCGTCGACGACCTTGTAAGCCACCGGTTTCATCGCCCCGCCGCTGGTCTGGGCAAAGGATGCGGGCATCACGACGAGTGTCATCGCGAGCGGCAGGAAAAATCGGCCTTTCATGCGTTCGTCTCCATCGGTTTATGGGTTTCGCGCGCATGCCTCTGTGCGGCACGCGTCGCGAAACGAAATTACTCCGGCCAGCAGCATATATGTCGTGCCGCTACCGCTGACGCCGCCGCGCAACCCTGAACCGTTGCGCGGCGGGCGTCGTTCCTCACTTCATCGTCCAGGCATACGATCAGCCGTTGCCGCCTGGAATGGCGAACACGAAGAGCGTGCCGCCGAGTGCCGTGTACTTCGCCAGTTCGCGATAGCCGCCGACCGCGCCGAGACCTTCCGTCGATTTCTGGAGGCCCGCGGCCATGCCGATACCCGCCCAGCCGCCGATGCCCGAATAGACGCCGACGAACTGCTTGCCCTGGTACTCGTACGTAAACACGTTGCCGATGATCCCGGACGGCGTCTTGAACTTCCACAGTTCCTTGCCATCCTTGATGCGCACGGCCTTGATATAGCCTTCAAGCGTGCCGTAGAACGCTATGCCGCCAGCCGTCACGAGCGGGCCCGACCACACCGAGAACTTCTCCGGCTTCGACCAGACAATCTTGCCCTTCGCCGCATCCCACGCGATGAAATTGCCCATCGCGCCGTTCTCGTTCGGACCCGGATACATCGACAGCGTCGCGCCCACGAACGGCTGACCGGACACGTAGTCGACATCGAACGGCTCGTAATCCATGCAGACGTGGTTGGTCGGCACGAGGAACAGCTTCGACGCGGGGTCGAAGGCCGCCGGCTGCTGGTCTTTCGAACCGAGCGCGGCCGGGCAGATGCCCTTGACGTTGTGATCCGGACCGGCTTTCTGCGTCGAGTAGGCCGCGTCGCGCACCGGCAGGCCCGATTTCACATCGACGCTGCTGGCCCAGTTCACCGCCGGGTCGAACTTGTTGGCAACCAGCAGCTGGCCGGTCACACGATTCAATGTGTAACCAAAGCCGTTACGGTCGAAGTGGACGAGTGCCGGGGTCGTCTTGCCGCCGATCGGCAGGTCGACGAGGATCATTTCGTTGACGCCGTCATAGTCCCATTCGTCGTGCGGGGTCATCTGGTAGACCCACTTCGCCATGCCGGTGTTCAGGTCACGCGCGAAGATCGACATCGACCACTTGTTGTCACCGGGACGTTGCGACGGGTTCCATGTACCCGGATTGCCGGTGCCGTAGTAGACAAGGTTGAGCTTTGGATCCCATGCGTACCAGCCCCACGTGGTGCCGCCGCCCAGCTTCCACTGGTCGCCCTTCCAGCTCTTGAGCGACGAATCCGCGCCGACCGGCGTCATCTTGCCGTCCGACCACGTCATCGTCTTGTCGGGATCGATCAACATTTCCGAGTCAGGGCCCGTGCTGTAGGCCTTCCAGACCTCCTTGCCGGTCTTGATGTCATACGCGATCAGACGGCCGCGCACACCGAACTCGCCGCCCGAGATGCCGGTGATCACCTTGTCGCCGAATACGTGCGGCGCGTTGGTGTTGGTTTCACCCGCTTTCGGATTGCCGTTCTGCGCGGTCCAGATCACATCGCCCGTCTTCGCGTCCAGCGCGACGAGTTTCGTATCGGCCTGCTGGAGGAAGATCTTGCCGTCGCCGTAAGCGAGGCCGCGATTGACCGTGTCGCAGCACATCACCGAAATCACCTGCGTGTCCTGCTTCGGCTCGTATTGCCAGATGAACGTCTGATCCTTCAGGTTGATCGCGATGACCTTGTTAGGAAACGGCGAGTGGATATACATCGTGTCGCCGATGACGAGCGGTGAGCCTTCATGACCGCGCAGGACGCCAGTGGACATCGTCCACGCAACCTGCAGCTTGCCCACATTGCTTTCGTTGATCTGCTTGAGTGGACTGTAGCGGTGATTCGAGTAATCGCCCGCCTGTGCCGCCCAGTTCGATGGGTTCTTGATCAGCGTGTCGAGCTGCGGATCGGCCTGTGCAACAAATGAATTCAGGGCCGTCGCCGCTACCACCGCCAGTCCGAGAACCAGGGTGCGTACGTTCATGTCTCCTCCAGATTGATGAAGCCGTCCGATTCGTCAATGACCGCGCTACCGTGTCGCACCGAGTGCGCCTGGCTCGGATACGGGTAACGACCGTGCTTCGCCTGATTCGTCGCCAGGTTCTTGCTTCCGGAGAGCGTTTGCATATTCCATGCCGGAACAGGGCTAACGCGCCTGGCACGCGCGTTTCGCCGCGAAGTGACACAGCCGCCCGCCGCTGGCGACACACGATCATTCGGATTGCGACACATACTGTGTCAAATACGCGATTTGTCATGCGTGCTGATTCGCTCGCAAGCACATGCTGTCATGCGGCGACGCAGCATGACCGATCGCCGGCACCTGCCTGTCCCCTATGCAGCCTCACGCAAGGCCGGTGCAGCGGCATGTTTCACGCATCGACCGGGGCGAGCGAAAACACGGCTGCCGGCGGCGGTCGCCCCCGGACCACAGGCGCCCTGCGTGGAGCCCGTTAAGATTAAACCAGCCGCAAACACCG